>NZ_FNTJ01000001.1:1837500-1937500 GCF_900105185.1 Pseudomonas saponiphila | reverse complement strand
CCCGGCTGCTGCAGATGCGCCACGCTCAAGTATTGCTTCAGGCAGCGGCGCAATTTATCCCGATTCTGCCGGCCCTCCCCTCCCAGACGCTCCAGGCTCTGGCTCAACTCGCGCTCGACGATAGAACCGAACAGCTCATCCTTGGACCCGAAGTGAGTGTAAAAAGCCCCGCCACTCAGACCAATGGCCTTCATCAACGCATCCACACCGACGGTGGAAAAACCCTCGTTCTTGGCCTGGATTGCACTGCTCTGCAACAGGCGTTCGCGGGTTTCCTGCTTATGACTGGCTGAATAACGCATGACTGAAGCACTCTCCTGCTGGCTTGACGACCGCAAAATCGTAGCATAACGTCCGTTTAGTTAACGACCGTTTACTAAAGAGCGAACCTCCCATGACTACAGCCCCGAACAACAACAAAGTGGTACTGGTGGTCGGCGCCGGCGATGCTACCGGCAGCGCCATCGCCAAGCGTTTTGCCGCGCAAGGCTTCACCGCCTGCGTCACTCGACGCAGCGCAGACAAACTGCAACCGCTGGTGGAAGCCATCCGGCAAACCGGCGGCCAGGCCCATGGCTTTGCCTGCGACGCGCGCAAGGAAGAGGACGTGGTCGCACTGATCGAACAGATCGAAACCCAGATCGGCCCCATCGAAGCATTCATCTTCAACATCGGCGCCAACGTACCCTGCAGCATCCTTGAGGAAACCGCCCGCAAGTACTTCAAGATCTGGGAGATGGCCTGTTTCTCCGGCTTTCTCAATGCCCGCGAAGTGGCCAAGCGCATGGTGACGCGCCAACGCGGCACCATCCTGTTCACTGGCGCCACCGCCGGGGTCCGCGGCGCCGCCGGTTTCGCCGCCTTCGCCGGTGCCAAGCACGGTATCCGCGCCCTGGCCCAGAGCATGGCCCGAGAACTGGGGCCGCTGAACATCCATGTCGGCCATATCATCGTCGACGGCGCCATCGATACCGATTTCATCCGCACCAGCTTTCCCGAGAAGTACGCCCTCAAGGACCAGGACGGCATCCTCAACCCCGAACACATCGCCGAGAACTACTGGTACCTGCACAGCCAGCCCAGGGATGCCTGGACCTTCGAGCTGGACCTGCGCCCCTGGAACGAACGCTGGTAAGCCACTGCCCCCACAACAATCAGAGAGTTCACGACATGAGCCAGAAAGTGGAGTTCTTCTTCGACCTTGGCAGCCCGACCAGCTACCTGGCCTATACCCAACTGCCGAACATCTGCGCCCAGACCGGCAGTCAACTGGAGTACCACCCCATGCTGCTGGGCGGAGTCTTCAAAAGCACCGGCAACGCCTCCCCCATCAGCATTCCCGCCAAGGGCCGCTACATGCTGCAGGACCTGGCGCGATTTGCCCGGCGCTATCAGGTTGAACTCAACTTCAACCCGCACTTCCCCATCAATACCCTGCTACTGATGCGTGCCGTGACCGGCGTGCAGTTGCACATGCCGGAACGCTTCGTCGAATTCATCGACTGCCTGTTTCGTGCCCTCTGGGTCGACAAACGCAACCTGAACGACGCCACCACCGTCACCCAGGTGCTGGAGCAAGGCGGTTTCGACCCACAGCAGATCCTCGACCTGAGCAATGAAGAACAGGTCAAGGCCCGGCTCAAGGACCAGACCGACCAGGCATTGCAACGGGGTGTCTTCGGCGCCCCCAGCATGTTCGTGGGGGACCAATTGTTCTTCGGCCAGGACCGCCTGGATTTTGTCCGAGAGGCCTTGAGCGCGGGCTGAAAAGCCGCGCCCGTCAGCCGCGACGGACAGGGACTGCGGCCTCAACCACATTGCATGGCTGAGGCCTTCCTTCAATCCTTCAGATCGGCGCGGTGCGCAGGTTCAACCACTCCAGCGCGGCGCCTTCCAGCAGCGGGGCAAGACGCCGACGCACTTCATCGTGATAGCCGTTGAACCAGTCCCGCTCCTCCTGGGTGAGCAGTCCGGGTTCCAGGCAACGGCTGTCGATCGGGCACAGGGTCAGGGTTTCAAAACCGAGGAACTCACCAAACTCGGTGGTACCGATCTCGCGGTTCAACGCCAGGTTCTCGATTCGTACCCCCCAACGCCCGGGACGATAGGTCCCCGGCTCGATGGAAGTGATCATCCCCGGCTGCATCGCCGTTTGCGGCGCTGGAGCCGCCTGATAGGCGATCACCTGCGGCCCTTCATGCACATTGAGGAAGTAGCCCACGCCATGCCCGGTGCCGTGTCCGTAATCCACGCCCTCGGCCCAGATCGGCGCCCGGGCGATGGCATCCAGCAACGGCGAAAGAATGCCCCGCGGAAACTGCGCCCGCGACAAGGCGATCACGCCCTTGAGCACCCGGGTGCAATCGCGCTTCTGCTCGGCGCTCGGGGTGCCGATCGGCACCATGCGAGTAATGTCGGTGGTGCCCCCCAGGTACTGACCGCCAGAGTCGATCAGCAGCAGGCCATCGCCCTCGATCACTGCATGTTCTTCAGGAGTGGCGTGGTAGTGAGGCATCGCCCCGTTGGCATTGAAGGCCGCGATGGTATTGAAGCTCAGAGACACATAGCCCGGACGCCGTTCACGAGCGGCAGTCAGGTGCTCATCAATGGTCAGTTGCGGATTTCGGAGCACCGTGACCGGCCGTTTCGGTTGATCGTGACCGGTCATTTCGCTAACGCGTGACCGCTCATTTCGGTAGCAACGTGACCGATTTTCCGCCTGTTCCGAAACAGGTGGTCACGGCTTACCGAAATCGCCGGTCACGACTTAGCGAAAGCCTTCCCCTTCGTTGCGCATGACCTGATGCGCCGCCATCCTCGACCGATTTCGGGAGAGGAAGATGGCGGCGCCGCGAGTAGCCATGCGAAACATCAAAGAATGTCTGCGCCTCAAGTTTGAGGCCGGCTTGTCCCACGAGAAGATTGCCCGTGCCTTGCAGCTGTCCAAGGGCGTGGTTAGCAAGTACATCGCGGCGGCGCGGGTGGCCGGGCTGGACTGGCCGGCGCTGGTGGCCATGGACGAGGCCGCGCTGGCGGCCGCCTTGTTTGCACCGACGTCGACGAACAAGCCGCGCGGTGAGCGAGTGCTGCCCGATGTGCTGAGCATCCACCGCGAGTTGCGACGCAAGGGCGTGACCTTGCAGCTGCTGTGGGAGGAATATCTCGCCGCGCATGCGGGCCAGCCGACCTACCGCTACACCCAGTTCGTCGAGCACTACCGGCGCTACGCCCAGACGCTCAAACGTTCGATGCGTCAGCTGCACCGTGCGGGCGAGAAGCTATTCATCGACTATGCCGGGCCGACGCTGCCGGTGGTCGACCCGGCCACCGGCGAAGTGCGCCGGGCGCACATCTTCGTCGCCGCCCTGGGCGCCTCGAATTACACCTATGCCTGCGCGACGCCAGGCGAAACCCAGGTGGACTGGCTGACCTCGCTGGGCCAGGCTCTGACCTACTTTGGCGGCGTGCCGGAAATGGTTGTGCCGGACAATCCGCGCGCCCTGGTCGCCCAGCCGGATCGCTACGAGCCGGGCCTGAACCGGGCCACGCTGGAGTGCGCGCGTCATTACCAGACGGTGATCCTGCCGGCACGGCCACGCAAGCCTCAGGACAAGGCCAAGGCCGAGGTGGCGGTGCAGGTGGTCGAGCGCTGGATCATGGCGCGGCTGCGCCATCGGCAGTTCTTCAGCCTGCATGCGCTTAACCAGGCCATCGCCGAGCTGCTGGAGGATCTGAATCGGCGCCCGTTCAAGCGGCTCGATGGCTGCCGGCGCGACTGGTTCGAGCGCCTGGATCGCCCGGCCTTGCGAGCGCTGCCGGTGCATCCCTACGAGGTCGCCACCTTCAAGCGCTGCAAGGTCAGCATCGACTACCACATCGAGGTCAATGGCAGCTTCTACAGCGTGCCCTCCGCCCTGGCCCGGCAGAACGTGGACGTGCGACTGACGGCACACACCCTGGAAGTGCTGCATGGCAACCGGCGGGTGGCCAGCCACCTGCTGCTGGGGCGACGCGGCGCTTACAGTACCCAGCGCGAGCACATGCCCGCGGCGCACCAGGCGCATCGCGAATGGACGCCACAACGCCTGCTCGACTGGGGCGCGCGGATCGGCCCCTACACGCGCCAACTGATCGATCACCAACTGACCCACAAGCCGCACCCGGAGATGGGCTACCGCGCCTGCCTCGGCCTGCTCTCGCTGGCCCGGCGCTATGGCAATGCACGCCTGGAAGCCGCTGCCGAACGTGCCGTACACCTGCGCGCCTTCACCGGGCGCAGCGTGCGCAACCTGCTCCAGCAAGGCCTGGATCAACAGCCGCTGCCCCAGCGTGCCGCCGAAACGACCTTACCCGGCGACCACGAGAACGTCCGTGGCGCCGACTACTACCAACCCCCGCAACAGGAGCTGTTCGATGATGCCGCAACACACCCTGAATCAACTGCACCAGCTACGCCTGGACGGCATGGCCCGCGCCCTGGAAGAGCAATGGACGCTGCCGGCCAGCCACAGCCTGAGCTTCGATGAACGCCTCGGCCTACTGCTCGACCGCGAACTGGCCTGGCGTGACAACCAGCGCCTGGTACGGCTGCGCAAGAAGGCCAAGCTCAAGTACGCCAACGCCTGCCTGGAAGATCTCGACCGCCGCACCGGACGCGCCCTGGACGAGCGTCTGATCGCCACCCTGGCCAGTGGCGACTGGATCCGCCAGCAGCACAACCTGCTGCTGACCGGCCCGACCGGTGCCGGCAAAACCTGGCTGGCCTGCGCCCTGGGCAACCAGGCCTGCCGCCAGGGCTATAGCACCCTGTACCTGCGCACCCCGCGCCTGCTGGAACAACTGCGCATCGCTCATGGCGACGGCAGCTTCGGCCGTACCCTGCAACAGCTGGCAAAGGTCGACGTCCTGGTGCTGGACGACTGGGCGCTAGCCCCGCTGGAGGAAGGAGCCCGGCATGACCTGCTGGAGGTGATCGACGACCGCGCTGGCAGCCGCTCCACCATCCTGACGAGCCAACTGCCCATCGAGCACTGGCACGGCTGGATCAACGACCCGACCCTGGCCGATGCCATCCTCGACCGCCTGGTGCACAACGCCTACCGACTGACGATGAAAGGCGAGTCGCTGCGCCGAAAAAAAGCCGAGGAACAAGCCGCATCGTGACCGATGCGATTACAATCCAGAACCCGCGCAACCGGGGTGGAAGCACCGGTCACGTATTAGCGAAACGCTCGGTCACGTTCACCGAAATCCGCAGTCAGTTCGGTGACTCGCTCGCGCCCCAGGGCACTCTCCAGCCAGGCAAAGAACTCACACAGCGCCGCGCCGTCCTGCTCCATGGCCCGACGAATATGCTCGGCATCCGCCGGGCTCTTGCGCGACTTGGCTAGGGTGGTGGGATTGAGCCCCTCCACCAGCGTCACCCCCGAACGCAAGTTGTTCAGCAAACCAGTGGTCACCCGCGCCGGGTCGATCTGCAACGTCGCGCCTTCAGGCACAGCGGCCAAGGCCGCCGCCACCTCCGTGTAATCCCGCAGGCTGACGCCGTCGGCCTCCAGCACCCCGCGCAACTGCGGGTCGACCTTGCTCAAGGCCACGAACAAAGTGGCCTGCTGCTGGCTGATCAGGGCGAAAGAGACAAACACCGGGTTGAACGAAACATCCGCCCCCCGCAGGTTGAACAGCCAGGCGATGTCATCGAGGGTGGCGATGAAATGCCACTGCGCGCCACGTTCGCTCAGGGTTTCGCGCAGCTTGGCCAGCTTCTCCACCCGGCTCTGCGTGGCCTGGGGCGGCAAGTGTGGATAGACCGGTTGATCCGGCAGGCCAGGACGATCGCTCCACGCCTGCTGCAGCAGATCGATGTCGGTGCGCAAGCTGGCCCCGCGTTCCTGCAACCGGCTACCCAGGGTACGGGCCGAGGCCAGCGCCATGACCGCGCCGTCCACCGCCACCACCGCGCCTGACGGGGTCTGTTCCGCCAGCCAGTCCAGAGGGCCGGGCTGACCCGGCTGCAACTTCACCAGATCAATGCCGCTGCCCTTGAGTTCCTTGCTCGCCTGTTCCCAGTAACGGCTGTCGGCCCAGAGCCCGGCGAACTGCGCCGTCACGATCAGGGTGCCCACCGAGCCGTGGAAGCCCGACAGCCACTGGCGCCCCTGCCAGTAACCCGGCAGGTACTCCGACAGATGCGGATCGGCCGAAGGCACCAGCAAGGCATGAATGCCCTCGCGGCTCATCAACTGACGCACATGCGCCAGGCGCTGGGGGACCACTCCATGGGACGTTGGCTGGGTACTCATTGTGACTCCTTAACCGGCTTAATCATTGTTATGGAAGGTCGAGATCGCTCGCCCCTCAAGACTGGGCTCCGGCCCAGAATGCCGGAGCAGTGGCGCATGACGCCTTGATCAATTGTGCAGCGCGATCCACGTCCTCTTCGCGGGTGAAGCGTCCGAGACTCAGGCGAATGGTGCGACCGGCCTGCAACGGGTCATGCCCCAGGGCCAGCAGCACATGGGACGGGGCATTGCTGGCCGAGTTGCAGGCCGAAGTCGCGGAAAACGCCAGGGACGCACTCAACGCCGCGGCGTCAAAGCCCCCCTCGCTGAACGTCAAGCTCAGGGTATGGGGAATGCGCTGGGTGGCACTGCCATTCAAGCGCAGGCCGGCCACCCCCGCCAGTTGCTCCAGCAGGCGTTGGCGCAAGCGCACGATGGTGGCGGTTTCCTCGTCGAACAACTCGCCGGCCAGGGCAAAGGCCGCCCCCATGGCGGCGATCTGGTGAGTGGCCAGGGTGCCGGAACGCAAACCGCCCTCATGCCCGCCACCATGGATCTGCGCCTGCAAGCGTCGCTGCGCCCGCGCTCCGACATACAGCGCACCAATGCCCTTGGGGCCGTACACCTTGTGCGCCGAAAACGACATCAGATCCACCGGCCAACGCTCAAGATCAATGGCCACCTTGCCCACGCCCTGAGCCGCGTCCACATGCAACAGGGCGCCATGCTCACGCACCACCTGGCCAATCGCCGGAATGTCGTTGAGGGTGCCCAATTCGTTGTTGACCAGCATCAGCGACACCAGAATGGTGTCATCCCTCAGGGCCTCGCTCACCGCCTGGGCGCTGATCAACCCCTGCGCATCGGGCAGCAGGTAGGTCACCGCCACACCGCTTTCCTGCAACTGGCGAGCGGTGTCCAGCACGGCCTTGTGCTCGATCTGGCTGGTGATGATGTGCCCGCCTTCCACCCCCCGAGCCTGTAGCACGCCCTTGAGCGCCAGGTTGTTGGATTCGGTGGCGCCGGACGTCCAGACGATCTGCTCGGGCTGGGCGCCCACCAACTGCGCCACTTGTTGCCGGGCATGTTCGACGCTGCGTCGCGCCGCCTGGCCAAAAGCATGGGAACTGGAGGCCGGGTTGCCAAAGTTGGCGTTGAACCCCAGGCACTCCAGCATCACCTGAATGACCCGCTCATCCACCGGCGTGGTAGCGGCATAGTCGAAATAAAGAGGACGTTTGTTCATGACAGAAAGACCCGCAGAGCTGGTTCCAGGATCGGCATTGGCTCAAAGAGCAGCATGCACAAACGCGCCGTACAGGGACGGCGCGTCAACAGCAGGCGCTGAGCAATAGCCGATCGGATGCAGTTAAAGAAGCACAACTTCGTCTAAAAGTGCGTAGGAACGCTCCTGGGGCGCAGCTTAACAGGCTCGGGGCAACGCGTTGAAGCACCGCTCAACTGATGTTCTCCAGCACCAGCGGCGCCAGGGAAATCACCAGCAGGCCGGCCATGGCCAGATTGAACAGGCGCAGCCAGCGCGGATTGCGCAACACATTGCGCAACAGGCTGCCGCAGGCCGCCCAGAGGCTCACCGTCGGCGCGTTGATCAGGGCGAAGACCGCCGCAATCACCAGCACATTGGTGAAATAGCCCTGCAAGGGGGTGTAGGTGCTGATGGCGCCCACCGCCATGACCCAGGCCTTGGGATTGACCCACTGAAAGGCCGCCGCGCCCCAATAACCCAAAGGCTGCCCCTGGCCCCGCTGATCGTCGTTCATGGGCCCGGAGCGGGCGATGTTCCACGCCAGGTACAGCAGGTAGGCCGCACCGACATAACGCAGCACGCGGTACAGCACCGGATAGGCCTCGAACACCGCCCCCAGGCCCAGGCCGACCGCCAGCACCAGCACGAAGAAACCACAGCTGATGCCGAGGATATGCGGGATAGAGCGGTTGAAACCGAAGTTCAGGCCCGAGGCCAGCAACATGGTGTTGTTGGGGCCGGGGGTGATGGACGTGACCAGGGCAAACAGCGCGAACGCCAACAGCAGGTCGGGGGAGAGGCTCATGGGGGCAAGGTCCTGGGCTAGATCGATCAAGCCTCGACCCTAACCCGGCACCGACCCGGAACTCACGGACAGTTGTTGAAAACTTTGACCCGTACAGTTTTTATCAACTGGCCGGTTGGTGACGACTGATATTGCGCTGGGCGCTCATCTCGCCCTGACGGTCGAACGCTGCAGGGCGCGCCAGCAGCCGGGCTTTTTCCTGCTGGTACGCATCGAACGACAGACCACGCCGGTTCAAGGCTTCCAGCGCCAGCTCGCGACTTTCCTCGGCCGTGTAAGGGCGCAATTCCGGCGCGCCCGCGCTGGCACAACCGGCCAGCACACTGGAAATCAACAGCAGCAGAACAACGGAGTAAGCCTTCATGACGTGCACCTGAAGCGGGTTGCGAACAATGAACACAGGCTACTCGCGCACCGTCAGTGGCAAAAATCATCCCGCTCGATAGTCGCTATCGACTTTTCCAGGGGCTCGGACAGCCCGTTCTTATTCCATAACAACCTATAAATATGGAAACAAGCTCTTTTGAGGAATAACAACAAGCCTTTATAACAGCGACATCCCGTTGCCCAACTGTTGCCGGAGCAACTGTTGGCCAGGCAACAGCCGATCAACAAAACAGTGCCCGAACAACAACAGCCAGCGCCGGCACAGCCCGCCAAGCCCCCGGATTACCGGGCCCTGGCCGGTTGGTACAGCTCTTGCTCCAGTGCAGGTACACCTGTCATTGCTCGTTGAGCCACTGTTTAAAAAGGAACCGATCATGTCCCGTCCCCTGAACGTCGTTGCCCTCTCCGGTGGAACCTGGCGCCCGTCCCGGACCCTGGTGCTGACCCAGGCCCTGTTGAGCGAGCTGTCCAACCACCTGCCCATCAACAGCCACCTGATCGAACTGGGCGATATCGCCCGTCCAGTGGGCGGCGCCCTGTCGCGCCAGGAACTGCCGGCCGAGGTCGAAGCCGAGCTGCAAGCCATCGAAAACGCCGACCTGCTGATCGTTGCCGCCCCGGTTTACCGCGGCTCCTATCCGGGCCTGCTCAAGCACCTGTTCGACCTGATCGATCTCAACGCCCTGATCAACACCCCGGTGCTGCTGGCCGCCACCGGTGGCAGCGAACGCCACGCCCTGGTCCTGGATCACCAACTGCGTCCGCTGTTCAGCTTCTTCCAGGCCCTGACCCTGCCGATCGGCGTCTACGCCACCGAAGCCGACTTCAGCAACTACCAGATCACCAGCGAACTGCTCAAAGCCCGCATCCAGCTGGCTGCCGAACGGGCTGCGCCGCTGTTTGGCGCGCAACCGAACAACCTGCTGAAAATCGCTTAAGGAACTGTCATGGATGTGTTCTGGTTTCTTCCGACCCACGGCGATGGCCACTTCCTCGGCACCGCCCAGGGCGCGCGCCCGGTCACCCTCAACTACCTCAAGCAAGTGGCCCAGGCCGCCGACAGCCTGGGCTATCACGGCGTGCTGATTCCCACCGGGCGCTCCTGCGAGGACTCCTGGGTCATCGCCTCGGCCCTGGTGCCCCTGACCGAACGCCTGCGCTACCTGGTGGCGATCCGTCCGGGGATCATTTCCCCCACCGTCTCGGCGCGCATGGCCGCCACCCTGGACCGGCTGTCCAACGGGCGCCTGCTGATCAATGTGGTGACCGGCGGCGACCCGGACGAAAACCGTGGCGACGGCAGCTTCCTCAGCCACAGCGAGCGCTACGAAGTCACCGACGAATTCCTGCAGATCTGGCGCCGGGTGCTGCAGGGCGAAGCCGTGGACTTCGAAGGCAAGCACCTGCACGTACAGAACGCCAAGGCGCTCTACCCACCGGTGCAGAAGCCCTACCCGCCGCTGTACTTCGGCGGCTCCTCCGAAGCCGCCCACGAACTGGCCGCCGATCAGGTGGACGTCTACCTGACCTGGGGCGAACCACCGGCAGCCGTGGCACAGAAGCTTGCCGACGTGCGTGAACGCGCAGCCCGCAAGGGCCGCACGGTGAAGTTCGGCATCCGCCTGCACGTGATCGTGCGCGAAACCGAGGAACAAGCCTGGCAAGCCGCGGACAAGCTGATCGAACACATCAGCGACGAAACCATCGCCGCCGCCCAGCAATCCTTCGCCCGCTTCGACTCCGAAGGCCAGCGGCGCATGGCCGCGCTGCACGGCGGGCGACGCGATCAACTGCAGATCGCCCCCAACCTCTGGGCCGGGGTCGGCCTGGTGCGTGGCGGTGCCGGCACCGCCCTGGTGGGCAACCCGCAACAAGTGGCCGAACGGATCAAGGAATACGCCGACCTGGGGATCGAGAGCTTCATCTTCTCCGGCTACCCGCACCTGGAAGAGGCCTATCGCTTCGCCGAACTGGTGTTCCCGCTGTTGCCCGAACCCTATGCCAGCCTGGCCGGCCGGGGCGTGACCAACCTCACCGGACCGTTCGGCGAAATGATCGCCAACGACGTGCTGCCCAACCGCCGCTGAAATCCCCAAAGCCGTTGTAGGAGCCGGCTTGCCGGCGAAGGCGACCTTCCAGCCCTCTTCGCTGGCAAGCCAGCTCCTGCAACTCGCAGCACCTTTTCCGGCCGCCACAAACGGCCACCCACGAGGAACACCGCGTGACTGCCAAACCGCAAAGCGCCCTGTTGTCCCCCTTGCAGACCGCCCGCCAACTGGCCGCCGAGTTTGCCCTGACCGCCGTCGAACGCGACGAGCGCGGCGGCACCCCCAAGGCCGAACGCGACGCCCTGCGCCAGAGCGGCCTGTTGGCCCTGAGCATTCCCCGCCAGTTCGGCGGCCTGGGCGCGCCCTGGAGCGAAACCCTGAACATCGTCCGCGAATTCGCCAAGGTCGACAGTTCCATCGCCCATGTCTTCGGCTTCCATCACCTGATGCTGGCCACCGTGCGCCTGTTCGCCAAGCCCGAGCAATGGCAGCCCTGGTTCGAGCAGACCGCCCGCAAGAACTGGTTCTGGGGCAACGCCCTGAACCCGCTGGACACCCGCACCCTGGTCAAGAAGCTCGGCGGCTGGCGCGAGTTTTCCGGGAAGAAAAGCTTCTGCTCCGGGGCCAGCGACTCGGAAATGCTCATCGCCTCGGCGGTGGATGAAAGCAACGGCGGCAAGTTGCTGATCGCCGCCATCCCCAGCGGTCGCAGCGGCATCACCCTGCACAACGACTGGAACAACATGGGCCAGCGCCAGACCGACAGCGGCAGCGCCACCTTCGAACGGGTGCGGGTCGAGGAATCGGAACTGCTGCTGGACCCGGGCCCCTTGAGCACCCCCTTCGCCTGCCTGCGCCCGCTGATCGCCCAACTGACCTTCACCCACATGTTCCTCGGTATCGCCGAAGGCGCCTTCGAGGAAGCCCGGCAGTACACCCTGAGCGAAACCCGGGTCTGGCATAAGTCCAGCGCCCAGGACGTGCGCCAGGACCCTTACATCCTCAGCCACTACGGCGAGTTCTGGGTCGCCCTGGAAGGTATCCGCCTGTTGGTGGAACGGGCCGCCGCCCTGCTGGACCAGGCCTGGGCCAAGGGCCCCAACCTCAGCGCCGAAGAGCGCGGGCACCTGGCCACGGCAATCGCCACCGCCAAGGTCGCCGCCAGCCGCCAGGGCCTGGACCTGTGCAGCCGGCTGTTCGAAGTCACCGGTGCGCGCTCGACCCATGCCTCCCTGCGCCTGGACCGCCACTGGCGCAACCTGCGCACCCAGACCCTGCACGACCCGCTGGACTACAAGCTCCACGAGCTGGGCGACTGGGCACTGAACCAGTCCCTGCCAACCCCGACTTTCTACTCCTAGTTGCCAATTTTCCGGAGAGTGCCGATGCAGCTGCTGACCCTACCCCCCTCGCCCGCCCTGGCGACCTCGATCCGCGCCACCGCCCAGGTGTTCGAGGACCCGAAATCCCAGGCCCTGCTGGCCCACCTGCAACAGGTGGCACCGAGCGAAGCCAGCGTGCTGATCATCGGTGAAACCGGGACCGGCAAAGAGCTGGTGGCACGCCATATCCACAACCTCAGCGCCCGGCGCAACCGGCCGTTCGTGGCAGTGAACTGCGGCGCGTTTTCCGAATCCCTGGTGGAAGCCGAACTGTTCGGCCATGAAAAAGGCGCCTTCACCGGCGCCCTCAGCGCCAAGGCCGGCTGGTTCGAGGAGGCCGACGGCGGCACCCTGTTCCTCGACGAGATCGGCGATTTGCCCATGGCCATCCAGGTCAAGCTGCTGCGAGTGCTGCAAGAACGGGAAGTGGTGCGCCTGGGCTCGCGCAAAAGCATCCCCATCGACGTGCGGGTGCTGGCGGCCACCAACGTCCAGCTGGAAAAGGCCATCAACGCCGGGCATTTTCGCGAGGACCTGTACTACCGCCTGGACGTGGTCAGCCTGGAACTGAGCCCGCTGCGCGAGCGTCCCGGCGACATCCTGCCCCTGACCCGGCACTTCATCGAGGCCTACAGCCAGCGCCTGGGCTACGGCAGCATCAGCATCAGCAAGGAGGCCGAACACAAACTCAAGAGCTACAGCTGGCCGGGCAACATCCGCGAACTGGAAAACGTCATCCACCACACCCTGCTGATCTGCCGCAACGGCGTGATCGAACAGGGCGACCTGCGCCTGTCCCACATGCGCATCGAACGCGCCGACGACAGCCAGCCGAGCCACGACGATTCCACCGAAGCCCTGCTGGAGCGGGCCTTCCACAAGCTCTTCGAGGAACAGGCCGGCGCCCTGCACGAAAAAGTCGAGGACGCCCTGCTGCGCGCGGCCTATCGCTTCAGCCACTACAACCAGGTCCACACCGCCAACCTGCTGGGCCTGAGCCGCAACGTCACCCGCACCCGGCTGATCAAGATCGGCGAACTGGCGGTGAACAAACGGCGTCCCGTCGATGCGCCCAACGAGCGCACCCTGCAACTGTCGATCTAGTCCGGCAAGTGGCAGTGCAAGGCATCGTCATGGCTGCGGGCAATGCTGCTGTGCACCTGGAATGAACCGAAGCTCACGGTCTTGGCCCGATGCGTCAGGATCAACTGCCAGAAATCCTGCTCGCCGCTCTCGAAGCGCCGGAAGGCCGCCTCGCCGGCCTCCCGGGATTGCCATTGCAGGTAATTGAGCACCCGCCGGCCATCGTCGCTGGCCTGCACGCTGGCATTCAAAAAGCCACCACAGCCCTGGGCCAGACGCTCCGTCTGCTCGACCAGAGCCGATACCAGAGCCTGCTGCTGGCGGGGTTCGATCTCGAATTCGATCAATTGGGTGAAACTGCGGTTTCTCTCGAAGGCGCTCATGAACTACTCCCTACGGCGGTCGGACAGAATCTTGCGATGCAATGGGCGGCAGGGTAAAACCTCTAGTTAAGTCAAGGTCAAGCCTGTTTTTTCATTCTGGTGCCCTTTCAATGATCGAACCCGACGCCCTCCATAAAGAATTGACGGTCGGCCAGCTCTCGGCCCGCAGCGGCGTGGCCGTGACCGCGCTGCACTTCTACGAAAGCAAAGGACTGATCAAGAGCAACCGCAACGCCGGCAACCAGCGGCGCTATCCGCGCTCGGTGCTGCGTCGCGTGTCCTTGATCAAAGTGGCCCAGCGTCTGGGCATTCCCCTGGCGGAGATCGGCCAGGCCCTGGCCAGCCTGCCCGCCGACCGCGCCCCCAGCGCCGCCGACTGGCAGCGCCTGTCGGAGCAGTGGAGCCGCGAACTGGACGAACGCATCCGCCAACTGAGCCTGTTGCGCGAACGACTGAACCAGTGCATTGGTTGCGGTTGCCTGTCCATGGAAGGTTGCCCGCTGCGCAACCAGGGAGACGTGCTGGGAGAAGCCGGCCCAGGCGCCCGCCTGCTGGCGCCCGACGCCCCCACCGACACCCCGTAGGAGCCGGCTTGCCGGCGAAGGCGATCTCATGCCCCTTCGTCGGCAAGCCCGCGTGCAACCCTGCGGCGACAGGTCAGAAAACCCGTAGAGCATCGTAAGAAAAAACTTCCCTATGCTAATGTCGCGTCCTGCTTCCTACGACGAGCTTCGCTTCCATGCCAAGGACTGCCTCTTTCGAAAAGCCACGCTGGCTGCGTGATCTGCTGCGCTTTCTCCCTCTGAAAAGCCAGTTCGTACTGTCCGGCAACGTCCGCGACCTGCAAGCCAGCGAAGTCGCCCCCGGGGTCATCACACCCCAACCCTTCAATCTCAATCTGCGCGACGAACTGCTGGCGGCCGGTTATGCCCAGGTGCTGAGCTGGGATCCCCTCGGCGGGCTGCGGGTGCTGCTGCCCCCGGGCAGCGAGCCGGCCCAGGCCGACAACCTGCTGCGCGAACTGGGGCTGACCCCGGTGGAAGGCGCGGCGCCAGCGGGCCTCGACCTGTTGTGCGCCACCTTGCCGCGCCTGGTGGAACGCCAAGGCGCGCCCCTGGCCCTGATTGTCGATTTCGCCTCCCGCCTGGTGATCCGCAACGACGCCCTGAGCGCCGCCGAGCACCAGCTGTTCACCCAGGCCCTGGTGCTGTCCCATCAGGCCCGCAGCCGGCCAGCCGGGGAACAGCGCACGCCGTTCTTCAACAGCATCCTCTGGGTGGTGGAGAAGGAAGGCGACCTGCCCGATTGGCTGCTGATCGACAACCCGCGCCTGCGCCCGATTCCGGTGTCCAAACCCGACCAGCAGGCCCGCCAGGCGCTGGCGCCGGCGCTGCTGCGGGGCCTGCCCGGGGCCCAGGAAGCCAGCCAAGAGAACCGCGACCAGGCGGTGCGGGCCTTCGTCGAAAATACCGAAGGCCTGCTGCTGCTCGACCTCAATGCAATCGTGCAACTGGCCCGGGTCGAAGGCCTGGCCATGGAGCGCATCGGCGACGCCGTGCGCCGCTATAAGGTCGGGGTCACCGAAGACCCCTGGCTGAAGATCGACCGCCAGCGCATCCGCCAGGCCGATGATTTCATCCGCCAGCGGGTCAAGGGCCAGGGCCACGCCGTGACCCACATGCTGGACATCGTCAAGCGCGCCATGACCGGAGTCGGCGCCAGCCGCAAGGGCAATCGTCCCCGGGGCGTGGCCTTTCTCGCCGGGCCCACCGGGGTCGGCAAAACGGAACTGGCCAAGACCATCACCAGCCTGCTGTTTGGTGACGAAAGCGCATACATCCGCTTCGATATGTCGGAATTCAGCGCCGAACACGCCGACCAGCGCCTGGTGGGCGCCCCGCCCGGCTACGTCGGCTATGACGTGGGCGGCGAACTGACCAACGCCATCCGCGAAAAGCCCTTCAGCGTGGTGCTGTTCGACGAGATCGAAAAGGCTCACCCACGAATCCTCGACAAGTTCCTGCAGATCCTCGACGACGGAGTACTCACTTCCGGCCGCGGCGATCGGGTGTACTTCTCCGAGGCGCTGATCGTCTTCACTTCCAACCTGGGCATCTACCGCCAGGGCGAGCACGGCGAACGCGTCGCCAACGTGCAGCCCGGCGAAGCCTTCGAGGCCGTGCAGGGCAAGGTCCAGGGGGAGATCGAGCGGCACTTCAAGCTGGTGCTCAATCGACCGGAAATCCTCAACCGCATCGGCGAGAACATCATCGTCTTCGACTTCATCCGCCCGGACATCGCCGAGCAGATCTTCCAGCAGATGGTCGGCAACATCCTCGCCGACCTGGCGGCCCAGGCCCTGCACGTGCAGCTCGATGACGCCTCTCTGGGCAACCTGCGCCAGCTGTGTCTGCAAGACCTGTCCAACGGTGGCCGGGGCATTCGCAACCAGCTGGAAGCGCACCTGCTCAACCCCCTGGCCCGGGCCCTGTTCGACCAGGACGCCCAGCCCGGCCAGTCCTTCGAAGTCCGCCAGTTGCAGGCCGGCAGCCTGCAATTGCTTGCCCGCGCTTCGTGAACATCAGCCTGTCGCGGGTGCACTTCCCGGTCACCACCCTGGGGCCGGGACAGCGCCTGGGCCTTTGGTTCCAGGGCTGCAGCATTCGTTGCGAAGGCTGCATTTCCGCGGACACCTGGGGCCCGGGCAAGCAGCCATTGCCGTTGCCCCAGGTGCTGGACGACCTGCAACCCTGGCTGGCCCAGGCCGAAGGCATCACCCTGTCCGGCGGCGAGCCCTTCGACCAGCCCGAGGCCCTGCTGGCCCTGCTGCGCGCCCTGCGCGAACGCACCGCGGTGGACATCCTGGTCTACAGCGGCCATTCCCTGGAACGCCTGCAACCGCTGCTTGAACAAGCCGAAGGCCTGCTGGATGCACTGATCTGCGACCCCTTCGAGCAACAACAGGCGCAAACGCTGGTCCTACGGGGCAGCGACAACCAGCGCCTGATCCTCTTGACCGAGCTGGGCCGCCAGCGTCTGTCCAGCTACCAGCGCCCGCTGCACCAAGACGAGCGCGCGCTGGATGTGATGTTCGACGACGACGGCAGTGTCTGGATGGCTGGCATCCCCCGGCGTGACGACCTGCTGCGTCTGCGCGACCTGCTGCACGCCCAGGGCCACCAACTCCAGACCAGCGCCCACACCTCACGCCGCCGTTAACCGGAACCGCCACCGATGATACGTTTTTGCCCCAATTGCCAGACTGAACGCTCCCTGGCCGAAATCTTCTGCGAAGGCCAGGTGGACCACCGGGTCTGCGGCTGGGAACTGTCCGCCGAAGCGATTCACCCCGAGGGCTGGCGCCCGCAGCCGGTGATCACCGCCGAAGCACTGGAGCCCCAGCCCGAGGTCGCAGCGCACGGCAGCTCAACCCTGGCCTGCAGCAACGGCCACGCCATGGCCGACGGCGACCTGATGTGCCTGGTCTGCGGCGCCGACCCGCTTGCCGCGGAGCAACCCGCTGCCGCCACAGCCCCCGCCGCCGACAGCGAAACCGTGATCGAGGGTTGGCGCCTGCTGCGGCAGATCAGCAGCGGCGGCGTGCGCGAGCGCTTTATCGCCGAGCACCGTGAAACCGCCCAGCAGGCGGTGCTGACCCTCTACCAGGCCGGCGCCGAACCCGACCCTTCGGTGTACGAAGCCCTCAAGCGCCTGCCCCGGGAACACGTGCCGGAGATCATCCTCACCGGCCGCTGGGACGAACGCGCCTTCGAAGTGGCCGAGGAGCTCACCGGCGGCACCCTGGCCGAGCTGGGAATCGTGGTCAGCGATCGGGCGGCGGTACAGCACATCGTCAGTGAACTGGGCCAGGCCCTGCATGCGTTCAGTGAAGCCGGCCTGCGCCACCGCGACCTGCGTCCGGCCACTTTGCTGGTGCGCAGCCGCGAGCCCCTGGACCTGGTGATCAGCGGCTTCGGCTCGGCGCGCCTGTCCGAGTTCGACCTGGACATCGTCTCGCCTCTGGAAACCAGCCGCTACATGGCCCCCGAAGCCATCGCCGGCGGCGTGGCCGCGGCTTCCGACTGGTGGAGCCTGGGGATGATCCTGCTGGAGCAACTGACCCAGGGCCAGTGCTTTGCCGGGATCAACGCCAACGCCTACCTGATTCACGTGCTGGCCAATGGCGTGCTGCTGCCGGAGGACCTCGACCCGCGCCTGGAGCTGCTGCTGCGCGGCCTGCTGGCGCGGGATCGCCACCAGCGCTGGCAATGGCCCCAGGTTCAGGCCTGGCTGCAGGGCGAAAGCCCCCGCGTCCCGGACTCGATCACCCGCGAAGAGGACGCCGACGAAGGCGCCAGCATTGCCCTGGGCACCCGGCGCTTCCGCCGCCCGGGACCGTTCGCCCTGGCCGCCGCCGAAGCCGAGCATTGGCCCCAGGCCCTGGATCACCTGTTGCGCGGGGTGATCGTCACCTGGGCCGAACAGGCCGGGGTGTCCGCCCGCCACCTGGCCGGCCTGCGTCAGGTAGCCCAGCACCAGGAGCTGGAAGACGATACCCGGCTGATGCTGGCGCTGAAGCTGCTGAACCCGGAAATGCCGCTGATCCTGCGCGGCCAGATCGTCACCCCGGGCTGGCTGCTGGAACATCCCCTGGACGGCTACCGGTTGATCAGCGGCCCGGCCCCGGACCTGCTGGAACGCCTGGAGAGCGAACACTGGCTGTCGCGGCTCAAGCTGCGGGCCGAACAGGTGCGCCAACGCGCCCAGCACCAGGCCATCGAACTGGACGAGGAGCAGTTGCGCATCTACCTGCTCTCCAGCTCCCGAGCCCATCTGGCCGCGCTATGGGAAGCACGTCAGCGTCTGCTGCCGGACAGCGAGCACCACGGCATCCTGTCCCTGGCCGACCGGCGCACCATCAGTGAAGAAGACCTGATCGTGCTGCTCAGCGCCGCCATCGGCCAGTTCCGCGCGGTGGACGCCATCCTCGAAGAAGCCACCACCCTGGCCTGCGAGGCCGTAGTCCTGAGCTTCGATGCCGATAGCGCCCGCACCCTGCTGGGGCTGCCGCGCCCGGTCTTGTACCGGGAGGTCGACGAACGCATCAGCGGCTTCGCCCGCTGCGGCGTGCCCAGCGTCGACGAGTGGGCCGAGCAGTTCCGCCTGGAACGGCGCATGCCCCTGGCCAAGGCCCTGGTGCTGCTAGCCATCGGTGCCGAACAGTGGCTGGAACCGCAAAAGCAGCATTACGTTGCGCAGATCCTCGACTTCTTCGAGAAGAAGGTCGCCAGCGGGGTGCTGCGCGGCCCGCTGGTGCGCATGAGCATCGGCAAGACCACCGCCCGGGTCGACCTCAACGAATTGCACGGCGAACGCAGCCCGGCCCCGGCGCTGCTGGATCATCTGGTGGCGCGCAACGCCCAGCCCATCCACCTCGACCCGGCGTGCTTCGCCGAGAATCCACTGCTGGATGCGCGGCTCAACAGCCTGTACCGCCAGAGTTCGCTGTACCAGCGCGACACCGGGATCGACGGCCTGTACCTGGGCTTCCCCTTCCTCCTGACCCGGGACCCGCGAGGCACCACCCGCACCCGCATCGCGCCCTTGCTGCTGTGGCCGGTCAAGCTGCTGCTGGAAGTCGGCAGCCGCGGCAAGGTGGCCCTGGTCTTCGACAGCGAGCGTGAAGAGGTGCGCCTCAACCCGGGCCTCGACACCCTGCTGGGTATCGAGCCCGCCAAGCTCTGGCGCAAGGCCGCCGACGAACTGCTGGGACGCTCGGCGCTCAAGGCTGCCGATGTCATGGACGCCTTCGGCATGCTGGCCACGCCGGGTTCCCGGGTACTGGGCAACCTGCCGCCGGCCAGCACCGAGGTGCCGCCCTACCAGGATCAACTGGCCTGCGCCGCCGTGCTGTTCCACGTCGCCTTCATCGGCCAGGCCATTGGCGAGGACCTGCGCCAGCTCAAGGCCCTGCCGCCCGGCGGCACCGGATTGGAAACCGCCCTGCGCCTGAACCCGACGGAGCAGGACGGCGGCGACAGCCCGGCCGCAGCGCCCGCGCCGGAGCTGCAACGCTTCTTTACCGTGGCCAGCGATCCGTCCCAGGAAGCCGCGGTGCTCCAGGCGCGCCAGGCGCCCGGGCTGCTGGTGGAAGGGCCGCCCGGCACCGGCAAGAGCCAGACCATCGTCAACATGGTGGCCGACGCCATCGGTCGCCAGCGCAGCCTGCTGATCGTCTGCCAGAAGCACGCGGCCCTGGAGGTGGTGCACAAGCGCCTGGTGGCCGAGGGCCTGGGCAACCGGGTGGTGATGCTCAACGACATCAACCGCGACCGCGAACCGGTGATCCGCAGTGTCCGCGAACAGCTCGAAGCCCTGTTCAAGGACGATGCCGCCCAGCAGCCCTGGCTGCACCAGCGCGAGCGCCTGGCGGCACGCATCGAGGCCCTGGAGGGCGAGCTGGATCGCTTCCACCAGAGCCTGCACCGCGTCGATGAACACTGCGGCTTGAGCTACCGCCAGCTGATCGGCGAGCTGATCGGCCTGGAACAGGGGCCTGCGCCACTGGACGTTGCGGTACTGCGCCAGCACCTGGCGGCCCTGGGCATCGCCGACCTGACGCGCCTGGAAGAAGCCTGCGCGCCGCTGATCCGCCTGTGGCTGCCGGCCCGCTATGAACAGAGCGCCCTGGCCCAGCTCCAGCCGTTCCCCACCGATGCCGCCACCCTGCAAGCCTTCAACGACGGCTTCGAACGCCTGTGGCGCTGCGAGGAACAGCGCCTGGAAACCCTGCAGGCGCACCCGGCCGATTTTGAAGTGGACGACCCGGCGCCCTACCGCGCCTGGCTCGAACAGCACGTGCACAGCCTGCTGGGCCTGGACGATGAACGCCGCCAGCGGCTGGCGCGCTGGCTGCCGCTGTTCCGTGGCCACCCGGGGCAGACGGCCGAAGGCGATGGGCTGATCCAGACCCTGCAAGCCCTGGCTCAACAACTGCAGCAATGCGACGCGGCGGCCCATCAGGCCGATCTGGCGCCGGGCCTCAGCGCCCTGCCCGCGGCCCAGTTGCGCACCCTGCAGCACCGCGCCCGCGCCGTGATCCAGGGCCGCTCCTGGCTGGCGCGCCTGAACCCGCTGCGCCTGATCCGCCAGCGCCGGTTGCTGGCCTTCCTCGCCGAACAGGGCGCCCCGGCCGAGCCGCAGCACCTGCCGCCACTGCTGGCGGCGGCCCTGCTGGAAAGCCAGTGGCGGCCCTTGCGCAACCAGTTGCAGCAACTGCATCAGCAACTGGGCCTCGCGCAGATCGCCGACGATTGCGGCCCGGACCTGCTGCCGCAAGTGCGCCAGGACCTCGGGCAGCTGGAAGAAATGCGCGTCCTGGCCATGAGCCTGGCGCAGGCGCCACGGGTGGAACAGCTGGACGCCGTGGTACTGACCGGCCAGCGGCAACCCCTGGACAGCCTGCTGGCCGGTTACGACGCCGCCTTTATCCGCCACAGCGTGCGCCAGGACAGCCTGAATGCCCTGCAGCGCCTCAATCCATGGTTGCAACCGGAGCTGCTGGGCCAACTGCGTCAGCGCGTGGAGCACAACCAGGGCAACCAGCCGGCCCTCAATCGCCTGCGCGAAGCCTTGCCGACCCTGAGCGCCTACCAGGCGTTCCGCGCCCGGGCCGGCCAGCTGTCACCGGCCGACCTGGAGTTACTGCAGATACTGCGCGAATACCAGACAACGCTCGACGCCATTCCCGCCGAGCAGCTGGAGGCCGTGGTCCGGCGCATGCTCAACCGCGAAGCGCGGCTGGGCTGGAAGCGCCAGATGGAACAACGCCAACCCGAGCTGATGCTGGAGCACAGTGAAACCGCGGCGAAGATCGCCAGCCTCGGGCAGGCCGACACCCAGATGCGCAGCCTCAACCGCCAACTGCTCAGCGAAGGCATCGACCTCGCGCGCCTGGGCACCCGCAAGCAGTGGGAAGACGTGACCCGCCTCACCGGCCGGCGTTCGCGCCGCTTGCGCGAATTCATGGAGATGGGCGCTGGTCTTGGGCTGATGAGCCTGCGGCCGGTATGGCTGATGAACCCGGACGTGGCCAGCCGGGTGCTGCCGCTCAAGCCCGGGCTGTTCGATATCGTGATCTACGACGAAGCCTCGCAGATGCCGGTGGAATTCGCCCTGCCGACCCTGTACCGGGGCCGGGTCACGGTGGTCAGCGGCGACGAGAAGCAGATGCCGCCCACCGCCTTCTTCTCCAGCCGGGTGGAAAGCGACGAGGCCGAACTGTTCGACGGCGACCAGCCCGATGCCGACGCCGACGAAGAACAACGCGAGGCCTTCGAAGACACCTGGAACCGCCGCGAAATCAAGGACTGCCCGGACCTGCTGCAACTGGCCCGCAGCGCCTTGCCCGCCACCACCCTGCAGATCCACTACCGCTCGGCCTACCGCGAGCTGATCGGTTTCTCCAACGCCTCGTTCTATGGCAACCGGCTGAGCATTCCGGTGCGTCACCCAGAGGCCAATATCCTCGCCATCAAGCCGCTGGAGCTGATCCGCGTGGACGGCGTCTACCAGCAGCAGGTCAACCCCGAGGAGGCGCAACGGGTGGTCGACTACCTGGCCGAGCTGTGGCAGACGCCCTACGCCGAGCGACCGTCGGTGGGGGTGGTGACCTTCAACCGCAAGCAGGCCGACCTGATCGAGGAGCACCTGGAGCTGCGAGCCGAACAGGACCCGGTGTTTCGTGCCGCCTACAGCGAGGAACGCGAACGCAGCGAGGACGGCGAAGACATGTCGGTGTTCGTCAAGAACGTCGAGAACGTCCAGGGCGACGAGCGCGACATCATCGTGTTTTCCTCGACCTTCGGGCGAAACGGCCAAGGCAGTTTCCGACGCAATTTCGGGGTGCTCGGGCAGACCGGCGGCGAACGCCGGCTCAATGTGGCGGTGACCCGGGCCCGGCGCAAAGTGGTGATGATCACCTCGATGCCGATTGCCGACATCTCCGACATGCTCACCACCCAGCGCCCGCCCGCCAGCCCGCGAGACTACCTGCAAGGCTACCTGGAGTACGCCCGCGCCCTGTCGGCCGGGGAGTTCGCCAGCGGCCACAAGCTGCTGCAGCGCCTGGTCACCGAGCGCCAGGACACCCGGGCCCGGCACAACGACCACGGCGACGGATTCACCCAGGCGGTGGCGGCGTTCATCCGCTCCCTGGGCTGGAACCCGATCAGCGCCAACGAAGGGGATGCCTTCGGCCTGGACTTTGCCATCGAGCATCCCGATACCGGGCTCTACGCCCTGGGCATCGAATGCGACACCCCGCGCCACGGGCTGCTGGCCCGCGCCCGCTCCCGGGAGATCTGGCGCCCGTCGGTACTGCGCCGAGCCATTCCCCACCTGCATCGAGTCTCGTCCCAGGCCTGGTACCACGACCCCCACAACGAACGCGCACGCCTGCAGGCCGCCATCGAACAGGCCCTGCAACCGCTGGCCGGCTGCGCAGCACAAACGCCACCTCAAACCCTGGCTGACACGGAGCAAACCCCATGAGCGGCCCGAAAGTGGTGCGGATCGTCACCCGTGAAGAAATCCTCGACATCTGCGCCGGTCACCTGCGGCGCCTGGAGCAGGCGATTGCCCGCTGGGAAGCCCAGGCGCAACGCCTGGGGCAACTGAGCGAGCAGGAGCGGGCCGCGACCCACGGCCGTCTCCAGCAGTTGCGCCAATTGATCGAAGCCGATCGCCTGGTGGATCTGCAGAAACAGGTGCCGATCGAAATCGAGTTCCTCAAGGACGATCTGCAACAACGGGAACAACGCGCCGTGCAGCAGGTCGCGCAACAGCGCCAACTGGCCCGCCGTCAGCGGGAAAACGCCGCCACCCTGCTGGGGGCGTTGCAAGGCAAAGCCCTTTCAGCCGAGTGGCTGCAACAGTTGCAGGCGATTGCCGAAGGCCAGCCCGTGGCGGCGGTCGAGTCGATCCTGGCCCAGGGGTTCGCCCACCTCGGCGCCGTCGCCCAGGAGCCGGGCCTGAGCGAGGCCCAGCAACAACTGGCCCGACGCCTGCAAGACGACAGCGCACCCCAGACCCTGGCCCAATGGCGCGCCGCCCATGAACAAAAGGAACCCAGGCTGGAACGCATCGAGCAGCACATTGCCCAGTTGCTGACCCTCGATGATCAGGCCAGTGCCGACCCCTACCTGGCCGCCTTGCGCCTGATCGACGCCGAAACCCGCGCGCCACAGCGCAACCTGTTGCTGGACAGCCTGGTGCTGGAACTGGCTCAGGCCACCCGTGACAGCCAGGAGCGCCGCGCACGCCTGGCGCGCCTCCAGGCACTGGCCAGCGAAGTGGCGAGCTTGTGTCCGGCGGCCGCCGGGGCAGAGCTGTCCCGGGCCGAACAGTGCAGCCTGGCCAACATGGCGCCCGTGGATGAGCTGATTGCCCGCTTCAGCGCGCTGATCGAAGCCGAGTTGCAACAGCGCGCCGCCCTGGCCCGTCGTCAGGCGGTGCTCGAAGGCCTGGCCGGCCTGGGCTACGAAGTCCGCGAGGGCATGGCCACCGCCTGGGCCAAGGATGGCCGGGTGGTGCTGCGCAAGAGCGCCACCCCGGGATACGGCGTGGAAGTCGGGGGCAACGCCGACAACGGCCGCCTGCAGGTACGAGCGGTCGCCCTCAGCGCCCAGCGCGATACCCGACGCGACAAGGACATCGAAACCATTTGGTGCGGTGAGTTCCAGCGACTGCAAGCCCTGCTGGCCACCCAGGGCGACGACCTGAGCATCGAAAAAGCCCTGGCCGTCGGCGCCGTGCCACTCAAGGAAGTGCTGCTGGATGACGCCCAGCAAGCTGATCGCGAGCAGGCGCACCAGCGCACCTGATCCGCCTCCCGCGTGGGGGCCAGCTTGGCGGCGAAGGCGATCTTGCGGCCCCCTTCGCTGGCAAGCCAGCTCCTACAATTCCTCTCCCCGTAGGGGCCGGCTTGCCGGCGAAGGCGATCTCATGGGCCTCTTCGCTGGCAAGCCAGCTCCTACAAGTCGCCTTCCCCGCGGGGGCCGGGTGGTTAGAAGCCGGGGGCGATCTGGCCTTTGTAACGGCTCAGGATGAATTGGCGCACGGCGTCGGAGTTCAGCGCCTTGGCCAGTTTCTGGATCCGCGGGTCGTCGATGTTGTCCGGACGGGCCACCAGGAATTCGATGTACAGATCCTTGCCCTTCTCCACGATCAGCGCGCTGTTGGTGTCGATGCCGGCTTCCAGGGCGTAGTTGGCGAAGACGAACGCCAGGTCCACCTGGCTCACCGAACGGGCCAGCAAGGCGCCTTCCAGTTCACGGATCTTCAGGTGCTTGGGGTTGTCGACGATATCGCGCTGGGTGGCCAGGGTGTTGCTCGGGTCCTTGAGCTTGATCAACCCCGCTTCATGCAGCAGCACCAGGGCCCGGCCGGTGTTCACTGGGTCGTTGGGAATCGACACGCTGGCGCCGTCCTTGAGCTCGGCGATGTTCTTGATCTTGGTGGAATAGGCACCGAAGGGCTCGATGTGCACCCCCACCACCGGCACCAGGTTGGTGTGCCGGGTCTTGTTGAAGTCATCGAGGAACGGCCGGTACTGGTAGTAGTTGGCGTCGAGGTTCTTCAGCGCCAGTTGCTGATTGGGCTGGATAAAGTCGGTGAAGACCTTGATGTCCAGGTCCACGCCTTCCTTGGCCAACTCGGGTTTGACGAATTCGAGGATCTCGGCGTGGGGCACCGGGGTCGCGCCCACCAGCAGTTTTTCGTTGGCATTGACGCTCAGAGACAGCACGGCGGCCAGTACGGCCAGGGTCTTTTTCATGGGTTGCTCCTAAGGCAAAGGCAGATGGCCGTCGTGAGGCACACGTAGGGCCGCTTTTTGGGTTGTGTTCAAGGCAATGGATTCAACGTCGGCTGTAGTGCGCCACCAGGCGGTCGCCGGTCATCTGCAGGGCCTGCACCAGCACCAGCAGGAGGATCACGGTGACCAGCATCACGTCGGTCTGGAAGCGCTGGTAGCCGTAACGGATCGCCAGGTCGCCAAGGCCGCCGCCACCGATCACCCCGGCCATGGCGGTGTAGTCCACCAGCACGATGGCGGTCACCGTGACCGCCGCCAGCAGGCCGCCCCGGGCTTCGGGCAACAGGGTGTGGCGGATGATCTGCCAGGTGCTGCCGCCCATGGCCTGGGTCGCTTCCACCACCCCGTGGTCGACTTCCCGCAGGGCGGTTTCCACCAGCCGAGCAAAGAACGGCGTGCAGCCCACCACCAGCGGCGGGATGGTCCCCGGCACCCCGAGGGAGGTGCCCACCAGCAGGGTGGTCAGGGGAATCAGCACGATCAGCAGGATGATGAAGGGCAAGGAGCGCAGCACGTTGACGATCACCGACAGCAACCGATACAGGCCCACGGCCTCATGCAACTGGCGCTTGCCGGTGAGAAACAGCAGCACGCCCAGGGGCAGCCCCAGCAGCACGGTGAAGCCCAGGGCCGCACCGAGCATGCTCAGGGTGTCGAGACAGGCCTGGGCGATATCAGCCCAGTAGATGTGCTTGAACCATTCGGCCATGGCGTCAGGACCAGTCGTGACGCGGCGGCTTGATGCCGTTGAGCAGCCAGTTGCCCACCACGTGGTACTTCCAGCGCACCGGGTCGTGCAGGGTGTGGACCCGGGCATTGCGCCAGTGGCGGTCGAAGTTGTGGCGCTTGAGGGTCGAGCGGGTGCCGCCCAGTTCGAACAACTTGTTGCTGGCCTCGATGGCGATCTCGGTGGTCAGCACCTTGGCCTTGGCCACCGCCAGGGACGCCTGGGCCACATTGTCTTCATCCGGCGCCGGACGCGCCGCGTCCAGGGCCAGGCCAGCCCGTTCCAGCAGGGCTTCGGCGGCCTCCAGACGAATGTCCAGGGCACCTACCTGAATGATGGTCAGCGGGTCTTCGCTGGCCTTTTCCACCCCGGCGTCGATCCACGGCCGGGCGTGCTGACGAACAAAGGCGATGGTGTCGCGCAGCGCCGCCCGGGCAATCCCGGCATCGATGGCCGCCGTGGTCAGCTGGGCGAAGGGCCCGGCCAGGGTCGGGCTTTCATAGGAACGGTAAGTGGGGAACAGGTTGAAAGCCGGCACCCGCAGGTTTTCCGCCAATACGGTGCCGCTGGAGGTGGTGCGCTGGCCGATGCTGTCCCAGTCGTCGATCACCGCCAGCCCCGCGCTGCCCCGGGGCACGAAAGCCAGTTGACCGTGGCCCTGTTCATCCAGGGCCAGCACCGCCAGCCAGTGGGCATACAGCGAGCCGGTGCAGTAGCCCTTGCGGCCGTTGATCACATAAGCATCACCGCTGCGGCGCACGGTGGCCTGGATGTCCTGCACGTTCTTGCCGCCGGTTTCCGACAGCGCATTGGCAAAGCGATGGCCTTGCAGGGCCAGGGCGAAAAAGTGCGCCTGCTGCTCCGGGGTGCCCTGCAGGCGGATGTCTTCCAGCAGGCAGTAATGGTTCTGCGGAATCTGCCCCAGGGACGGATCGGCGGCGGAAATGATCGCGATCACCTGCGCCAGCACCGCGTAGGACACCTGGGCGCCGCCGTACTCCCGCGGCACGCTGATGCCCCACAGGCCACTGTTGGAGTACAGGTCGAGCAACTCCGCCGGCACCTGGCGGCTGCGGTCGCGTTCGGCGTCCTGCTCCAGCAGGACAGCCGCCACTTGCCGGGCCACGGCCAGGGCCTCGGCGCCATCGCGGATCACATGGGCGGCGGGGGTATGCAGGGGATAAAAGGCGGATTCAGGCAAAGAAGACATACAGCGCTCTCGGGCGGATGAAGGTTCCGGGCAGCCGTTGCAGCTTCTGTGCCGAAAGATCGGGCCTGTGAATTCAAGGGTTTACCGGCCTCTGTGGAGGGATTGCCCAGCGGGCCAGCGGACAAATTGCTGGTGGGCTGTTGCTGGGCCAACAGTGAAATGCTGTTGCCTGGACGACACCTCGTCGGCCCACACCGGGGCCGAGGGACCCCGGGTATAGAGTGAAACCTGCTCGATCCGGCGACGGACCGATTTGCCCAAAACAATATCAAGGAGAAACCCAGATGAGCGTCAAAGCCATTCCCGAAGGCTTCAGCGGCGTCACGCCGTACCTGGGCATCAAGCGCGCCGCCCTGGCCATCGAGTTCTACAAGCAGGCCTTCGGCGCCGAGGAAAGCATGCGCCTGGACATGCCCGACGGCAGCGTCGGCCATGCCGAACTGCGTATCGGCGGCTCGGCCATCATGCTCGGCAGCCCCTGCGAACAAACCCCGATGGACAGCCCGGACACCCACAAGACCTCGGTCGGGCTGCATCTTTATGTGGAAGACGTCGACCGCAGCTTCGCCCGGGCGCTTGCCGCCGGCGCCACCGAGGTGTCGGCGGTCAAGGACCAGTTCTACGGCGACCGCAGCGGCAGCCTGCGCGACCCGTTCGGCCATGTGTGGTTCCTGGCCAGCCGCAAGGAAGACCTGAGTGCCGAGGAAATCGCTCGGCGGGCGCGGGAAATGTTCCAGCAACAGGCCGGCTGACCCTGCCCCTGCAATCCGCCCCCTCGTAGGAGCCGGCTTGCCGGCGAAGGCGCCCTCGCGGTTCAGTTCGCGGGCAAGCCCGCTCCTACAGCGGCATTGGCCAGACCGCTTAAACCGCGGCTTTTGCTGCTTCGTAACATTTACTTTCATATCGCCTTTCAGGATTTACGATTCTCATTCGTCTTAATTGAATGCAGCAGGCCGCGTTGGCCATGGCTATGCCTCGGGTGTTCTGCCGCGGAAGCGGCCGAAGGGTCCAGTGCTGCTCCATTCCTCGAATCAAGACGCCCATTCAATGTCGAAGAAGTCCCGTTCAAAAATCTGGTTTCTGGTGCACAGCTGGCTGGCCCTGCCCATCTGGTTTTTCGTGCTGATCGTCTGCGTCACCGGCACCCTGGCGGTGGTCAGCCAGGAGATCGTCTGGCTGGCCAATCCCGACGTGCGCGCCAGCAAGCCCTCCGATGACGCCCGGCCCTTGAGCTACGACCAGGTGGTGGCGGCCATCAAGCAGGCCGAACCCACGACCCGCATCGAAACCATCGTGACCCCGGACGAAAGCCATTTCGCCCTGAGTGTCGATGTCAGCTACCCCGATGGCCGCAACGTGACGGTCTACGTCAACCCCTATACCGGCGTGATCCAGGGGGTCAGCCCGGCGTTCGATTTCAAGGCCTTCACCCGCGCCCTGCACGGCTGGTGGCTGGTGCCTTTCACCAACGGCTACAGCTGGGGCTGGTACCTGGTGTCGCTGCTCGGCTTGCCGATGCTCGCTTCGCTGATCACCGGCCTGGTGGTCTACAAGAAGTTCTGGAAGGGCTTCCTCAAGCCCACCTTGCGCATCCGTCATGGCGCGCGGATTTTCTGGGGCGACCTGCACCGCCTGAGCGGCATCTGGTCGATCTGGTTCATCGCGGTGATTTCCATCACCGGCATCTGGTTCCTGATCCGGGCAATCCTGGGGGACAACCAGATCAGCATTTCCAGCGAACCCATCGTGCCGGTCATCGCCCGCGAGCAGGTGCCGAACTCCGCCGATGGCAACCCGCCGCCCATGATCGGCCTGGACCAGGCCATCAGCACCGCCACCTCGCGCATCCCCGGGTTCGACATCAGCTTCGTCAGCCTGCCCAGCAATGCCTACAGCCACCTGTATGTCGGTGGCCGCGGCTGGTATCCGCTGATGTACCAGACCGCCAACATCAATCCCTACACCGGCACTCTGGATACCGCGCACCTGCTGGGGGACCGCAATGCCCTGGAGTTCGTCACCGAATCCATGCGCCCGCTGCATACCGGTGATTTTGGCGGGATCTGGGTCAAGCTGATCTGGTTCTTCTTCGGCCTGGTGCTGAGCATGATGGTCCTCAGCGGCCTGCTGATCTGGACCAAGCGCACCGCCCTGGCCACCGCCAACGCCCTCAAGCGCGAGGAAAAGGCTGCTCGCCCGCGCCCTGCCGCCAGGCCCGTCCCCGCCATGCGCGCCGAAACCTCGGAGGTCCAACCGTGAGCAAAGCCACCCCGGCAACCGCTGATTCCACCTCGACATTGGGCCGGCTCTGGCACAAGTGGCGCTTCCACCTGAACATCCTGCTGCTACTGATTCCCCTGGGCTTCATGCCCAAGTACCTGGCCGATGCCTCGTTGTTTCGCGGCGACAGCGGCCTGGGCGAGCGCGAGATCGGTGAAATCCAGGTCGGTCCCTGGAGCCTGCGCCTGGCCGAAATGCGCGACCAGGCACCGCAACTGCAAGGTGCCGCCGGCTACCTGAAAGACTTCAACGCCGCCCTCTGCGCGGCCTGCATCGAACCGGTCAAGGCCACCTACCTGCGCATCGGCAAGCCCCGCAGCCTGCGGGCCGCCGGGGTGATCTTCTTCGGCAGCCCGTACCGCATGGGCGCCAGCCTGCCGATTGCGGAAAAGACCCAAGCCGACGCCGAGCTGTGGATCACCATGGAAGGCTGGGACGGCAGCATGCACCAGGCATCCATTCCCCTGAGCCAGGCCTCGCCCGCCACCGTGGCCTGGCTCGAAAAACAAGGAGGCACACGATGATCCGCGCAGTACCCTCCCGGCGCCTCGGCGCCCTGGCCCTGTCGCTGCTGGCCGGCGCCTTCAGCCACAGCGCCCAGGCCCACAACCCGATGTGCGAATGCAAGGCCATCGACACCGAGCAGATCCGCTGCACCGGCGGTTTTTCCGACGGCAGCGGCGCGCCGGGGGTGACCCTGGACGTGATCGGCTACGACGAAACCATCCTGGTACCGGGCAAGCTCGGCAGCGATTCGACCCTGACCTTCAAGAAGCCCTCCAGCGAGTTCTACGTGCTGTTCGATGCCGGCCCCGGCCACGTGGTGGAAATCGACCAGGCGGACATCGAGGCCCCATGAACCCAGCCACCACCCAGGTCGTGCGCCCCGCCGGCGCCGGCCACGAAACCCTCTACGTGCTGTTGTTGTGCGCGCTGATTCTGAGTGTGGCCGCCAGCGTGGTGCTGTGGCGTGGCGAGAGGACCGAGACGCACAGCGTCGCCAGCCACCAGCTGGACGCCCGGCGCGACCTCAGCGCCGGCGAGCAAGGGATCTACGCCGACCTGCGGGTGACCCTTGACGAGATCCACCTGCTGCGCGCCGAAAACCAGGGCCTGCCAACCCCCGAGGCACTGGCCGCGGAAGGTTTCGCCCCCTTCGCCCAGGACGCCAGTTCGGTCAGCCGTGGCGGCCACGCCTGGCAACTGCAGGACCAGGCCTACCTGGGCCTGAGCCAGGCCCCGCAAGTGGCCGGTTCCTTCCTCATGCGCCTGGACACCGAGGACCCGGCCAAGGTGGACATCTGGCTCAACCGCGCCCCGTCCGTCACGGCGCCTGTCGATCTCAGCGACACAACGCTGGCCGCCGCCGGCTGGCAACAGGTGGTCGCGCAATTCGATGCCGGAGTGACCCGCCAGCATCGCCACTGAACCCATTCCGAGAGAAGAACGCTTGCCCATGCCCATTTCATCGCAACGCCGTCCCTTTCTGCGGGGGCTGCTGATCGGCCTGCTGGCCCTGACGCTCAGCCCGCTGGTCAGCGCCGACCCGGCCAAACGCCTGCGCATCGGCATCACCCTGCATCCCTACTACAGCTACGTGGCGAACATCGTCGGCGACAAGGCCGAGGTGGTGCCTTTGATTCCCGCCGGTTTCAACCCCCATGCCTACGAGCCTCGGGCCGAAGACATCAAGCGCATCGGCAGCCTGGACGTGATCGTCCTCAATGGCGTGGGCCACGATGACTTCGCCGACCGCATGATCGCCGCCAGCGAGCGCCCGGACATACCGCTGATCGAAGCCAACGAAAACGTGCCGCTGCTAGCCGCCACCGGGGTCGCCGCCCGTGGCGCCGGCAAGGTGGTCAACCCGCATACCTTCCTCTCCATCAGCGCCTCTATTGCCCAGGTCAACAACATCGCCCGGGAGTTGGGCAAGCTGGACCCGGCCAACGCCAAGACCTACACCCAGAACGCCCGGGCCTACGGCAAGCGCCTGCGCCAGTTGCGCGCCGACGCCCTGGCCAAGCTGACCCAGGCGCCCAATGCCGACCTGCGGGTGGCCACGGTGCACGCCGCCTACGACTACCTGCTGCGCGAGTTCGGCCTGCAAGTCACCGCGGTGGTGGAGCCGGCCCACGGCATCGAGCCCAGCCCCAGCCAGTTGAAGAAGACCATCGACCAACTGCGCGAGCTGGACGTCAAGGTGATCTTCTCGGAGATGGACTTCCCCTCCACCTACGTCGAAACCATCCAGCGCGAATCCGGGGTCAAGCTCTACCCGCTGTCGCACATTTCCTACGGCGACTACAGCGCCGACAAATACGAGAAGGAAATGCAGGGCAACCTCGACACCGTGGTCCGGGCCATCCAGGAGGCCGGGGCATGACCGCCATCGAAACCCTGCGGCGCGGTCCGGCCATCGAGTTCGATCAGGTCAGCCTGACCCTGGGCCGGACCACCATCCTCGACCGCGTGACCTTCAAGGTGCAGCCCGGCAGCGTGCATGCGCTGGTGGGCCCCAACGGCGGCGGCAAGAGTTCGCTGATCAAGACCCTGCTGGGGCAGATGCCGCACCAGGGCCAGTTGCGCCTGCAATGGCCCGGCGCCGCCGGCACCATTGGCTACGTGCCCCAGGCCCTGGAGTTCGACCGCGGCCTGCCGATGACCGTGGATGATTTCATGGCCGCCATGTGCCAGCGCCGCCCGGCCTTCCTCGGCCTCAGCCGGCACTACGCCCAGGCGATTGGCGAAGCCCTGGAACGGGTCGGCATGCAGGACAAGCGCAAGCGGCGCATGGGCGCACTGTCCGGCGGTGAGCGCCAGCGGGTTCTGCTGGCCCAGGGCCTGATCCCGGCCCCGCAGTTGCTGGTGCTGGACGAACCGATGTCGGCCCTGGACGAGGCCGGGATCCAGGTCTTCGAACGCCTGCTCCAGGACTGGCGCCAGAGCGGCATCACCCTGCTGTGGATCGAGCACGACCTGGAAGCCGTGGGCCGCCTGGCGGACCGGGTCACCGGCCTCAACCGCCGGGTGCTGTTCGACGGCCCGGCGCAACAGACACTGACCCCGGAGCGCCTGCTCAGCCTGTTCTCCACCCATCCACGAACCGCCGGGAGCGCTGCCTGATGAGCTATGAATCCTTGCGCCTGCTGGTCCAGGGCTGGGCCTCGTCCGGCTACCTGCCCGAGGCCCTGGCCTACGGCTTTGTGGTCAACGCCCTGCTGGCCGGCCTGCTGATCGGCCCGGTGCTCGGCGGCCTGGGCACCCTGGTGGTGGTCAAGCGCTTCGCCTTCTTCTCCGAAGCCGTGGGCCACGCGGCGCTGACCGGAGTGGCCATCGGCATCCTGCTGGGCGAACCCTATACCGGCCCCTACGGCAGCCTGTTCGGCTACTGCCTGCTGTTCGGCATCCTCCTCAACTACCTGCGCAACCGCACCGGGCTGGCCCCGGACACCCTGATCGGGGTGTTCCTCTCGGTGTCCCTGGCCCTGGGCGCCAGCCTGCTGCTGATCCTGGCCGGCAAGATCAACGTGCACATCCTGGAGAACGTGCTGTTCGGCTCGGTGCTCACGGTCAACGGCAACGACCTGCTGGTGCTGCTGGTGGTCGGCGCGCTGGTGCTGGGCCTGAGCCTGCCGCTGTACAACCGCATCATGCTGGCCAGCTTCAACCCGCAGCTGGCGGCGGTGCGCGGGGTGGCGGTGAAGTCCCTGGACTACCTGTTCGTGATCCTGGTGACCCTGATTACCGTGGCGGCGGTCAAGGTTATCGGTGCCATCCTGGTGGGGGCGTTGCTGGTGATTCCGGCCGCCGCGGCGCGCCTGCTGAGCCAGTCGCTCAAGGGCTTCTTCTGGATCTCGGTGAGCATCGCCACCCTCAGCACCCTGTGCGGCATCCTGCTGCCCATCGTCTTCGACCTGCCGGTGCCTTCCGGCGCGGCCATCATCCTGGTGGCCGGCGTGGCCTTCGCCCTGGCCGCCATCGCCCGCGGCACCGTGCCCAGCCTGAAAGGGAATATCGGATAAATGCACAGTTCATTGCCTCACTCGTCATGGCGTCGCCTGAGCCTGGCCCTGGCCCTCGGCGGCCTGATCAGCGGCCCGGCCCTGGCCGAGCGCGACCACTTCGAACCGATTCGCGTGGTGGCCAGCCACGGCATGGGTAACACCGCGCTGCACAGCGCCAGCGCGCAACAACCGCTGACGGTGCTGGCTTCGCTGCCGGTGACCTTCGGCCTCGGGCAACTGCTGCTGCAAGGCACGGCCATCAAGCTGGAGCGAGCGGCCCCGGCCAATCTGCCCGGCTCGCGACAGACCGCCTATTTCACCGGGCGCGGCGCCCAGGCCCTGAGCCAGCTGGCGCTGAATGCCGACGCGGTGATCGGCCTGCGCTCGATCTGGCCGGACGACCCGCTGTACCCCAATGCCCGGCGCAGCAACATCCGCATCGTCGAGATCGACGCCGCGCGCCCGGTGGATGGCGCCCTGCCCGGGGTGGCCCTGCAACCGGGCCAGCGCGACGGGCTCAATGCCCAGCCCTGGCTGTCCAGCAACAACCTGGGACGCATGGCCGACGTGCTGGCGGCGGACCTGGCGCGGCTGGCCCCCGAAGCCAAGCCGCAGATCGAGAGCAACCTGGCAGGGCTCAAGCAACGCCTGCTCAAGCTCAGCGCCGCCAGCGAAACGCGCCTGGCCGAGGCCGACAACCTCAGCGTGCTGAGCCTTTCCGAGCACTTCGGCTATCTGGTCAGCGGCCTGAACCTGGAACTGGTGGGCGTCGACGCCCGTGCCGACAACAAATGGACGCCCGAAGCGCTGCAGAAGCTGCAGGCACAACTCAAGGAGCATGACGTGGCCCTGGTGCTGCACCATCGTCAGCCGCCCGAGGCACTGAAGGCCGCCATCAGCGCTGGCGGCAGCCAGTTGCTGGTGCTGCAAACCGACAGCGCCGACCCGCTCGGCGAACTGGAAGGCAACCTGCAACAAGTCACCCAGGCCCTGGCGCCGAAAAGCTGAGCCGGTCCCTGTCGCCGCTGCCGCCTGTTCGGCGGCGGCAGCGCTTACATATTCACTCAAGATCACGGCCATTTCCCGGTGCTAGTCTGCGCGTCGCAAACATGCCCAGACAGGAAAACCACGCCATGAGCGAATACCTGACACTCAACAAGACCAATTGGGACGAGCGCGCGCCCTTGCACGCCGCCTCGGCGGATTACGCGGTGCAGCGCTTCGTCGACGACCCGCAGTTTCTCTCCGAAGTCGTGCAGTTCGACCGCCCCCTGCTGGGCGATATCCAGGGCCTCTGCGGCGTGCATCTGCAATGCCATATCGGCACCGACACCCTGTCCCTGGCGCGCCTCGGCGCACAGATGAGCGGCGTGGACTTCTCCCCGGCGTCCCTGGCCCAAGCCCGGACCCTGGCACAGCGCTGCCATACGCCCATCGACTACCACGAGTCGGACGTGTTCCTGGCCGCCGAGGTGCTGCCCCAGGGCAGCTTCGATCTGGTCTATACCGGCATCGGCGCGCTGTGCTGGCTGCCCAGCATCGAGCGCTGGGCACAAACCGTCGGCGCCCTGCTCAAGCCCGGTGGCCGGCTGTTCATCCGCGAGGGGCACCCCATGCTCTGGGCCCTCAATGAAGATCACAGCGACTCGCTACGGGTGGAATACCCCTACTTTGAACGCCGCGAGCCGCTGGTCTGGGAGGACGAGAACACCTACGTGCAAACCGACAGCGCGCTCAAGGCCACGGTGACCCACGAATGGAACCACGGCCTCGGGGAAATCATCAGCGCCTTGCTGGCCCAGGGCCTGGAAATCACCGGGCTGGTGGAACACCAGAGCATTCCCTGGGAAGCCCTGCCCGGGCAGATGGTGGTGGATGAACGCGGCGAATGGCGGCTCAAGGAAGCGCCATGGCGCCTGCCGCTGAGCTACACCCTGCAGGCCGTCAAGCGCCCGGCCTGAGCGCCGGGCATTAAAAAGCCCGCTGGCCTCAAGGGCTCAGCGGGCTTTTTTTGTGCTTGGGGCCGCGGCTACGGATCTGCTGCCGAAGATCAGCCGGCCAGCGCCTGCTGGTCCATCTTCTGGCGCAGGCTCAAGGGCCGCATGTCGGTCCAGACTTCCTCGATGTAGGCCAGGCACTCCTTCTTGAAGCCGCTCTTGCCCACGGTGCGCCAGCCCTGGGGCATGGCCTTGTAGTCGGGCCAGATCGAGTATTGCTCTTCGTGGTTGACCACCACCTGGAACAGGATGTCCTCACGGTCGAATACGGAAGTCATTGCTTGTCTCCATCGCTGATTAGGGACGCCGCACCCCAGGCGCGGCGGTTGTGTAGAAGGAACGAATCAGGGCCGCGAAAAATTAGAGCCCGGCCACCGCCGCCGCCACCGCCTTGCCGAAGATGTCCGCCACCTGATCGATCTGCGCCGCGCTGATGATCAGCGGCGGCAGGAAGCGCACCACGCTGCCATGGCGCCCGCCCAGTTCAAGGATCAGGCCGCGCTTGAGGCATTCGCGCTGCACCAGTGGCGCCAGACGCGCATGTTGCGGCGGGTGGCCCTGGGCGTCCGGCGCACCGGCCGGGTCCACCAGTTCCACGCCAAGCATCAGGCCACGGCCGCGGACATCGCCCAATTGCGGGTAGTCGCGCTGCAGGATCAGCAAATGCTCGCGCAAGCGCTCGCCCATGGCCGCCGCATGCTCGGGCAGACGCTGTTCCTTGAGGTAGCGCATCACCGCGGAACCGGTGGCCATGGCCATCTGATTGCCACGGAAGGTGCCGGCGTGAGCCCCGGGCTGCCAGGTGTCGAGCCAGTCGCGATAGACCATCACCGCCAGCGGCAGGCTGCCGCCGATGGCCTTGGACATCACCACCACATCGGGAATGATCCCGGCATGCTCGAAGGCGAACATCTTGCCGGTACGGCCGAAGCCGCTCTGGATTTCATCGACGATCAGCGCCACTCCGGCCTTTTCGGTGATACGCCGCACGCCCCGCAGCCAGTCCAGGTCCGCCGGGATCACCCCGCCCTCGCCCTGTACCGCCTCGACGATCACCGCCGCCGGCAGCGCCACGCCGGCTTCCGGATCGTTCAGCAGGTTTTCCAGGTAGTGCAGGTTGACCTTGACCCCCTCGGCGCCACCGAGCCCGAACGGGCAGCGATAGTCGTAGGGGAACGGCAGGAACTGCACACCGTTGTTCAAGAGTCCCGCCAGCGGACGCTTGGGGCCCAGGCTGCCCATCAGGCTCAGGGCGCCCTGGCTCATGCCGTGGTAACCGCCCTGGAACGACAGCACCGTGCTGCGCCCGGTGGCGCTGCGTACCAGTTTCAGCGCGGCTTCCACGGCGTCGGTGCCGGTGGGCCCGCAGAACTGGATTTTCGCCTCGGCAGCCAGGGCCTCGGGCAGCAGGCCGAACAGATCCTGGACGAACTGGTCCTTGACCGGGGTGGTCAGGTCCAGGGTCAGCAGCGGCAATTCATCGGCCAGTACCTGGCGGATCGCGGCGATCACCACCGGGTGGTTGTGGCCCAGGGCCAGAGTCCCGGCACCGGCCAGGCAATCGATGAAACGCCGGCCTTCGACATCCTCGACGTGAATGCCACTGGCGCGCTTCAAGGCCAGGGGGATGCGCCGAGGGTAACTGCGGGCATTGGATTCCTGGCGGCTTTGACGGGCCAGCAGGGGCGACTCGTCGAACTGGTAAAGCGTCTCGGCCGGGATGGCGGCAAGGGCCACCGGCTGATCATCCATAAGGCTGGTAACGGCTGACATGTCTCGAACCCTCGCGCTGCAATTTGAGCAAAACGGCTACCGGCCGAACGCGCAGCCGAAGCAGGGTGCGCACGGGCAGGTTTTCCTGTTCTGGAAACGCACCAGCGAGGTCGGGATTTACACCCCAGGGCGAGGAAATTGCACATACCGCCCCGTAGGAGCCAGCTTGCTGGCGAAGGCGCTTTCAAGGGCCCCTTCGCTGGCAAGCCAGCTCCTACGGCGGGCAGGGGAACGTACAAGGCCCCGTAGGAGCCAGCTTGCTGGCGAAGGCGGTCTCAAGGGCCCCTTCGCTGGCAAGCCAGCTCCTGCGGCGGGCAGGCGGAACGTATAAGGCCCTGTAGGAGCCAGCTTGCTGGCGAAGGCGGTCTCAAAGGCCTATTCGCTGGCAAGCCAGCTCCTACGGAGGACGGTGATAGGTCAGGCGTGGTGGGCAGGCAGGGTCAGTTCGACCCGCAGGCCATCAGGAAGGCTGTCGAAACGCAGCTCGCAACCACAACGCTGGACAATCGCCTGGACTATCGCCAGGCCCAATCCGCACCCGGTGCTCTGGCTGTTGCGCCAGAAGCGCTGGGTCAGGTGCTGCAGGTCTTGCTCGGCAATCCCCGGGCCATGGTCGCGCACCTGGAAACGCAGGCGACCGGCCACCAGGTCCAGGTTCAACTCCACCGGACAGTCTTGCGGGGTGTGGCGCAGGGCGTTGTCCAGCAGGTTGCGCAAGGCGGCAATCGCCAGGGTCGAGGGCATGGCCACCGGGGCCTCGGCGGCCTGTTCCCCAAGGTGCACCTTGACTCGCTGCCGGGCGCCCACGGCAGCATCCTGGATCGCCAGGCGGACCACTTGCTCGGCGTTGCAGTGCACGCCGTCATCGAACGACAGGCTGCCCTCGACCCGGGCCAGCAACAGCAGCTGCTCCAGGGTCCGGTGCAGGCGGTCGGCGCCCTCCTCGGCCCGGGCCAGGGATTGATCCCGGGCCGCGCCCTCGGTCATGCGCGCCACTTGCAGATGGGTCTTGATCGCGGTCAGCGGGCTGCGCAGTTCATGGGCGGCGTCGCCGGTCAGGCGGCGTTCGCGCTCGATGGTCTTGGCAATGCGCTGGAACAGCTGGTTCTGGGTGTCCACCAGCGGCCGCAATTCGCTGGGCATGGGCTGGATCTGCAACGGCTCCAGGGAGTCGGCGCTGCGGCGCATCAGCGCGTCGCGAATCCGGTTCAACGGCGCCAGGCTCTGGCCGATGCCCAGCCACAACAGCCACAGGCAGCCCAGCAGGGCCACCCCCACCGGCACCGAAGCGGCCAGCAGCACCGACATGTTCAGCGCCTCGCGCTCCACTTGGCGGTCAGCGGTGGTGATGCGCAGATCACCGCGCACCAGGGTGAAGGTGCGCCAGGGCGCGCCGTCGATCATCTGGTCATGAAAGCCCAGTTTCTCGGCTTCCAGGGTGTGTTCCGGGGTGCTGTGGCTGCGGGCCAGGACCTGCCCGCGCAGAGAACTGACCTGACAGGCCATGCCCCCAGGGATGGTCAAGGCCGCGCTGGCAATGGGGTGGGCATGGGTGTCGGAAGGCAGCGCCGGCATCTGTTCCAACAGGCCGGCGACCATGCGCGCCGACGCCACCAGCCGCTGGTCCAGGGAAAACATCATCTGATTGCGCAGATCGCTGAGCATCCAGGCCGCGGCCAGGGTCCAGATCAGGATGAAGGCGGCGCCCAGGGTCACGCTCAGGCGCAGGCGCAGGCTCTTCACTTACGACTTCTCCGCGCCGTCGGCCGGACCCAGGCGATAACCCAGGCCACGCACCGTCTCGACGATGCCATTGCCGAGTTTGCGCCGCAGGTGGTGGATGTGCACGTTGAGGGCGTTGCTTTCCAGCTCATCGTTGAACCCGTAGACGCTGTCCTTGAGCTGCTCGCTGGACAGCACCCGGCCGCGGTTGTGCAGCAGGGCCTGAAGCAGCGCCTGCTCGCGCCGGGACAGGTCCACCGGCTCGCCGCCCAGGCGGGTTTCCCGGGTACTGGGGTCATAGGTCAGGCGCCCGTGCTCGATCAGGTTGACGCTGCGCCCCGCCACCCGGCGCAACAGGGTGTGCAGGCGCGCCGCCAGCTCCCGCAGGTCGAAGGGCTTGAGCAGGTAGTCGTCGGCCCCGGCCTGCAGGCCGTCGACCCGGTCGGTCACCGAGTCGCGGGCGGTGAGGATCAGCACCGGAATCTCCAGACCCTGCTGGCGCTGTTGCTTGAGCAACTTCAAACCATCTTCATCCGGCAGGCCCAAGTCCAGTACCATCACGTCGAAATCGGCCACGCCGAGCATCGCCCGTGCCGCTGAGGCAGAGGCCACATGCTCGACCGTCAGGCCCTGGGCCGTGAGGCCGGCGACTATTCCGCTGGCGATCAGCTCATCATCTTCACAGACAAGTACGTGCATGGTCGGTCCTGTAATAAAGGCGTTGATTAGGCAGGCAGCGGATTAAGCGGACATTATGCCCGCCGCCCTGCCACAACCCAGTATGGTTAATCATCGGTTAATCAGGACCCGCCATTGTGCTTCCCACTTGCACCGGTTTAAGGCTTGACCATGCGTCGATTGCTCATCTTGCTGTTTATGCTGTTCACCACCCTGGCCGAAGCCGGCAACAATCCGTTCGAGGTCAAGCCCGACTTCCTGCCGGTGGACAAGGCCTTCACCTTCACCTCCGAGCGCCTGCCTTCCGGGGAAACCCAGCTGTTCTGGCAGATTGCCGACGGCTACTACCTGTACCAGAAACGCCTGAAGTTCGACGGCCTGGCCCAGGAGCATCAGCCGGCGCTGCCGGACGGCGAACACCACAGCGACGAATTCTTCGGCGAACAGACGGTGTATCGCCAGGGCCTGGAAGTAAAGCTACCGGCCACCGCCAGCGGCAAGGTCAAGCTGGGCTGGCAAGGCTGCGCCGACGCCGGCCTGTGTTACCCGCCACAGACCCTTGAAGTCAACCTGGGCGGCGCCCCCGCAGCGGCCGCCGGCAACAGCGCCGCAACCGTCAACGGCACGGCCCAGGACCAACGGCTGGCCAACGACCTGCAAGAAAAATCCTGGGGCCTGGGCCTGCTGGCCTTCTTCGGCTTCGGCCTGCTGCTGGCCTTCGCCCCTTGCTCACTGCCGATGCTGCCGATCCTCGCGGGGATCGTGGTCGGCAGCGGCGCCAGCCCGCGCCGGGGCCTGGCCCTGGCCTCCAGCTACGTACTGTGCATGGCCCTGGTGTACGCCGGCATGGGGGTGATCGCCGCCCTGCTGGGCAGCAACCTGCAGGCCTGGCTGCAGCAGCCCTGGGTGCTGGGCAGCTTCGCCGCGCTGTTCGTGCTGCTGGCCCTGCCGATGTTCGGTTTCTTTGAATTGCAGATGCCGTCGTTCCTGCGCGACCGCCTGGAAGGCGCCAGCCGCCAGCGCCAGGGCGGCAGCCTGATCGGCTGTGGCGCTCTCGGCGCACTGTCGGCCTTGCTGGTGGGCCCATGCATGACCGCGCCCCTGGCCGGTGGCCTGCTGTACATCGCCCAGACCGGCAATGCCCTGTTCGGCGGCCTGGCACTGTTCGCCCTGGGCCTGGGCATCGGCCTGCCGCTGCTGTTGCTGGTGACCCTGGGCAACCGCTTCCTGCCCAAGCCCGGCCCCTGGATGAACCTGCTCAAGGGCGTGTTCGGCTTCCTGTTCCTGGGCACCGCTATCTATATGTTGCGCCCGGTGCTCGGCGCCAGCCTGTGGATCGGTCTGTGGGGCGCCCTGGCCCTGGTACTGGCTTACTGCGCCTGGCAGCAACGGGCCATCGCCGGGCGCCTGCTGCACCTGTTCGGCGCCGCCGCCGTGGTGTTCGGCCTGTGGGGCGGCGTGTTGCTGGTGGGCGCCGCCGGTGGCAGCGATGACCTGTGGCGACCGCTGAAGGTCTACAGCGGTGGCAGCGTGGCCGGCAGCACCACAGCCCACGATGCCTTCACCACCATCAAGTCCCCCGGCGAGCTGCAACGTGCCCTGGACAGCGCCCAGGCCCAGGGCCAGTGGGTGCTGCTGGACTACTACGCCGACTGGTGCGTGTCCTGCAAGATCATGGAGAAAACCGTATTCGGCCAGCCTCAGGTCCAGAGCGCCCTGACAGACGTGCGCCTGCTGCGCCTGGACGTGACCCAGGACAACGCCGACGGCCGCGAACTGCTGGGCCGCTACAAAGTGCCGGGGCCACCGAGCATGCTGTGGATCGGCCCGGACGGCAGCGAACGCCGCAGCCAGCGCATCACCGGTGAAGTGGATGCCAACACCTTCCTGCAACGCTGGACCCAGACCCGGAAAGCCCGTTGATGCTGACCTTTACCATCGGCACCTTCGCCATCGCCCTCAACCACCTGCTGCTGATCAGCGCCCTGGCCCTGGCCACCCTGGTGGGCTGGCGGGTGGCCAAGCGTGGCGGCGAAAACCCCGAATCAGTGCTGTTCCTGCTGTTCCTGCTGGGCATGCTTGCGGCGCGGGTTTGCTTCGTCATCGCTTACTGGAAGCACTACCAGCACGACCTGTGGCTGATCATCGACCTGCGCGACGGTGGCTTCCTGGCCTGGCCGGGGGTCATCATCATGCTCCTGGCGGCCCTGGCCTGGGGCTGGAAGCGCCCGCCGCTGCGCCATCCCCTGGCTGCCGGCGTCGCCAGCGGCCTGGCCTTCTGGCTGCTGGCCAGCCTGTCCCTGACGCTCTACGACCAGGGCACCCGCCTGCCGGAAGTGGCCCTGCGCAATGCCGCCGGCGACACCGTGCAACTCACCGACTACCAGGGCGGGCCGCTGGTGATCAACCTCTGGGCCACCTGGTGCCCGCCGTGCCGGCGAGAAATGCCGGTCCTGGAGCGCGCCCAGCAGCAACGTCCAGACCTGACCTTCCTGTTCGTCAACCAGGCCGAAAGCATGCAAAGCGTGGCCACTTTCCTCGCCACCCAGGACCTCAACCTGGACAACGTGCTGTTCGACGGCAGTGGCCGCCTGGGCCAGGCCGTGGGCTCCATGGCCCTGCCCACTACACTGTTCTACAGCGCCGACGGCCGCCTGCTGAGCAGTCACCTGGGAGAACTCTCGGAAGCCAGCCTGGCCCGCGCCCTGGAAAACTTCGACGACGTCCATCCGACCCCGGTCGCCCCTGCAAGGAAACCGCCATGCCCTTCATCCGCCACCTGCTGAGCCTGTCCTTGGGCGCAGCCCTGCTCAACGCGCCGTTGCTGCAAGCCGAAGAACTGCCCGCGCCGATCCGCAAGATCGAGGAAAAGGGCGCCAAGATCATCGGCCGCTTCGACGCCCCGGACGGCCTCAAGGGCTACGCCGCGCAGTACCAGAACCGTGGCATGACCCTGTACCTGACGCCGGACGGCAAGCACGTGCTGCTGGGCAACCTGTACGACGCCGAGGGCAAGGACCTGAGCGCCGAACCGCTGCAAAAGCTGGTTTACGCACCGATGGCCAAGGAAGTCTGGAACAAGCTGGACAAGAGCCACTGGATCGCCGACGGCAAGGCCGACGCGCCGCGCATCGTCTACCTGTTCAGCGATCCCAACTGCCCCTACTGCAACATGTTCTGGGAACAGGCCCGGCCCTGGGTGAACGCCGGCAAGGTGCAGCTGCGGCACATCCTGGTGGGCATCATCCGCGAAGACAGCCCGGGCAAATCCGCCGCCCTGCTGGCCGCCAAGGACCCGCAACAGGCCCTGCAAGAGCATGAAAAAGCCGGCAAGGGCAGCAGCCTGAAGCCGCTGGCGAGTATTCCAGCAGCGGTGCAAGCCAAGCTCGACGCCAACATGAAGCTGATGGAAGAGCTGGAGCTGTCGGCCACCCCGGCGATCTTCTACCTCGACGACAAGGGCGACTTGCAACAGCAGCAGGGCGCCCCGGCCCCGGGCAAACTGACGCAGATTCTCGGTCCGAAATAAGCGAGATGCACCCATCCCTGAACCAGTAATGGCCTTTAGCCTTGTCGACAGCGTTACACTACGGTCTTTTTTACACTGACAGGGATGTAACGCTTTGACAGCTCAAGGACAAGCCAGGCTTCTAGAGATTCTCGACTACTGGCATAAGGTGGAATTCTTTTTACCCTATGCCCTTGAGAAATATGTCGAGGACTTTAAAAAATGGGAGACCCGATGGCTCTCGCGGGAAGATATCCAGCACAGTCATTGGCGCACTTTTTCCATACCCGATGACCTAAAAATCACAGGCTTCAATCTCTATATCGGGGTTTTTGACGCCTCCGTCATTGCCACCCTTTGCGAACCGCACCTGGCCGCCTGCTCAATCGACGAAAACACGTTCTACGAAGAACAGGAACGGGTGGAGCTTGAAGGGCTGACCTGCTTCGCCAAGATCAAGCTCAATGCTCAAGCGGTTCCTCAACTCGATGCCCTCTCACTGTCCACCGCGCCTTGGGCGTTGGGGCAAACAATCACCAAGGGGCTTGATGCCCTGGGCCACCAAGCCTTCGAGGAAGCCAAGGAGCAGTTGGCAAAACTGCTGCACAACTTCCATGGACAGCGCCAGCAAAATGATGACCCGGCCTTGACGGCCGACGAGGTCATGTATCTGCATCAACTGCTGTGCAACTGGGCCCGTTTTACCCCGGACCAGGACGGCCGCGCCCCTGTTGCGCTGCTTCAGGTACTGACTCAGCCCAAGGTCGAAAAGCCGCTCACCCAACCTTCAGCAGCACAGGTCGCGAAAGTCGAGGACGAAGAAGAAACCGATACCGAGATCGACATACTCAACAGCTTTTTCATAAAAGATATCGAGCGTGCGATCGCCAGCTTGCAGCGTGGGGAACAGCCCCCGGCTCTGTTGCAGTACCTGGCTGAAGCCGATCCAAGCAAACGAATTGACCTGTATACCGAGAATGGACGCAAGGCCCTCTATCAGGCCTTGCAACCGCAATGCATCAACCCTGGGCACTGGCCGGATGAACCGGGCCATGCTATGAGCCTGATGCAACAGTTCGCAATCAACAGCGCACTTGGCACGTTGGAAGACAGTGGCGTGTTCACCGTCAACGGCCCGCCGGGGACCGGTAAAACGACTTTATTGCGTGACATGTTCGCAGAGAACATTGTGCGTCGAGCCCGGGTCCTGGCGGGATACAGCGACGCAGCGGATGCATTCGTTGGCGGAAAAAAGCCTCAGGTCACCTTCAAGGGCATGGCAAATACCTTCACCCTCCGCGCGCTCAAACCCGAGTTGACCGGCTATGAAATGGTGGTGGCCTCCTACAACAATGCCGCCGTAGAAAACATTTCCCGAGACTTGCCCAAACGCAAGTCGCTGGGAAAAGGCTGGAGCAACGTTCAGTACCTGCAACCGGTTGCCCATAAAATTGCCGCACAGAACAGTGATGGCAGCATCAGCGAACTGTCCGATGAGGATAAACCCTGGGGACTGATCTGCGCCGCACTGGGCAACAGTGGCAACCGTAAAGCCTTGCAGGAACGCATATTCTTCAACCCGGTAGATTCCACCGCCCCCCATAAACCACTGACGATTCGTCAATGGGTGGATGAATACAAAGGGCCCAGCTTCAAGGAGGCCCGCGCGGCATTCAAAAAAGCCGATGAGGCTGTCAACAAAGCGCTGGAGGAACGGGCCCGTTATGCCAGCCTGCTGAGTGAGATGTCGGCTACCGACGAGCACAGCTTCCTGGGCCTTCAACAACAGGCCTTCCATCAGGCCGAACAGCTCAGGGCATCCGCCCAGCAGTCACTGGAGCAACACCAGCAGAAACTTCAAGCGTCCAAGCAACATCTGAGCAGCCTTCAGGAACTGGAACGCCTGATAGATCGCAGTCGCCCAACATGGTGGAAGCGCTTGTTCAACACGCCAGCAGCTAGGGCCCATCGGGGTGAACAACAGGAAAATGCCCGGTTGCAGCGTCAGGCGCATGAAGAGATCAACAGTACGCAAGGCCTACTCAGCAATAGCCTGATACCGAAGCTCGAAGAGGCACAAACCTCATTGCCGTTCTGTGAGAGCGAACTCGATACGCGTAGAACGCAGTGGCAAGGCAAGTGCCAATCCCTGGATGATTTCGCCACCCGTCTGGGTCGTCCGAACTTGCCAAGTCATCTGAGTGAACTGGAAGACCGCGACTTCCAGATAAACGGGCTTTGGCACGATGCTGCACTCAATCACTTGCGTTCGACGTTATTCGCCGCGGCGTTGACCCTGCATGAAGCCTGGCTTGCCGAGGTCGCCCCCTCGGGCTCGAACGGCAAGGGTTTTAGCGCCAACCTCGCCGCCATCAGCCTATTGCTGAGCAACAAGACGCCCGAGGATGAACGACTCACACAGGTGCTCTGGCAAAGTCTGTTCATGGTGATACCGGTGGTTTCAAGTACTTTTGCCTCCTTTGCCAACCAGTTCCGCGGAATGGGCGCCGGCTCGCTGGGGTGGCTGTACATCGACGAAGCGGGACAAGCCGTGCCTCAGGCAGCCGTCGGCGCATTGTGGCGGGCTAAACGAGCCATGATCGTGGGCGATCCTCTGCAAATCGAACCGGTCTTCACCCTGCCGCAACGCCTGGTCAAGGCACTCGGCCAGCTGTCAGTACACACCGCCAACCAAGCCTTCGCCCCCAATCGCGTGTCGGTGCAGAGCCTGGCGGACCAGAACAATCGCTATGGAAGCGTTTTCAGGAACGATACCGACGAAGAACTGTGGATCGGCAGCCCCTTGAGGGTCCACAGACGCTGCATCGAACCCATGTTCAGCCTGTCGAATCAAATCGCCTACGGCAACAAGATGGTCTTTGGTCTGCCCAGTGCCCATGCCGAACAGGGCGCCCCGGTCTACAGCTCCAGTTGCTGGGTCGACATCCCTGGCCATGTCGAACACAAACAAGTCGTGCCTAAACAGATCGAGTTCATGGTCCACCTTATCGGGCAACTCTACTTGCGCGACGGAGAACTGCCGCAGCTATACGTGATTTCACCGTTCAAGGCGGTGCGCCTGGCCCTGCAAAAAGCCATACGCGCAGCTGCTTGGGCCAGCCCCAACCATCGTCCGAAATTGCCCTCGGGGGAATTGAAGCAATGGTTGAAATCCTCCATCGGCACCGTGCATACCTTCCAGGGTAAGGAACAAGACACCGTCTTCATGCTGCTGGGGGCCGACCTTGATCATGCAGGAGCTGCGCAGTGGGCCGCATCCAAACCCAATCTGCTGAATGTTGCACTCACCCGGGCCAAACGTCGGGTCTATCTGGTGGGCGATTTTAAACTCTGGGGGTCGCTGCGGTATTTCGAAGCCGTGAGCCGTGGCAAATACCCCTTGAAAAGAATGGGCGCGGCTGCATTTCTGGCGCAACTGAACCCTCTGGAAGAACAGATTTCAAGCTGAACACCGTCACTCCATTCCAGCGACCTTTTAGTGTGTTCGCTGGCGACGGCCTCCGTCAGCCTGGCGCATGGCTTGCGGGCCTTTTGGCCGGCAAGCCAGTTCCTGCGGCAGAAAAATCGGGCTTCAAGCGTCGCGCTGTAAAAACGCCAACAGGACCCGGGTCACGAACTGCGGGTTTTCAAGGCTGGAAATATGCCCCGCCTCGGGCACTCGCTGATAAGGGCAGCCAATGCGCTCGGCCATTTCGATGGTTTCAGCAAGCGGCCGCGGCTGGTCCTGGTCGCCACAGAGCAGCAAGGTGTTGCGCCCATCCAGGTGCGGCAGCTGATCCAGCACATCCGCCCGGCTGAAGGTGATGCGTCCCATGGGGATCACGCTCTGGCGCAGGCGCTCGGTCGGCAGTGCGGCGAGGCTGGCACGAAAATCCTGATACAGCGCCGACTGCCGATCGATACCCTGACGGAAGAAGATCGGCACCACGATATCCAGCAGTTGCTCGGAGATCCCCCCGGCATGCTCGATCTGCTGGAACAGGGAAAGGTAATACTGCCGGGTCGGCTCCGGTTCGGCCCCCAGGTAGGTGTCCATCAGCACCAGGCCGTCGATGCGCTGCGGCGCCGCCAGGGCCAGACGAGCGCCCCACATGCCACCCACCGACAAGCCCACCAGCGTGACGCGCTCGATCTGCAAATGGTCGAGCAAGGCCAGCATCTGCCGTGCCACATCGTCCAGCGACGCGGTGCCTACCGGCAACGCCCCGGACTGGCCATGGCCCCACAGATCCACAGCAATCACCCGGTACTGCGCCGACAACGCCTCGATCTGCGGCGCCCACATGCCGGTGTCCCACAAATAACTACCGGCCAGGAACACCACGGGCCCCTGGCCCTGGTCAAGGTAGTGCAGCGGTTGTCCATCGATGGTTGCGAAAGGCATGGGGTAGCTCCTGCGGGGAAATGACAAAAAAGGTCCGACAGACTGTGCCGTGAACCAGGCTCAGTCAATCGGACCGGGGCGACAAAAACGTATCAGGAAATGCCCGGATTCAAGGCCCGCGCTGGCCGTCGAGCAAGGCCTCCACCACCGCGCGGGCCATCTCCACCGAATGCACCATGGACCAGATCAGCCCGCGCTCCAGGCCGCTGCCCTGCTGGGTGATTTCATCGCACACCTCCTCGGCGCATTTGAGCAGCAGCGCCACATGCACCAGGGCCTCTTCGGCGCTGACGCCTTCGCGCACGCTGAACAGCGAGTCGGGGGAAACGGGGTTGGCCTGGGTCGCAAGCTGAAACAGCGCGGGGTCCTGCGGTTGCCGGGCCAGGGCCACGCGCAGGGTGGCGTTGGCGGCCTTGAGGGCGGGATCGCGATAGGACGTGGGGGGATCGGGGACGAGCTTTTTCATCGTCAAACTCCTTGCAGATAAAAGGAGCCGACACCGTTCGCTTGCACACGAATAAGGTGGCAGCCGTACGCAGGTGTGCAAGACCGAGTCTGCAAGGACACCCGGCAGATCCGAAGATCTCCCACGCACGGCCGCCATAACGCAGCGGACATGAAAACGATCAATCAGTACTGATCGCTTGTGCGCCTTTGCAGAGTTCGGACTTGCACATCCGAGCCATCGATTGGGCGATGGCTCCAGCACCCTAGCCCGCCCACCAGGCGCATTCAAGCGGCCCGCAGTTTCTCGGAAATGCCTTACAAAAGAAAGCGACTAAACACCACTCAAGCTACCTTTCAGCCGGCTTGCCGGCGAAAGCGTCCGTCAGGCTGGCGCATGGCTTGCGGACCTCTTCGCTGGCAAGCCAGCTCCTACAGAGGGCGTGTCCGCCTTAGGGCTGGGCCTCAGCGGTATTCTTCGGGGGCTTCGCGTTCGAGGATTTCTTCAAGGTCGCTCAGGTCACCGCGTTCCTTGAGGATGCCGCTGACCTGGTCGATCCACACCTGCTCCGAGGCAATCCCCGCCCAGGACTGGCTGCCGAAGCCGTGATACGGCCGGTCGTCGAAGGTGCTGATCAGCAACTGGTTGAAACGCCCGGTTTCCAGCTTGTTGCGCTGGACCTGCACTTGTAGCGCCCCCAGCACCTTCTGCTGCTCTTGCGGGTTGGGGCGATAGCGGTACAGCCGTGGCGAGCTGAGCACCAGGAATTCCGGCGGCAGGTTTTCATCGATGGCTGCCTGCAGGCGGTAATGGCCATCGAGGATCAGGTGGCAGTTCAGGCCGCTGACGTACCACAGCAGGATCGGCGGCAAGCTGCCTTCGCGGGCTTTCTTGCGCCACCACTTCAAGCGCCCAGAATGCGGGTCCACGGCATGCAGGCCGACCACCGCGCCACCGTACTCCCCCAGCTCGACCCAGCGCGCCGTACCGGCCTGTTGGTTGTCGAGGATATTGCGGCCATGGATCGCCCACTGCGGCATGTGGCTCTGGGCATCTTCACCGCCCTTGAAGTACCAGGCTTCGGTGCCGCTGAGCATGGGTCGCATGGGTTTCTGGGACGCCGGACGCAGGGCCCGCACCAACCAGTAGCCGGGGTAGAAGAAGTCCGGCTGGTGCTGCATCAATTGCTGGACGAAGAGGCGGCTCCAGGCCTTGAGGCGCAGCGCCGGGTCGAGGCGCGCCTGTTGTTCCACCTGAGGTGAATCGATGGGGCCCACCAGGGTCTGCGGCAGTTGCTCCAGCAGGTCATTGCGCACCAGCCACACACCATAGAGGCAGCGGGACATGGTGCCCCAGAGCAGGGTCTGGTCCCCCAACACCAACTGCATGCGCTTGTTGTTGCCGCTGAGCAGGCACAGGTTGGGCTTGCCGCTGGCCGGACCTTTGACATCCACGCCGAGGCCGTTCCAGTGGCCGGCCAAATCCTCGATATCACGCCAGAAAATCTGTTCCACGATTGTCCCTAACCCTTGATCAATGACCGGCCCGGCGGCGGGCGCGACTATAGCAGATGGCTTGCCGGCGCTTTCTCCTGTAGGAGCTGGCTTGCCAGCGAAGGCGGCCAGCGCTTTACCCACGTCGGGCAATGACCGCCTCCACCTCATCCGCCAGTCCCTGCCCACTCAGGCACTGACGCACTTCGTCGCACCACTGCGCCTCCGTTTCATGACTGGCCCAGGCCTGGGTGGCGCTGTGGTAATGCGGCCGGTCATCGAAGGCCTGGATCAGTACCCGATTGAGGTTCTCGGTGCTCAGGGCCGGGTTGCGCGACACCGAGTCGCCACGCTTGCGCAGTGAATCCATGACCCGCTGCTGGTGCTCCAGGCTTGGCGCGAAGTCGCGCACCCGGGTGGCGCTGAGGACGATGAACGAGGGCGCAAGATTTTCCGCCAGGGCCGCCTGCAAGCGGTAATGGCCATCGATCACCACATAGGACGCCAGCCCGCCGACGTACCACAGCAAGACCGGCGGCAGGCTGCCCTCCCGAGCCTTCTTGCGCCACCACTTCAAGCGCCCGGCCTCGGGGTCGACACGGTGCAGGCCGATGAGCTTGCCGCCGCCGTGCCACCAGTCGATCCATTCCAGGGTCTGGGGTTGCAGGTTGTCGAGAAAATCCTCGCCGTACAGTCGCCAGTTGGGCAGGTGGGTCAGGGCGTCGTCCCGCGAGTTGAAGCGCCAATTATCCAGGCCGCGGGCGGTGCTGGGAGACTCCGGCAGCAGGCCCTGGGCCAGCCAGTAACCGGGGGTGAGAAAGTGCCGGGCGCTTTCGCTCAGACGGCTGACGAAATAGCGGCTCCAGGCCTTGATCCGCTGCTCGGGCGCCAGCGCCGCGTGCTGCTCGACCGTGGGTGAATCGATGGGCGCCAGCAGCCGGCATTCGGCGCCATCGGCCAGCGGGTTGCGCACCAGCCACACGCCGCCGTAATCCCGGGCCAGGGTGGCCCAGAACAACGGTGTGTCGTGGTGCATCAACCTGATCCGAGCGTTGGCGCCGGTGCGCAGGTACAGCGGCGGTTTGTCCGTGGCGCCCGGTTCGACCTCGACGCCGAGGCCACTCCAGTTGCCCAGGGTGTCTTCGATGTCGTGCCAGTAAAGCTGTTCTGCCATGGTTCCGGTCCTTGAACTGTCTGAAACGACAAAGCCCGACAGGGCTGCTGTCGGGCTTTGCGCGGCGGACTATAGCAAGGATCTGCGGACAGGCCGAAGCCACCCTGGTGGCGAGGGAGCTTGCTCCCGCTCGGGCGCGCAGCGGCCGTAAAACCTGAGTCTGCGATCCTCCTGAAGGAACGAGGTGCAGCCATTGGGGTGGCTGCGCCACCCAGCGGGAGCAAGCTCCCTCGCCACGGGAAGGCATTCCGACCGCTCGATTGGGCAGCGGCCGTAAAACCTGAGTCTGCGATCTTCCTGAAGGAACGAGGTGCAGCCATTGGGGTGGCTGCGCCACCCAGCGGGAGCAAGCTCCCTCGCCACAATCGTTCTATAGGCCCTCCAGCTCGGCCATCAGGTCGCTCAGCCGGTCCACCTTTTCCTCGCTGATTGCATTGGCACCCAGGCCTTCGATGTACGCAGCAAGTTCCTGCACCGTGCTGCACTCGAACATGGCCCGCAGCGGTACGTTGCGTTGCAGGGTTTTCTGCACCCGCGAGGCGATCTGGGTCGCCAGCAGGGAATGCCCGCCCAACTCGAAGAAGTTGTCGCGCACGCCCACCCGTTCGACCTTGAGCACCTCGGCCCAGATGTCCGTCAGGGTCTGCTCCAGTTCGCTGCTCGGGGCTTGATAGTCCTGGCTCTGCAACTGGCCGATCTCCAGGGCCGGCAGGGCCTTGCGGTCGAGCTTGCCGTTGGCGTTGAGCGGCAGGCGCGCAAGCCACAGCCAGTGCAGCGGCACCATGTATTCGGGCAGTTCGGCGCGCAGCCGCGGTTTGATCCGCTCCAGGCATTCGCTCGGGCTCAGGCTTGAGTCACTGGCCACCAGGTAGCCCACCAGATGCTTGCCGTTGGCCCCTTCCTGCACGCCCACGGCGGCATCGCGGATTTCCGGCTGTTCGTGCAGGCGCGCTTCAATCTCGCCCAACTCGATGCGGTAGCCACGGATCTTCACCTGATGGTCGATCCGGCCGACGTATTCCAGCACCCCATCGCTGCGCCGGCGGGCCAGGTCGCCAGTGCGGTACAGGCGTTCGCCCGCCGCACCGAACGGATGGGGCACGAAGGCCAGCGCGGTACGCAATGGGTCGCTGACGTAGCCACGGCCGACACCGGTGCCCGCTACGCACAGCTCGCCGACGGCGCCCAGGGGCACCAGCTCCAGGGCTTCGTCCATCAGGTACAGCCGGTTGTTGTCGGTGGGTGTACCGATGGGCAAGTAGGCGCCCCGGGTCGATGCCAGGTCCACCCGGAAGAAGGCCACGTCATCAGAACACTCCGCCGGACCGTAGGCGTTCACCAGACCGACCTGTGGATAACGCAGCAGCCATTGGTGCGCCAGTTCCGGTGGCATGGCCTCGCCGGTGGGCAGCATCCAGCGCAGGCTCTCCAGGGCGATGGCGTCCTGGGCGAGCATGCCCTGGATCAGCGACGGCACGCTCTCCAGCACCGTGATGCCCTGCTCCTCGACGTGGGCCAGTAGGCCCTGGGGATCGTGGGCGATGGCATTGGGCACGATGTCGACCCGGGCACCGAACAGCGGCGCGGCGAGGAACTGCCAGACCGAAATGTCGAAGCTCTGGGACGCGGTCTGGGCGATCACGTCAGCCTCGCTCAAGTGCAGGTACGGCACCTTGCTCAGTTGGTTGTTGAGCATGCCGCGCTGCTCCACCATCACGCCCTTGGGCAGGCCGGTGGAACCGGAGGTGTAGATCACGTAGGCCAGGTTGTCCGGCGCGCTATAGCGGCCCGGATTGCTTTCGGCATGCCCGGCGCCTTGCAGTTCTTCCCAGACCAGCAGCCGTGGCCGCCCGGCGCAGGCGAATTCGTCCAGTAGGGCCAGAGCCTGTTCGTGGCAGGCCGCGGTGCACACCAGGATCGGCGTGCGGCTGAGCTCGATGATGCGCCCCAAACGCTGGCTCGGCAGGCCCGGGTCCAGGGGCAGGTAGCCGGCCCCGGCCTTGAAGCTGCCGATGATCATGCCCAAGAGTTCCAGGCCGCGCTCGGCCAGCAAGGCCACGGGTTGGTCGAAGCCCACGCCGTGGGCGATCAAGGCATGACCCAGGCGGTTGCTGTCGCGGTTCAACTCGGCGTAGCTGTGGCGCTGGTCCAGGCAACTGGCGGCCACGCGCTGCGGGTGCGCCGCCACTTGAGCCTCGAACAGCTCCACGTAGCTGCGCTCCAGTGGATACGGGTGCGCGCTCTGATTGCAGCCGGCGAGCAGGAAGTCCTGCTCCTCTGCACCCAGCAGCGGCAGTTCGGACATGTCGCCATGCAAACCCTGCATCAACGCCAGCAACAAGCGCTTGAACTCGCCGAGCATGCGCTCGATGGTCGCCTGTTCGAAGTAGCGCTGGTCGTAGGACAGGTGCAGGCCCAGGTCATCCCCCGGGTAGCACACCGCAGTGATCGGGAAGTTGGTGTGAGTACGGCCGGAATCCGAACTGGCGTTCAGGCTCTGGGCGCGGTCGAGCACCGAGACTTCCACCGGGGCGTTTTCGAACACGAACAGGCTGTCGAACAGCGGCTGGCCCTTGGGCAGCTCACTGCATTCCTGAATCGCCACCAGCGGCAGGTATTCGTATTCACGCAGCTGCATGTTGCGGTCGAGCAGGTCGCCAAGCCACTGGCGCACGCTGCAACGCTGGCCCTCTTCGGGCAGCTTGACCCGCAGCGCGATGCTGTTGATGAACAAACCAACGGTACGTTGCATCTCCGGCATCTCAACCGGGCGCCCGGCCACGGTGACCCCGAACAGCACGTCGCGCTCACCGCTCATGCGCCGCAGCACCAGGGCCCAGGCCGCCTGGGCGAAGGTGTTGACGGTCAGCTGGTGCTGCTGCGCCAACTCGCGCAGTTGCGCGCCGTCCCGGGCATCGAGACGGGTGTAACAGTCGCCGACGATCATGCCGCCGCTGTCACCGGCGTGTTCGCGCAGGAATGGCCGGTCGCTGGGGATCGGCGTGGTGCGTTCGAAACCTGCAAGGTTCTGCCGCCACCACTGCCGCGCCTCGGACAGGCTCTGGTGTTGCAGCCAGCCGATGTAGTCGCGGTAACGCGGTGGCGCCGCCAGTTGCGCCTCACGGCGTTCGCCGAGGGCGGTGTAGATCTCGAAGAAATCATTCATCAGCAGCGAGCGGCACCAGGCATCGATGAGGATGTGGTGATTGCTCATCATGAACCAGTAGCGCGCGGCGCCGACGCGGATCAGCCGCAGGTGGAACGGCGCCTGGTTGAGCAGATCGAAACCGGCCTCGCGTTCCTGCTTATGCAGGGCTTGCAGCTTGGGTTCCTGCTCGGCCTCGGGCACCGCGCTCCAGTCGAGGAACTCGATCGGGGTACGGCCCGGCTTGTGGATAACCTGCAGCATGTCTTCGCCGACGTTCCAGCAGAACGACGCGCGCAGCGCTTCATGCCGGGCCACCACCGCCTGCCAGGCCTGGGCGAAACGCTGCGGGTCCAGCTCGCTGTTGATGCGGTAGCGGTCCTGCATGTAGTACAGGCCGGTGCCCGGCTCCAGCAGGGTGTGCAGCAGCATGCCTTCCTGCATCGGGGTCAGCGGGTAGACGTCCTCGATCTGCACAGCCGGCACCGGCAGGCCATCGAGCTGGGCCTGAGTCAGGCGCGCCAGGGGGAAGTCCGACGGCGTCAGGCCACCGGCATCGTCACCCAGGCAATGGGCAATCAGACTCTGCAGCTCACTCAGGTAGGCGTCCGCCAGTTCGCCGATCAGCTCGGCGTCGAAGCGCTCGGCGCTGTAGGTCCAGCGCAGCACCAGCTCGCCGCCGTAGACCTGGCTGTCGATACTCAGCTCGTTGGGCAACGGCGCCTCTGGGGCGTGGGCCGGGCCGACGGATTCGTCCAGCGGACGCAGCAGCGCATCGGCGCCAAAACTCTGGTCGAACTGGCCCAGGTAGTTGAAGGTCACCGGCGCCAGCGGCAGCGCCGCCAAGGCTTCGCGGCAGGCGTCATCGGCCAGGTAGCGCAGCACGCCGTAGCCCAGGCCCTTGTGCGGCACGGCCCGCAGTTGTTCCTTGATGACCTTGATCGAGGCGCCCTGCCCGGCCGCTTCTTCCACCTGCAACGGGGTCAGGCGCAGCGGATAGGCGCTGGTGAACCAGCCCACGGTACGGGTCAGGTCGATCTCGTCGAACAGCGCTTCACGGCCGTGACCTTCCAGTTGCACCAGGGCCGAAGGCTGCCCGCTCCAGCGGCACAGCACCCGGGCCAGGGCGGTCAGCAGCAGGTCGTTGACCTGGGTGCGGTAGGCCGCCGGGGCCTGTTGCAGCAACTGCCGGGTGCGCTCGGCATCCAGGGTCACGCTGTGGCTGCGGGCCTGCTGATGCTGCTGGCGGCCAGCGGCATTCAGGCCCGGCAGTTGCGCGGCCGGGCCGGCCAGTTGCTGTTGCCACCAGCCGAGTTCTTCACGCAGGGATTCGCTGCCGGCATAGGCTTGCAGGCGGCTCGACCAGTCCCGCAGGGCGCTGGTCTTGGCCGGCAGGCTCAGGCTCTGCCCGGCTTGCAGCTGGCGATAAGCGTTCTGCAGATCCTCCAGCAGCACGCGCCAGGACACGCCGTCCACCACCAGGTGGTGGATGGCCAGCAGCAGGCGTTGCTCGCCTTGCGGCCCGTCCACCAGTACCGCCCGCAGCAGCGGCCCGTGTTCCAGGTCGAGGCTGCGCTGGGCATCGGCGAACAGCGCCTCGCAGGTGGCCATGGACGGCACCCGCACTTGCCACAGCAGCGGCGCGTCGGACAGCGGCAGGTACTCGGCGCGCCATTGCCCATCCAGCGCTTTGAAACGCAGGCGCAGGGCGTCGTGCTGCTCCAGCACCGCCAGCAGCGCTTGCTCAAGCAGTTGCGCATCGAGCACACCCAGCGGCTCCAGTAGCAGCGCCTGGTTCCAGTGCTGCGGCTGGGGAATGGCCGCGTCGAAGAACCAGTGCTGGATCGGTGTCAGCGGCGCTTCGCCACTGAGCTGACCCTGCTCGGCGCTGACCTGTTGAGTGTGGCTGGCAACCTGGGCCAGGGTCTGCACGGTCTGGTGCTGGAACAGGTCGCGCGGGGTGAAGTGCAGCCCCAGTTGGCGGGCGCGGCTGACCACCTGGATCGACAGGATCGAGTCGCCCCCCAGTTCGAAGAAATTGTCGTTGAGGCCCACCTGCTGCAGGTTCAGCACTTCGCCCCAGACCTTGGCCAGGGTCTGCTCCAGCGCGTTGCTCGGCGCCACGTACTGCTGGCGATTGAGCTCCGGGTCCGGCATTGGCAGGGCCCGGCGGTCGAGCTTGCCGTTGGCGGTCAGCGGCATGCTGGCCAGCAGGATCAGGTGGGTCGGCACCATGTAGTCCGGCAGCTGGGTTTTCAGCTGCTGCTTGAGGGCTTCGCGCAGGTTGGCCTGCTGCACTTCGTTGTGCTCGGCCACCTCGCTCACCAGATAAGCGGCCAGCTGCTTGCCCGCCGGGGTGTCCAGGGCCAACACCACCGCTTCGCGCACGGCCGGATGATCCAGCAGGCGGGTTTCGATCTCCCCCAGCTCGATGCGGAAACCGCGGATCTTCACTTGGTGGTCGACCCGGCCGATGTACTCCAGCTGGCCGTCGGCGCACTGGCGCACCAGATCGCCGGTGCGGTACAGGCGCCCACCATCCGTGGCGAACGGGTCGGCGACAAAACGCTCGGCGCTCATCCCCGGACGACGGTGATAACCCTGGGCCAGCCCGGCCCCCCCGACATACAGCTCACCGGTGGCGCCGGGCGGCACCAGCGCCAGATCGGCATCGAGAATGTAGGCCACCCGCGCCCCGACGATACTGCCGATCGGCACACTGGCCACGCCTTCGGCCAACTGCTGCGGCGCCAGGCTGGCCAGGGGCATGACCACGGTTTCGGTGGGGCCGTAGGCGTTGAAGAACAGGCTCGGCTGGAAGGCCGCGCGGATGCGTTGCAGGTGCTCGCCGGTCAGGGCTTCGCCACCGGTGATGCACATGCGCACCGGCAGGGTCTGCTGCTGGCTGGCCAGATGCTGGGCCAGTTGGCTGCCGTAGCTCGGGGTGAAGCCGAGGATGCTGATGCGGTGCTGACGGATCAGCTGGCAGATCTCTTCGGCGTCCCACTGGCCCTGGGCCCGCAGCACCACCTGGGCGCCGCTGAGCAGCGGCACCAGCAAGCGCTCGGTGGCGGCGTCGAAGTTGATGGAATAAAAATGCAGCTCGCAGTCGTCCGGGCGCATGCCGAAACGGCGGATCACCGCCCGGCAGTGCATGGCGATTTCCCCGTGGGACACCACCACGCCCTTGGGCTGGCCGGTGGAGCCGGAGGTGTAGATCAGGTACGCCTGATGCTGCGGCAGGCTGATCAACGGCAGCTCGCTGGCCGGGTAGTCGGCCAGGCGCGGACCGTCCTCCTCCAGGCACCAACGGCCGACACCCGCCGGCAACTGGCCCAGGGCGGTGAACATCCGCGCATCGCTGAGCAGCAGGCCGAGGCCGCTGTCTTCGATCATGTAGTGCAGGCGGTCCAGGGGGTATTCCGGGTCCAGGGGCACGTAGGCGCCACCGGCCTTGAGGATCGCCAGCAGGCCGACGACCATCTCCAGGGAACGCTCCAGGGCCAGGCCGACGCGCACCTGCGGGCCCACGCCGCGCTCACGGAGCATCCAGGCCAGGCGATTGGCGCGGCTGTCCAGTTCGCTGTAGCTCAGGGTCTGCCCGGCGAAGCTCAGGGCCGGGGCATCGCCGCGGGCCAGGGCCTGCTCGCTGAACAGCTGGTGGATGCACTGATCCAGGCGTTGCTCGCCGGGCTCGGCGCTCAGGCTGTCCAGCAGCTGTTGCTGCTCCTCGGCGTGCAGCAGCGGCAATTCGCACAGGCGCCGTTGCGGATCGTCGATCAGGGCCTGCAGCAGGTTGCGCCAATGACCGGCCATGCGCGCAATACGCGGCTCATCGAACAGGTCGGTGCTGTAGGTCAGGCAGCAACCCAGGCGCTGATCCAGGTCGGTGACTTCCAGGTTGAGGTCGAACTTGGTGGCGCGGGCATCGTTGACCAGATACTCCACGGTCATGCCCGCCAGTTGCCGGCTTTGCTGGAACTCCCAGCGCTGGACGTTGCACATCACCTGGAACAGCGGGTTGTAGGCGGCGCTGCGCGGCGGTTGCAAGGCTTCCACCAGATGGTCGAACGGCAGGTCCTGGTGCGACTGGCCCTCGATCACCGTGTGGCGCACCTGCTCCAGCAACTGGCCGACGCTCATCTGCCCATCGAGCTGGCAGCGCAGCACCTGGGTATTGAGGAAGGCGCCGATCAGCCCTTCGCTTTCCGGGCGGATGCGGTTGGCCACCGGCGCGCCGATGCGCAGGTCAGTCTGGCCGCTGTAGCGGTAGAGCAGCAGCGCCAGGGCGGCGGTCATGGTCATGAACAGGGTCAGGCCGTGTTCGGCATTGAAGGTGCGCACCCGGGCCGCCAGCTCGTCGCTCAAGTCGAAGCGGTACAGCTCGCCCTGGTGGCTTTGCACCGCCGGCCGTGGCCGGTCGCTGGGCAGTTCCAGCAGCGGGTGTTCGCGGCCCAGTTGCCCGGTCCAGTAATCCAGCTGGCGCTGGCGCTCGCCGGACTCCAGCCACTGGCGCTGCCACACGCTGTAGTCCAGGTATTGCACGGGCAAGGGTTCCAGCGGCGACTCGCGGTCGTCGAGGAAGGCTTCGTACAGCGCGCCCAATTCGCGGGCGAAGATGTCCATGGCCCAGCCTTCGGTGACGATGTGGTGCAGGGTCAGGACGAAGTAGTGTTCCTGCTCGCCGGCCTTGACCAGGCAGGCGCGCAGCAAGGGGCCGGTCTCCAGGTCGAAGGGCTGGTGCGCCTCGCTGTCCGCCAGCTGTTGCAGGCGTTGTTGCCGGGCATCCGGGGCCAGGGCGGAGAAATCCTTCCAGGCCATGCGCAGGCCGCTGTCGGCGTGCACCTGCTGATGGGCCACGCCGTTGACGCTGGGGAAGGTGGTACGCAGGGTTTCATGACGCTGGATCAGCGCTTGCAACGCCGCCTCGAAGCGCCCCACGTCCAGCACCCCTGACAGCCGCGCCATGCCGCCCACGTTGTAGGCCGGGCTGTCGGGTTCCATCTGCCAGAGGAACCACATGCGCTGCTGGGAATAGGACAGCGGCACCGGCTGGCTGCGGTCGACCCGGGCCATCGGCGGCTGCTGGTTGCGCGCGCCGGACTGCTGGATCAGCAGCACCTGCTCGGCAAAGTCTCCCAGCTCGCTGGCTTCGAACAGCGCCCGCAGCGGCAGCTCGACATCGCAGGCCTGGCGGGTGCGAGAGATGATCTGGGTGGCCAGCAGCGAATGCCCGCCCAGGGCGAAGAAGTCGTCCTTGAGGCCGATCCGTGGCTGGCCCAGCACGTCGCGCCAGATGGCGGCGAGCTGCCGTTCCAGATCGGTGCCCGGTTCGACGTGCTCGCGCACCTGCCATAGCGGCTCCGGCAGGGCCCGGCGGTCGAGCTTGCCGCTGGGGCTCAGGGGCATGGCTTCCAGGCGCAGCAGTTGCGCCGGCACCATGTACTCCGGCAGTTCGGCGGCCAGGGCGGCCTTCAGCCGGGCGCTGAATTGGGTTTCGTCTTCATCGCTGGCATGGGCGGTGTAGTAGCCGATCAACTGCGGGCCGGCGACGGTGTCGCTCACCAGCACCGCGGCCTGGGCCACGCCGTCCTGGGCCAGCAGCCGCGCTTCGATTTCCTGCGGCTCAACCCGAAAGCCCCGCAGCTTGACCTGCTGGTCGAGGCGACCGAGGTATTCCAGCACGCCATCAGCGCACCAGCGCACGCGGTCACCGGTGCGGTACAGGCGCGCGCCCTCCTCACTCAGCGGGTCGACTACAAAGCGCTCGGCGGTCAGCGCCGGGCGTCCCAGGTAACCCCGGGCCAGGCCCTGGCCGCTGATGCACAGCTCACCCGGAACCCCGGCGGGCAGCGGGTTGAGCTCGGCATCCAGTACCCGGCACAGCACATTGCCCAGCGGACGACCGATGGGCGAACGCGAGCCATCATCGACCGAGCACGGCCAATGGGTGACGTTGATCGCGGTTTCGGTCGGGCCGTAACGGTTGTGCAGTTGCGCGTTCGGCAAGAGCTCCAGCAGGCGGTCGCGCAGCTCGGCGGGCAAGGCTTCGCCACCGGAGAACACCCGGCGCAGGCTGTGGCATTCAGCGCTCAGCGGTTCATCGACGAACAGCTGCAACAGCGGCGGCACGAAGTGCAGCGTGGTCACGCCATATTCCTGGACCAACTGGGCGATGCGATGGGGATCGCGGTGCTCGCCGGGGGCGGCGAGCAGCAGGCGGCAGCCGCTGATCAGCGGCCAGAAGCATTCCCACACCGACACGTCGAAGCTGATGGGGGCCTTCTGCATCAGCACATCGTCGGGCTGCAATTGATAGCTGTCCTGCATCCATTGCAGGCGTTCCATCAGCGCGCGATGGGTGTTGCCCACGCCCTTGGGCTGACCGGTGGAACCGGAGGTGTAGATCACATAGGCCAGGTGCTCGCCGTCCAGGTGCAGGCCCGGGGCGTGGCTCGGCCAGCTGTCGAGCTTGAGGCTGTCCAGGGCGATGGCACTGACGCCCGGAGCCTCGGGCATCTGGTCGAGCAGGTGGGTCTGGGTCAGCAGCAGTTGCACGCCGCTGTCGGCGAGCATGTAGGCCAGGCGTTCGGCGGGGTAATCCGGGTCCAGGGGCACGTAGGCGCCACCGGCCTTGATGATCGCCAACAGGCCGATCAGCAGCTGCGGCGAACGCTCGGCGGCGATGGCCACGCACACGTCCGGGCCCACGCCCTTGTCCCGCAGGTAGTGGGCCAGGCGGTTGGCCTGGGCATGGAGTTCGGCAAAGCTCAGCTGCCCGCCGTCCCACACCAGCGCGGTGCGCTCCGGGGTCTGCTGCAGTTGTTCATGCAAACGTTCCGGCAACCAACGCTCGGCCGGCGCACAGGGCGCCATGCTCCATTGCTGCAGTTGCGCCGCTTCGGCCTTGCCGAGCAACGGCAAGTCGCCCAGGGCGCTGTCCGGTTGCTGGCAGGCGTGTTCCAGCAAGCTGATGAAATGCCCGGCCAGGCGCTCGATGGTCGCCGCGTCGAACAGTTCGTCGGCGTAGTCGAAGGCCAGGCTCAGGCGGCCGTTGCGCTCTTCCTCGCTGTGCAGTTGCAGGTCGAACTTGGCCTCGCGGCTGTGCCACGGCAGCTCTTCGGCCAGCAGCCCCGGCAGGCGGCGCAAGGCGCCAAGATCACGCTGCTGATGGTTGAACATGACCTGGAACAGGCCCTGTTCACGGGCTTCGGGGAAGGCTTCGAGCAGTTGTTCGAAGGGCAGGTCCTGGTGAGCCTGGGCTTCGAGCACGGTGCTGCGAACCTGTTGCAGCAGCTCGGCGAAGGTCTGGCGCCCATCCAGTTGGCCGCGCAAAACCTGGGTATTGATGAAGAAGCCCAGCAGGCCCTGGGTTTCCAGGCGCGGGCGGTTGGCATTGGGCACGCCGATGCGGATCTCGGTCTGCCCGCTGTAGCGATGCAGCAGGGTCTGGAAAGTGGCCAGCAACAGCATGAACGGCGTGACCTGCCAGGCCTGGGCGGTCTGGCGCACGGCCTCGCTGAGGGTCACACCGAGGCGTTGGCTGTGGCGCGCGGCGCTGTGGCGGAGCTGGGCCGAGCGCGGGTGATCGGTGGCCAGGCTGAGCACCGGGGCCTCATCGGCCAGTTGCTGCTTCCAGTAGTCCAGCTGGCGCTGGCCTTCACCCTGGGCCAGCCACTGGCGCTGCCAACTGCCGTAGTCGGCGTATTGCAGGGTCAGGGGCGGCAGTTCCAGGCCCTGGCCTTGAACCGCAGCGGCATAGAGCCGGGAGAACTCGTCGAGCAGCACATTCAGCGACCAACCGTCGGCGATGATGTGGTGCAGGGTCAGCAGCAACTGGTGCTCTTCATCGTCCAGGCGCACCAGGGTCGCCCAGTACAGCGGGCCCTTTTCCAGGTCGAACTGGGTGCGGGCTTCGTCTTCGCGAATCTGCCGCGCCCGGGCTTCGCGCTCGGCCGGCGGCAGGTCGCTGAGGTCGATCACCTGCAGGTTGAACTCACCGGCCGCGTCCACCTGTTGCAGGGCCTGGCCGTCGCGCTCGAAGAACCGCGTACGCAGCGCTTCGTGGCGCTGCAGCAGGTGCTGGAAGCTGGCGCGCAGGGCGTCTAGGTCCAGCTCGCCGCGCAGGCGCAGGCCGCCGGGAATGTTGTAGGCGCTGCTGTGCGGGTCCAGTTGCCAGGTGATCCACAGGCGGTTCTGCGCCAGGGATTGGGGCAGCGGCTGCTGGCGCGACAGGGCCTGGATGCTGCCCTGGGCCACGCCCCCGTCCTGTTGCAGGCGCGCCACGGCGGCCGTGAAGGCGCCCAGGGTCGGTGCCTCGAACAGCAGCCGCAGGCTCAGCTCCAGGCCCAGTTCCTCACGCAGACGGGCCGTGACCTGGGTGGCGGCAATCGAGTTGCCCCCCAGCAGGAAGAAGTGATCGTCGGCGGCCACGGCGGCGCATTGCAGGTGCTCCTGCCAGATCCGCCCGATCAGGTTTTGCAGCGCGTCGTCGGACGCTTCCTGAACGCTGGCGGGTGCGGCGTCGGCCTGGGGGAACAGCGCGTAGTGATCCAGGCTGCCATCGGCCAGCCGGGTGCGGCAGGCGGAACGCTGCAATTTGCCGCTGGAGGTCTTCGGCAAGGCCCCGGGGTTGAGCAGCACCACCACGCTGGGTGCTTCCTGGCAGGCTTCGGCCACCGCCTGGCGAATGGCCTTGATCAGCGCCTCGGGGGGCAGGATCTTCTGCACGCTGCGGCTGATTTCCGCGGCGATGCCGATGCCTTCCTGGCCCTGGTCGCTGACCGCGAACGCCGCCACCCGGCCCTTGCGCACCACTTCCACTTCGCGCTCGATGGTCTTTTCGATGTCCTGGGGATACAGGTTGTGCCCGCGCACGATCAGCAGGTCCTTCAGGCGCCCGGTGATGAACAGCTCACCGTCGCGCAGGAAGCCCAGGTCGCCGGTGCGCAGCCAGGTGCGGCCGGCATGCTGGACGAAGGTCTTGGCCGTGGCCTCGGGATTGCGCCAGTAGCCATGGGCGATGCTTGGCCCGGCGGCCCAGACTTCGCCGATGCGGTTGTCAGGCAGCTCGCTGAGCTGTTGCGGGTCCATCACCAGCACTGCGTGTTCAGGCTGGCTGAAACCGCAACTCATCATGGCGCTGCCCGGCCCCGGCTCCACGCGGTTCTGCGCCAGGGCCTGGTCGTCCAGGTGCAAGGCCGGGATGCCCTGGCCGCGTACACCGCCAGCGACGAACAGGGTGGCCTCGGCCAGACCGTAGGAAGCCAGGAAGTTGTCGCGCGCAAAACCGCTGGCGCTGAATTTTTCGGCAAAGCCTTCCAGGGTGTCGAGGCGGATCGGCTCCGAACCTGAATAGGCCACGCGCCAGCGGCTGAGGTCGAGACGCTCCAGGGCCGATTCGCTGACCCGCTCGCTGCACAGGCGGTAGGCGAAATCCGGGCCGCCGCTGATGGTGCCGCCATACTCGCTGATCGCTTCCAGCCAGCGCACGGGCCGCGCCAGGAAGTAGGCCGGCGACATCAGCACGCAGGGCACGCCGCTGAAGATCGGTTGCAGCAGGCCGCCGATCAGGCCCATGTCGTGGTACAGCGGCAGCCAGCTGACGATCACATCGTCCGGGTTGAGATCGATGCCGAAGCCGCGGCGGATCAGCAGTTCGTTGGCCACCAGGTTGCCGTGGCTGACCTGTACGCCCTTGGGCAGCGCGGTGGAGCCGGAGGTGTATTGCAGGAAGGCGATGTCGTCGTCCTTGAGCTCAACGGCCTGCCAATCTTCGGCCAGCCCGGGGGCCAGGGTATCCACGCACAGCAGTGGCGGTGCGCCCGCGGCCTTGAGTTCATCCAGTTGCAACAGTGAGTCCCGCAGCCCGGCACTGGTCAGCAGCAACCGTGGCTCGGCATCGGCCAGGATCGACAGCAGCCGCTCCTGGTGATGGCGCCGGGTCGACTCCGGCGGATAGGCCGGCACCGCGATCACCCCGGCGTACAGGCAACCGAAGAACGCCGCGACGTAGTCCGGGCCGCTGGGGAACAGCAGCACCGCGCGGTCGCCGAACTGGGCGTTGGCTTGCAGGGCTGCGGCAATGGTTCGCGCGCGAAGGTCCAGGTCCCGGTAACTGAGGACCACGCTCTGCTCCTGCTCTTGGGCGAGAAACCGTAACGCCACTTGATCAGGGGCCAGGACTGCCCGGCGTTGAAGGGCTTGGGCCAGGGTGCTGGGGAGTTCGAACGCGTCCGTCATGGGGTTTCCTGCCAGGAGTGTGCTTGCGATGGAGAGCGGCCCCTGCCCTGCCATGCCCCTGGCCACCCACCGACAATCAACGGCTTGGCCACAGGTCACAGGCATCCGCAAGGCGCCACGCCCGGGCTTGCTGCCCGGAATCTTTCTCCCATGGGAACGGATGACCTCGGCAAATAATTAGTCCCCACCGGCCCTGGCAAGACCCGCTCCGGCCCCTGAATGAGCCGCTGTTCTCAATCTGCACCGCTAGAGAGCATTAGTTCTTTTTCTCAATTGACAATCATTATCATTCAGCCTAATTTGTCGCTCGATGTGTAGGACAGGTCAGACTTTTCTGACGTCCCACTTACCTCTTTGCAACAAGGTGATTTCCATGACGGAACCAGTATCCACAAGCAGGTGCGATTCACCGTTACTCCAGGCTTTTGTCGACAACCGCCTGATCCTGGTCAAGATCGCAGCACGGATTACCGGCTGCAGGTCCCGGGCTGAAGACGTGGTCCAGGACGCCTTTTTCCGCTTGCAGTCGGCCCCGCAAATCACCTCCTCGTTCAAGGCCCAGCTCAGCTACCTGTTCCAGATCGTGCGCAATCTGGCCATCGACCATTACCGCAAGCAGGCGCTGGAGCAGAAGTATTCGGGCACCGAAGAGGAAGGCTTGAATGTGGTGATTCATGGCGCTTCGCCCGAAACCTCGCACATGAACTTTTCCACCCTGGAACACATTGCCGATGCCCTGACCGAATTGCCCAGCCGCACCCGCTGCGGATTTCGGTGAACGTGACCGAGCGTTTCGCTAATACGTGACCGGTGCTTCCACCCCGGTTGCGCGGGTTCTGGATTGTAATCGCATCGGTCACGATGCGGCTTGTTCCTCGGCTTTTTTTCGGCGCAGCGACTCGCCTTTCATCGTCAGTCGGTAGGCGTTGTGCACCAGGCGGTCGAGGATGGCATCGGCCAGGGTCGGGTCGTTGATCCAGCCGTGCCAGTGCTCGATGGGCAGTTGGCTCGTCAGGATGGTGGAGCGGCTGCCAGCGCGGTCGTCGATCACCTCCAGCAGGTCATGCCGGGCTCCTTCCTCCAGCGGGGCTAGCGCCCAGTCGTCCAGCACCAGGACGTCGACCTTTGCCAGCTGTTGCAGGGTACGGCCGAAGCTGCCGTCGCCATGAGCGATGCGCAGTTGTTCCAGCAGGCGCGGGGTGCGCAGGTACAGGGTGCTATAGCCCTGGCGGCAGGCCTGGTTGCCCAGGGCGCAGGCCAGCCAGGTTTTGCCGGCACCGGTCGGGCCGGTCAGCAGCAGGTTGTGCTGCTGGCGGATCCAGTCGCCACTGGCCAGGGTGGCGATCAGACGCTCGTCCAGGGCGCGTCCGGTGCGGCGGTCGAGATCTTCCAGGCAGGCGTTGGCGTACTTGAGCTTGGCCTTCTTGCGCAGCCGTACCAGGCGCTGGTTGTCACGCCAGGCCAGTTCGCGGTCGAGCAGTAGGCCGAGGCGTTCATCGAAGCTCAGGCTGTGGCTGGCCGGCAGCGTCCATTGCTCTTCCAGGGCGCGGGCCATGCCGTCCAGGCGTAGCTGGTGCAGTTGATTCAGGGTGTGTTGCGGCATCATCGAACAGCTCCTGTTGCGGGGGTTGGTAGTAGTCGGCGCCACGGACGTTCTCGTGGTCGCCGGGTAAGGTCGTTTCGGCGGCACGCTGGGGCAGCGGCTGTTGATCCAGGCCTTGCTGGAGCAGGTTGCGCACGCTGCGCCCGGTGAAGGCGCGCAGGTGTACGGCACGTTCGGCAGCGGCTTCCAGGCGTGCATTGCCATAGCGCCGGGCCAGCGAGAGCAGGCCGAGGCAGGCGCGGTAGCCCATCTCCGGGTGCGGCTTGTGGGTCAGTTGGTGATCGATCAGTTGGCGCGTGTAGGGGCCGATCCGCGCGCCCCAGTCGAGCAGGCGTTGTGGCGTCCATTCGCGATGCGCCTGGTGCGCCGCGGGCATGTGCTCGCGCTGGGTACTGTAAGCGCCGCGTCGCCCCAGCAGCAGGTGGCTGGCCACCCGCCGGTTGCCATGCAGCACTTCCAGGGTGTGTGCCGTCAGTCGCACGTCCACGTTCTGCCGGGCCAGGGCGGAGGGCACGCTGTAGAAGCTGCCATTGACCTCGATGTGGTAGTCGATGCTGACCTTGCAGCGCTTGAAGGTGGCGACCTCGTAGGGATGCACCGGCAGCGCTCGCAAGGCCGGGCGATCCAGGCGCTCGAACCAGTCGCGCCGGCAGCCATCGAGCCGCTTGAACGGGCGCCGATTCAGATCCTCCAGCAGCTCGGCGATGGCCTGGTTAAGCGCATGCAGGCTGAAGAACTGCCGATGGCGCAGCCGCGCCATGATCCAGCGCTCGACCACCTGCACCGCCACCTCGGCCTTGGCCTTGTCCTGAGGCTTGCGTGGCCGTGCCGGCAGGATCACCGTCTGGTAATGACGCGCGCACTCCAGCGTGGCCCGGTTCAGGCCCGGCTCGTAGCGATCCGGCTGGGCGACCAGGGCGCGCGGATTGTCCGGCACAACCATTTCCGGCACGCCGCCAAAGTAGGTCAGAGCCTGGCCCAGCGAGGTCAGCCAGTCCACCTGGGTTTCGCCTGGCGTCGCGCAGGCATAGGTGTAATTCGAGGCGCCCAGGGCGGCGACGAAGATGTGCGCCCGGCGCACTTCGCCGGTGGCCGGGTCGACCACCGGCAGCGTCGGCCCGGCATAGTCGATGAATAGCTTCTCGCCCGCACGGTGCAGCTGACGCATCGAACGTTTGAGCGTCTGGGCGTAGCGCCGGTAGTGCTCGACGAACTGGGTGTAGCGGTAGGTCGGCTGGCCCGCATGCGCGGCGAGATATTCCTCCCACAGCAGCTGCAAGGTCACGCCCTTGCGTCGCAACTCGCGGTGGATGCTCAGCACATCGGGCAGCACTCGCTCACCGCGCGGCTTGTTCGTCGACGTCGGTGCAAACAAGGCGGCCGCCAGCGCGGCCTCGTCCATGGCCACCAGCGCCGGCCAGTCCAGCCCGGCCACCCGCGCCGCCGCGATGTACTTGCTAACCACGCCCTTGGACAGCTGCAAGGCACGGGCAATCTTCTCGTGGGACAAGCCGGCCTCAAACTTGAGGCGCAGACATTCTTTGATGTTTCGCATGGCTACTCGCGGCGCCGCCATCTTCCTCTCCCGAAATCGGTCGAGGATGGCGGCGCATCAGGTCATGCGCAACGAAGGGGAAGGCTTTCGCTAAGTCGTGACCGGCGATTTCGGTAAGCCGTGACCACCTGTTTCGGAACAGGCGGAAAATCGGTCACGTTGCTACCGAAATGAGCGGTCACGCGTTAGCGAAATGACCGGTCACGATCAACCGAAACGGCCGGTCACGGTGCTCCGAAATCCGCACACCCGCTATGCCTTCGAGATGTATCGCTTGCACGGGGTCCCGCAAAAGGACATCGCCAAGGAGCTGGGCGTCTCGCCGACCCTGGTCAATTTCATGATTCGCGATGCCCTGGTGCATTGCCGCAAAGTCTCGGGCAACCGCCCCGATAGCTTCGCCCGGCGCTGAGCGCCGAGCACCGCTCACCCCTCCAGCAGGCCACTGCACCCCAGCACCAGCAACGCGGCACGTTTGTGCAAAAGATCGAAGTCCTGCCGGCAGTACCGACAACGGTTTGGCCCGGCACAGGCATCGGCGTGGGCGGGTGGCGGTGGCGGCGCGCCCGGCGGGTCCAGGTACAGCGCGTGCACCTGGGCCGACAGCCAGAACGCCAACTGATCCTGCCGCTCGGCCTGGGGCCCCGGGGCCAAGGACTCCTGGCCCTGGCTGCGCCATGCCGGGAACAACCGAGGCCGGGCGCCAACCTCATCGATGCCCGATAGCACGGCCGCCGACAGGATTTCGACACTCAGCGGACTTACAAGGGACATGGCAGGCCTCACCGTCAAAGGGCATTCAAGCAAGTGACGTGGGCCGGCGGGAAAAATTTAGGCGCCCCTCGGGGCGCCAGGGGCTCAGGCGTGGGGCACGGGCATCACGACGATGCGGTAGGGGTCGAAGATCTTGCGCATCTGGCCGTTGTCCCGCAGTTTTTGCAGCAGCCCGGCAAAGTCCTCGGCGCTGATCGGCGCCTGGGGGCGGATCAGGCTGTAGTGGTGGTAAACCTGGTCGATGCGCTGGGACACCAGCAACTGGCCGTCGTCCTGGACATTGCGGGCCAGGAAATCGCTGAGGTAGGAGCGGGTCACCAGGGCTATGTCCGCCCTGCCCCGCAGGACCATCAGCAGGTTGCTGTCGTGGGAATAGGTAAGCGTGGCGTTGTAGGTGTCGGCCAGGTACTTGGGGTCGGCGTTGAACTGGGCAAAGGCGTAGTGATAGCCACTGAACAGTGCCAGGCGCTTGCCCTTGAGGTCGGCGAAATACTCCTGGCCACGATTGGGCTGGCGCTGGGCGACGAAGATCTCCGCATCCTCCAGGCCCATGTCGACGCTGGTGTGGTCAATGTCCTTCCAGCCCCAGGCCGGATTCTCGAAGATCGCCAGGTCGACCCGGCCTTGTTCGAAATCGCGGAAACGCCGGGGAATCGAGGTCGGCACCAGGACGAACTGGTACTTGCTCTGGGACTGGTTCAGGGCCTCCACCAGCTGCGGCAACAGGCCAGTGTCGGCACCGGTTTCAGGACGGACGGTATAGGGCGGAAAATGCGCCGCCGCGACCCGCACCAGTTGCGCCGAGGAGACTGGACAGACCCAAAGGGTTGCCAGCGCCAGCAAGAGCATTCGCAAGGCTGATCGCAGCGACAAGGACATCAAGGCAACCCACCTCGGACAAAAGAAAAATAATGCTCTAAAGCTAGGCGCTTTAAGGCTCTTCGACAACGTTGCACGGCAGAATCAGTCGGCCTGCGAATGATCCTTGAGCACCAGCAGCAGGGCCTCCTCGGCCAACTGCTCCAGGGTCATGCTGCCCTGGGCCCGAAACCAGGTGGTGGTCCAGGACAACGCGCCCGTGAGAAAGCGCCGAGTGATGAACACATCGCCCTTGATAAACCCGGCGGCCTTGGCCTCCCCCAGCACCTGGAGCCAGATCTGTTCATAGATGTCGCGCAGGGCCAGCACCTCGGCCTGACCTTGCGCAGACAGCGAACGCCATTCGTACACCAGCACCGCCATGGCTTCGCCGCTGCCGCCCATGATCGATTGCAGTTCGCAGCGGATCAGCGCCAGCACCCGCTCGCGCACGCTGCCGGCCTCGGCCAGCTCGGCGCGCATCAGGGCGGTGTTGTAGTGGATGGTTTCCTGCATCACCGCCCGCAGGATGTCGTCCTTGCTCTTGAAGTGGTGAAAGATGCTGCCGGACTGGATGCCCACCGCGCTGGCCAGATCGCGCACCGTGGTGCGTTCGTAGCCCTTGTTGCGAAACAGATGGGCGGCGGTCTGCAACAGTTTGCCCCGGGCACTGTCGGGATCGGTCACTTGCCCGCTGGCAATCAGCTCGCGTACCACCTGCAAGGCTTTTTGCTCGTCCACCGGTGTTCTCCTAGCGTCACTTCATCAAGAGCCCAGCCCGAAACCGGCTGTAGCGCGCGCAATTTAAGCTCCCCGGGATCACCAAGCAAGCGCTTGGGCAGAAGAATCCATCGGCCCATTTACAAACCAAGCGCTTGCTTGGTAGCCTCCTCGCAGTTGTTTTTCCGAGAGCCCTGCCATGACCAAGACTGTACGAATCGGCTGCGCCAGCGCCTTCTGGGGCGACACCTGCAGCGCCGCCGCGCAACTGGTGCACGGCGCACGCCTGGACTACCTGGTGTTCGACTATCTGGCCGAGATCACCCTGTCGATCATGGCCGGTGCACGCCTGAAGGACCCGAACGCCGGTTACGCCACGGACTTCGTCGAGGTGCTCGCTCCCTTGCTGGGCTCGATCCATGCACAGAAGATCCGCGTCATCAGCAATGCCGGCGGGGTCAATCCCCACGCCTGCGCCCATGCCTTGCGCGCCGCCTGCGAGCAGGCCGGGGTGCCGCTGAAGATCGCCGTGCTGCTGGGGGACGACCTGCAACCGCAGTTCAAGCAACTGGCCAGCGCCGGGATCAAGGAGATGTTCAGCGGCGCGCCCCTGCCGCCGATGTGTGTCTCCATCAATGCCTACCTTGGTGCCCCGGGCATCGTCGAAGCCCTGGGCCTGGGGGCGGATATCGTGATCACCGGGCGCGGCGTCGACAGCGCGGTGGTCAGCGCCGCCCTGGTCCACGAGTTCAACTGGTCGTGGCAGGACTACGACCGCCTGGCCCAGGCCGCCCTGGCCGGGCACATCATCGAATGCGGCGCCCAGTGCACCGGCGGCAACTTCACCGATTGGCGCGACGTACCGGACTACGAGCACATCGGCTTTCCCATCGTCGAGGTCGAAGCCGACGGCCGGTTCGTGGTCAGCAAGGCGCCAGGCAGCGGCGGGCTGATCAGCCCGCTGACGGTTGGCGAACAATTGCTGTACGAAATCGGCAATCCACAGGCGTACCTGCTTCCGGATGTGGTGTGCGACTTCTCCGAGGTGCAACTGCATCAGCAAGCGCCGAATGCCGTGGCGGTGCAGGGCGCCAAGGGCCTGCCCCCCAGCCACCAGTACAAGGTCAGCGCCACCTACCCGGACGGCTTCCGCTGCACCGCCAGTTGCCTGATGGCCGGGATCGATGCAGTAGCCAAGGCGCGCCGGGTCAGCCAGGCGATTATCGACAAGACCCGCGAGATGTTTGCCCAGCGTGGCTGGCCGGACTACAGCGAAGTCAATATCGAGCTGCTGGGCAGCGAAGCCACCTACGGTCCCCACGGCCGCCGCCAGGACAGCCGCGAAGTGGTGATCAAGCTGGCGGTACGTCACCCGCACAAGGCGGCGCTGGTGCTGTTCTCCCGGGAAATCGCCCAGGCCGCCACCGGCATGGCCCCGGGCCTGACCGGAATTGTCGGCGGGCGGCCCACGGTCTATCCGGTCATCCGTCTGTTCTCGTTTCTGCTGGACAAGGACGCCTGCCAGCTGCACATCGACTTTGCCGGCCAGCAGCATCCCTGTACCCTGCCCCGGACCGGGCCGCTGGACCCTGGCGCCCTGCCCGCCGCGCATTCACTGCCCAAGCCCCAAGGCCGTCCCGATGCCAGCGTGCCCCTGGTCAAGCTGGCGGTGGCGCGCTCGGGCGACAAGGGCAACCACAGCAACATCGGCGTGCTGGCGCGCCACCCCGACTACCTGCCATGGATCGCCGAAGCCCTGACTCCCGAAGTGCTGGCGGACTGGATGGGCCACGTGCTCGACCCAGTCCACGGCCGCGTACAGCGCTGGTACCTGCCGGGCACCCACAGCCTCAATTTCCTCCTGGAAAACGCCCTGGGCGGCGGCGGTGTCGCCAGCCTGCGCATCGACCCGCAAGGCAAGGCCTTCGCCCAGCAGTTGCTGGAGATCCAGATCCCGGTGCCGCAGCGCATCGCCGACGCCGTCAATTAAAGGAGTTGCCGTGGTGTACGAGTCGATTTTCAAAGACCGATTGTTTGCCGGCCAGACCATCATCGTCACCGGCGGCGGCAGCGGTATTGGCCGCTGCACCGCCCATGAACTGGCGGCCCTCGGCGCCCGGGTGCTGCTGGTGGGGCGCAAGGCGGAAAAACTGCAGCAGGTGGCCGGGGAAATAGCCGAAGACGGCGGCCTGGCCCACTGGCAGGCCTGCGACATTCGCGACGAGGACGCGGTCAAGGCCCTGGTGGCGCAACTGATCGAAGGTTTTGGTCCGATCCACGGCCTGGTGAACAATGCCGGCGGCCAATACCCGGCGCCGCTGGCGTCGATCAATCAGAAGGGCTTCGAGACTGTGTTGCGCACCAATCTGGTGGGCGGTTTCCTCATGGCCCGGGAAGTCTTCAACCAGTCCATGAGCCGCCACGGCGGGAGCATCGTCAACATGCTCGCCGACATGTGGGGCGGCATGCCGGGCATGGGCCACTCCGGCGCGGCGCGCTCGGGGATGGACAACTTCACCAAGACCGCAGCCTTCGAATGGGGCCATGCCGGGGTTCGGGTCAACGCCGTGGCCCCGGGCTGGATCGCCTCCAGCGGCATGGACACTTACCAAGGTGCGTTCAAGGCGGTGATCCCCACCCTGCGCGAGCACGTGCCGCTCAAGCGCATTGGCACGGAGTCGGAAGTCAGCGCCGCGATCGTGTTTCTGCTCAGCCCCGGCGCGGCCTTTATCAGCGGCAGTACCCTGCGCATCGACGGCGCCGCCAGCCTCGGCAGCCGCGCCTGGCCATTGAGCAAGGCGCACAACAGTGAGTCGTACAACGGTTTTCACCGGGCCTACCTGCCCGATGTGCTCAAGGGCGAGGAGTAAGTCATGCCGGTGATCCAGTCCCAGCTCGATCCCCACAGCCCGTCGTTCGCCGAGAACCGCGAAGCGATGCTGGCGGGCCTGCAACAGGTGCAGCAGTTGCAGCAAGACCTGCTGAACAAGGCGGCCGAGGCCAAGGCCAGGTTCGACCAGCGCGGCCAGTTACTGCCCCGTGAGCGCCTCAACCTGCTGCTGGACCCGGGCGCGCCCTTTCTTGAGCTGGCTAGCTTGGCCGGCTACAAGCTGCACGACGACAAGGACGGCAGCCAGGCCGGCGGCGGGCTGATCGCCGGCATCGGTTATGTATGCGGGGTGCGCATGCTGGTGGTGGCCAACAACAGTGCGATCAAGGGCGGCACCATTTCCCCCAGCGGCCTGAAGAAATCCCTGCGCCTGCAACAGATCGCCATGGAGAACAAGTTGCCGGTGGTGACCCTGGCGGAAAGCGGCGGCGCCAACCTCAACTACGCCGCGGAAATCTTCGTCGAAGGCGCGCGCAGCTTCGCCAATCAGGCACGAATGTCGGCCATGGGCCTGCCGCAGATCACCGTGGTCCACGGCTCGGCCACCGCCGGCGGCGCCTATCAGCCCGGGCTCTCGGATTACGTGGTGGTGGTGCGCGGCAAGGCCAAGCTATTTCTCGCCGGCCCGCCGCTGCTCAAGGCCGCCACCGGTGAAGTGGCCACCGATGAACAACTGGGGGGCGCCGAGATGCACGCCCAGGTCGCCGGCACCGCCGAGTACCTGGCGCAGAACGATGCCGACGGCATCCGCATCGTCCGCGAGATCGTCAGCCTGCTGCCGTGGAATGCCCAGTTGCCGGTGCAGCCGACGCGGACCTGGAACGAGCCGCTGTACCCCATCGACGAATTGCTCGGGCTGATTCCCGCTGACCCGAAAAAGCCCTACGACGCCCGGGAAATCGTCGCTCGCCTGGCGGACGGCTCGCAGTTCCTGGAGTTCAAGGGCGAGTTCGATGCCCAGACCCTGTGCGGCCACTTGCAGATCCAGGGCCGGGCCTGCGGCTTTATCGGCAACAACGGCCCGATCACGCCCCAGGGCGCGAGCAAGGCCGCGCAGTTCATCCAGCTGTGCGACCAGAGCCGCACGCCGCTGCTGTTCTTCCACAACACCACCGGGTTCATGGTGGGCACCGAGTCCGAACAGCAAGGGGTGATCAAGCACGGGGCGAAGATGATCCAGGCGGTGGCCAATGCCCGAGTGCCGAAACTGACCATCGTTGTCGGCGGTTCCTACGGTGCCGGCAACTACGCCATGTGCGGCCGCGGCCTGGACCCGCGCTTCATCTTCGCCTGGCCCAACAGCCGCACGGCGGTGATGGGCGGCGCCCAGGCCGGCAAGGTGCTGCGCATCGTCACCGAGGCCAAGCATGCGAAGAACGGCCAGGAAGCCGACCCGAAGATGCTCGACATGCTGGAGCAGGTCACCGCGCAGAAGCTCGACAGCCAGTCCACCGCCTTGTATGGCAGCGCCAACCTGTGGGACGACGGACTGATCGACCCCAGGGATACCCGCACGCTGCTGGGCTACCTGCTGGATATTTGCCACGAAGCGCAGGTGCGGGAATTGGCGCCCAATAGCTTCGGCGTGGCGCGGTTTTGACAGGACATTTCGCGGTCTGACCCACTTGAGGAGAACCCCATGATCTTCACCCAGGAACACGAAGAACTGCGGCGCACGGTGCGCCATTTTGTCGACCGCGAGATCAATCCCCATGTCGAGGAATGGGAGAAGGCCGGACGCTTTCCCATCCACGAGATCTTCCGCAAGGCTGGCGAGCTGGGGCTGCTGGGCATCTCCAAGCCGGAAAAATTCGGCGGCATGGGCCTGGACTACAGCTACTCCATCGTCGCCGCCGAGGAGTTCGGCACCATCCATTGCGGCGGCATTCCCATGTCCATCGGCGTGCAGACCGACATGTGCACCCCGGCCCTGGCGCGCTTCGGCTCCGATGAACTGCGCGAACAATTCCTGCGCCCGGCCATCAGCGGCGAACAGGTGGGCTGCATCGGCGTCTCCGAAGTCGGCGCCGGCTCCGATGTCGCCGGGCTCAAGACCCATGCGCGCAAGGACGGTGACGACTACGTGATCAACGGCAGCAAGATGTGGATCACCAACTCCCCCAGCGCCGACTTCATCTGTCTGTTGGCCAATACCTCGGACGACAAGCCCCATGTCAACAAGTCGCTGATCATGGTGCCGATGAACACTCCCGGCATCAGCCTCAGTTCGCACCTGGACAAGCTCGGCATGCGCAGCTCGGAAACCGCCCAGGTGTTCTTCGACAATGTGCGAGTGCCCCAGCGCAACCGCATCGGTCATGAGGGCGCGGGGTTCATGATGCAGATGCTGCAGTTTCAGGAGGAACGGCTGTTCGGCGCGGCGAACATGATCAAGGGCCTGGAATACTGCGTCGACAGCACCATCGAATACTGCAGGGAGCGCCGCACCTTCGGCAGCCCGCTGATCGACAACCAGGTGATCCACTTCCGCCTGGCCGAACTGTCCACCGAAATCGAATGCCTGCGGGCCCTGGTCTACCAGGCCACCGAGCAGTACGTGCGCGGCCAGGACGTGACCCGCCTGGCCTCCATGGCCAAGCTCAAGGCCGGGCGCTTGGGCCGCGAGGTCAGCGACAGCTGCCTGCAATACTGGGGCGGCATGGGCTTCATGTGGGACAACCCGGTGGCCCGGGCCTATCGCGACGTGCGCCTGGTGTCGATCGGCGGTGGTGCCGACGAGATCATGCTGGGGATCATCTGCAAACTCATGGGCATCCTGCCGGGGAAAAAGCAATGAGCCCGCTTCCGGCGTGCCAGACGCTGTTGCTGGAGTCGCGCAACGGCGTGCTGTTGATCCGCCTCAACCGTCCCGAAAGCCGCAACGCCATGAGCCTGCAAATGGTCGCCGAACTGCGCATGGTGATGGCGGCAGTGCGTGACCGGCGCAGCGTCCGCGCCCTGGTTCTGCGTGGCGCTGGCGAGCACTTCTGCGCCGGCGGCGACCTCAAGGACATGGCCGGCGCCCGAGCCCACGGCAGCGCCGCCTACCGGGAATTGAACCGGGCCTTCGGCGCCCTGCTGGAAGAGGCGCAGCAAATGCCCCAGGTGCTGATTTGCCTGTTGCAAGGAGCGGTGCTGGGAGGCGGCTTCGGCCTGGCCTGTGTCAGCGACATCGCCATTGCCGAGCAATCGGCGCAGTTCGGCATGCCGGAAACCAGCCTGGGCCTGCTGCCGGCACAGATTGCCCCGTTCGTGGTGCAGCGCATCGGCCTGACCCAGGCTCGGCGCCTGACCCTGACCGCCGCCCGCTTCGACGGTGCCGAGGCCCAGCGCCTGGGGCTGGTGCACTTTGTCGAGCCCGATGCCCAGGCTCTGCAGGCACGCCTTGAGCAGCAGCTGGCCCAGGTGCTGCGCTGCGCACCCGGGGCCAATGCGGCGACCAAGGCCCTGCTGCTGGCCAGTGTCGAACAGCCCCGGGGCCCGTTGCTGGACCAGGCCGCCAGCGACTTCGCCAACGCGGTCATGGGCGAAGAAGGGGTCGAGGGCACCCTGGCCTTCGTGCAAAAACGCCCACCGGCCTGGGCCAACTGAGCCCTGGCTGGAGCCGGCTTGCCGGCGAACGCCCCTCCACCGATTCCCGGGAGCCCGTATGCCCAATTTCAGCAAGATCCTGATCGCCAACCGCGGCGAAATCGCCTGCCGCATCCAGCGCACTGCCCAAGCCCTGGGCTATCGCACCGTGGCGGTGTACAGCGACGCCGACGCCGACGCGCTGCATGTGCACATGGCCGACGAAGCCCTGCACATCGGCCCATCGCCAGTGCAGCAGTCATACCTCAACAGCGAGGCGATCCTCGACGCTGCCCGTCGCAGTGGCGCCGACGCCATCCACCCGGGCTACGGCTTTCTCTCGGAAAACCACGAATTCGCCGCCGCCTGCACCGCCGCCGGCATCACCTTCATCGGCCCCAGCGCCGCTGCCATTGAGTTGATGGGCAGCAAGCGCCGTTCGAAAATCGCCATGCTCGAAGCCGGTGTGCCCTGTATCCAGGGCTATCAGGGCGAAGACCAGGCTGACGCGACCCTGCAGCGCGAGGCACAGCGCATCGGTTACCCGCTGATGATCAAGGCCAGCGCCGGCGGTGGCGGGCGCGGCATGCGTCTGGTGCAGGAGCACGAGGATCTGCTGGAACAGATCCGCACCGCGCGCTCGGAAGCCCTGCACGCCTTCGGCAGCGACGAGCTGATTCTGGAACAGGCGCTGATCGAGCCCCGGCACGTGGAAATGCAAGTGTTCGGCGATCACCACGGTCATCTGATCTACTTGGGAGAGCGGGACTGCTCGATCCAGCGCCGCCATCAGAAGGTCATCGAGGAATCACCCTGCCCGGTGATGACCGAGGAACTGCGTCGGGCCATGGGCGAGGCAGCGCTCAAGGCCGGGCGCGCGGTGAACTATGTCGGGGCCGGCACCGTGGAGTTCCTGCTGGACGCGGGAGGCCGGTTCTACTTCCTGGAAATGAACACCCGCTTGCAGGTCGAGCATCCGGTGACCGAGCTGGTGACCGGCCTGGATCTGGTGGCCCTGCAACTGCAAGTGGCCGCCGGCGAGCCGCTGCCCCTGAGCCAGGAGCAGGTGCAGCTCAAGGGACACGCCATCGAGGTGCGGCTGTACGCCGAGGACCCGGCGCAGAACTTCCTGCCGCAGACCGGCCAGGTCCTGCGCTGGGAGCCGGCGCCGGGGCTGCGCACCGACCATGGCTTGCAGGAAGGCCAGTGGATCAGCCCGTTCTACGACCCGATGCTGGGCAAGCTGATTGCCCACGGCGCCACCCGCGAGGAAGCCCGGCGCAAGCTCTTGCGCGGGGTCGAAGACTGCGTGCTGCTGGGGCTCGAGAGCAATCGCCGGCTGCTCGCCGGTCTGCTTCGGCATCCGGTATTTGCCAGCGGCCGATTCAGCACCGCCTTTATCGCCGAACACTTCGCGCAAGACCCAAGCCTGCAACCTCAGGAGCCCGGCGACAAGGATCTGGCGATCGCCGCAGCGCTGTTCTATCAGCACAGCGCCAGCCACCACGGCGTGGCCTTTCGCGCCTGGCGCAATCAGGCCGGCGCGCCCCTGCTCTATCGACTGGGCCTGGGTGAGCAGCAGTGGTCGCTGCAACTGAGCGCTTCGGCAACCGGCCGGTTGCAGGTGCGGCAGGCGGATGTGCTGCACGAGGTGAAAATCTGCGCCGCCGATGGCCGAAGGGCCAGCCTGGAGGTCAATGGCATCCGGCGCCACTACGCCTACCGTCTGCAGGACGGCGAGCTGTGGCTGGGCAGCGCCAGTGGCAGCCTGCACCTGCAGGACCTGAGCCTCGCGCCGGTACAGGGCCAGTCGGACACCCATGGCGGCACCGTCAAGGCCCCCATGGACGGGGCCATCGTCGATGTGCAAGTCACCGAGGGCATGCGCGTCAGCAAGGGCCAACTGCTGCTGGTGCTGGAGGCGATGAAGATGGAACACCCACTCAAGGCCGGGATCGATGGGGTGATCACCCGGCTTCAGGTCAACCTTGGTGATCAGGTGAAGAGCCGGCAGATCCTTCTGGAGGTGCAAGCGCCCGCTGGCGCCCCGGAAATGGAGCACTAGGCGGATGCTGCAGCTTTGGCTACGCTCAAGCCTCATCAGGATGTTGAAGGCTGGAATTTGCGATGCCCCACTGGCTGGTAATAGATTTGGAAGCCACGACGGATGAAGGGGGCTGGCCGGTGAGCGAGATGGAAATCATCGAAATCGGCGCCACCCTGGTCAACCGCCAAGGCCGCGAACAAGACCACTTCCAGCGTTTCGTCCGCCCCTTGCGACGCCCTCGGCTGACGCCGTTCTGTCGCGAACTGACCCATATCACCCAAGCCAACATCGACAGCGCCGCGCCCCTGAGCGAGGTCTGGACCCTGTTCGAGCGCTGGCTGGGCCAGCATCGGCCGCGCCTGGAGGGTTGGGCCAGCTGGGGCGACTACGACCGCAAGCAGTTGCAGCTGGAATGGCACAACCAGCAGTTGCACAGCCTGCTGAATGAAGTGCCGCACATGAACCTCAAGCAGCGCTTTGCCAAGGCCCGGCGCCTGGAACGTCCTCTGGGACTGAATGCCGCCCTGCAACTGGCCGGCATGCAGTTCAACGGCCAACAGCATCGGGCCCTGGAAGATGCGCGCAATACCGCGCGCCTGTTGCCCCTGATTCTTCCTTGATGGCGGCAGGTGACGGCCCTTGAGGCCTTGTGCATACTGGCCAGCCTTTTTGACCCTTTCTTGAGGAATCGCCCATGTTTAAAGTCAACGAGTACTTCGACGGCACCGTCAAGTCGATTGCCTTCGGCACGGCCGAAGGCCCAGCCACCATTGGCGTCATGGCCCCGGGCGAATACGAGTTCGGTACGGCGCAGCGGGAAATCATGCACGTGGTGTCCGGCGCGCTGACCGTGCGCCTGCCCGACAGTGCCGATTGGGAAACCTTCCCTGCCGGCAGCCAGTTCAACGTCCCGGCCAACAGCAAGTTCCAGCTGAAAGTCGCGGTGGACACCGCTTATCTGTGCGAGTACCGCGGCTGATCGACTCGCTGCGGCTTTATCACCGATAAAAAATGCCCGTCTGCGCAACAGACGGGCATTTTTCTTGGGGCCGGCGAAAGGTTATTCGAGCACCGTTACTGGCATCCCCACCTGCAGACGACCCGGGCCGTCGTTGACCAGGTTCTGCCCGAACATCGCCCCATCGGCCTGGGCCCGGTACTTCTGCAAGGTCGCCAGGGGTTCGCGGTCGGCGCTGCGCTCGCCGGTCTGGGGGTCGATGGTGGTCAGGATGCAGCGCGAGCACGGCTTGACCACGCGAAACTCAAGGTCGCCAATCCGTATGCGCCGCCATTGGTCCTCGGCATAGGCCTGGCTGCCCTCGATCACCAGATTGGGGCGAAAACGCAGCATCTCCAGTGGCCGCCCGACCCGGCTGGACAGATCTTCAAGGGACGCCTGGCCAATCAGCAGCAGCGGGAAGCCATCGGCAAACGCCACTTGATCATCGTCCCTGCCGTAGCCGGCGGCGGTGCTCCGCGCTCGTTCCAGCGGTACCTGCACCAGGCGGGTAGGCTTGCCGACGAACTCACTGACCCAGGCAGCCGCCTCATCCCCGGCATCGGGAACCCGCAGGCTGTCCTGCCAGATGGTCACTCCACGCAAGGCCGCCGCGGCGTCCGGCAAGGGCACTTCGAGGCTGGAAAACCCGGTGGCACTGAGGGTCAGGCCACCCTGCTGGTTGTACAGGGCCGAGAGTTGACTCATGCGCGCCACCGCACGCTGGGTGAGAAAACGCCCGCTGGCTTCATCCACCAGCATCCAGCGGCGATCCCCTTGCAGCCCGAGCTTGTCCAGGCCGATCTGTTGCAGGGTTTCGCCCCGGGCGGATTTCAACGGGTATCGATAAAGCGCGCTAAGACGCATGTCCAGCTCCCTGTGTGAGCAAAAAAGCTCACCCTATACCAGCGCTCGGAGCAAACAAAGGCACAGGGAGAGCGGCTGTCGGCGCAGGCCCGGACTCAGGCGCTGACTTCGTCCAGCATCAGGCGCTGACGGACCACGTCCACCAGCTTGTCCGGCTGGAACTTGGAAAGGAAGTTGTCGCAACCAACCTTCTTGACCATGGATTCGTTGAAACTGCCGGACAAGGAAGTGTGCAGCACCACATACAGCCCACGCAGACGCGGGTCGTTGCGAATCTCGGTGGTCAGGCGGTAACCGTCCATTTCCGGCATTTCCGCATCGGTGAACACCATCAGCAGTTTGTCGGTCATCTCGACCCCGGTATCGGCCCAGGCCTTGAGCATGTTCAGGGCCTTGAGGCCGTCACTGGCGATATGCATCTTCACCCCGAGCTGGCCGAGGGTATCGCGCAGTTGGGAGAGGGCCACATTGGAGTCGTCCACCAACAGCACTTCGCGACCGCGAGCGCGCTCCAGCACCGGATCTTCGAGCTTGTCCCGGGAAACCTTGGCATTGTAGGGGACGATTTCGGCCAGGACCTTCTCGACGTCGATGATCTCCACCAGTTGTTCGTCGACCTTGCTGATGGCCGTCAGATAGTGCTGGCGCCCGGCGCTGGTGGGCGGCGGCATGATGGCTTCCCAGTTCATGTTGACGATGCGATCCACACCGCCCACCAGGAACGCCTGCACCGAGCGGTTGTACTCGGTGACGATGATGGTGCTGTTGGGCCCCGGAACCAGCGGGCGCATACCGATGGCCTGAGACAGGTCGATCACCGGCAGGGTCTGGCCCCGCAGGTTGACCACACCGCAGACAAACGGATGACGCTGGGGCATGAGGGTCAGCTTGGGCAGTTGCAGGACTTCCTGAACCTTGAAGACGTTGATGGCGAACAACTGCCGACCGGCCAGGCGGAACATGAGGATTTCCAGGCGATTCTCACCCACCAGCTGCGTGCGTTGATCTACCGTGTCGAGAATGCCGGCCATTGATGACTCCTGGGCTTGTTCTGATGAATTCACTAAAGACAGATATCGGCGGGCTGCGCCGTATCTTGACCCACATGCAAATTGCCATATGAAAGCCATTGATGTCACATTAACATCATGCTTTACTGAGGCCGTCAATTCAGCGACACCTGTCTCCGACGGCGCGACCTTATTCTCGGCGTGGAGTTCCTTCGCCTAAGGGTTTCCCCTAGCAACAATCAGGACCATCCTGATATTCGCGATATCCAATAGCCATTAATGTGACGCCATTCTCATTGCATGAACGGAGTCAGGCTTTTGTTTGTGACCGCAGAAAGGTGGCCCAGCACCCTTTCAAGCCTAAACACCCTTGCTCATCACGCCCCAGCGCCCATGCGCCGCATGGCTGTGGCCGGTATTTGGGCAGCGTTCGAAAACGATGAGAATAGTCTCTCGCTTGCGGCTGCAACCCCGGAAATAAAATCAGAATTATCCTATATACAATTTGAAAAAGCGCACCATACCTTAACCCCCTTCAGCCAGAGCCCTATCCCCTCATCGGACACGAAGTCATGGAGATAAGCATGCTAAAGGACAGCCACGAATGCGCGCCCCCCCTGCCTGAGTTCCTGCTCGAAGCCCAGGCCCTGCTGGCGAAATCGGAAGATTGCCTGAGCCATCTGAACCTGATCAGAAACGACGAAGAGGCAATCAACTGCCTGCTCGCCAGCCTGCAGTCCCTGGCCCAGATCGCAGCGCGCCACGCCATCAGTCCGCTGGCCGAGTTCGCCTTGCACATCCACGGCGTGCTCGAACGCACCGCGCACCCGGTGGACCTCAACGACCCGATCCTCGATGCCTTGAGGAGCTGCCTGACCCTGATGGCCTGGCAACTGGAACTGGTCGATCCGCACAATGGCCAACTCAATCTGGATGACAGCGAACAGCTCATGCTGATCGGCGAGCTTACCCAACAAGTGACACAGAACTGCACCTGCGCCTACCCGTCCTGCAGCCATTGAAAGTGCACTTGCGCCAACCGGTGGCCGATAAAGCCGCTATCTTCGATCGCCAACACAGAATATCGATACAACATAAGGCCCAAGGACAAGTAATGAGTCGTTATTGAATATTTCATACTCAACAACGACAGCATCGTTGCAAAAAAACCAACTAGCACCGGCCGGACTTACAGTTCCAATCCATATTTGCACGCGCAAATTCAACGAAAAGTCCTATTGGCACTTGGCCCTCCAAAACCCGCAGAGTACCTGGCACAAACGTGCCTGAGCCCGATATTCCTGACTTTTAAGACATATATACCTGCGCGCATAAACGCGACCAACGGTATGTTCGGTGGTATTATGCGGCGGATAAACGGACCCAGATAATGGCACTTTGATTCCAATGTCGACAGTCACTACGCGGCTTCTGCAAGAGCAACACACTGCATTGATCGAAGCCGGCAATTCAAATAATACTGTTTCTCAAACAAGCCTCGTCATCCATACCTGACCGGGCACTTCGCAGCGAACATTCATTGGCTCCATCCGCTATGTACGCCAGCCTCAAGTCATTCTTCTCTTGGCCTCCCTCCCGTGATCACCTGCGTTGGTTCAGCCTGTTGCTGTGCTCCGGCTCAAGCCTGGGCAATGTGCTGATCTACAGCCTGGGCCGCCCCGTGCCCCTGCCCCTGCTTTTAGTCAATATCGCGGCGCTGGCCTGCATCTGGATGCACTACGGTTCTTCGCGAAAGTCCATCCGATTCCAGCCTCAGGAACTGGCCGAGCGCCTGCTCAAGGTCAAGGAAAATGAACGCCACCGCCTGAGCCGGGAGCTGCACGACGACATTGGCCAACTGCTGACCGCGGCCAAGTTGCAGACTGACTGGCTCAAGCGCCGCCTGCCGGAAGACTTGCAGCAACCCTGCACCGTGCTCGCCACCACCCTGGAAGAGACTCTGGCCAAGGTTCGCGACGTGTCCGCCATTCTCAACCCCCGGCAACTGACCAGCCTGGGCCTGGAAGCCAGTCTGCGCGCCCATCTGCTCAAGACCCTGGAAAACACTTCGGTGCACTGGAGCCTGGAATGCCGCCAGCGCCTGACGGGAATTCCCGAGGAGATGGCGGTGGCGGCGTTTCGCATCACCCAGGAAGCCGTGACCAACATGCTGCGTCATGCCCGGGCCAAGAATCTGCTGGTGCGCCTGCAGCGCTTGCCCGAAGGCCTCTCGCTGTTCATCAGCGACGACGGCCAGGGATTCGCCCCAGCCAGCGATCCGGGGGCCCAGGGCCAGCGCGGCATGGCCGGGATGCAGGAACGAATCAGCCAACTGGGCGGCCTGCTGAAAGTCACCAGCGAAGCCGACCAAGGCACCCAGATCGAAGCACTCTTTCCCTGGGCCCCCCGCACTCTGGAACGGGCCAGCACGAATAAGGTTTCCCATTGACCTGTAATTTACTCTTGGTGGATGACCACTCGCTCATCCGGGCTGGCGTGCGAGCCCTGGTCATGGACATTCCCGGATACGCGGTGATCGGCGAGGCCGACGACGGCGCGCACCTGCTGGAAATGGTCGAGCAGTTGCGCCCGGACATCATCCTGCTGGACCTGTCGATGAAGCGCATCGGCGGCCTCGACGCCTTGCGCCGGCTCAAGGCGCTGCACCCGCAAAGCAAGGTCCTGATCCTCTCGATGCACACCGATCCGGCCCTGATCATGCAGGCCCTGGAGTCCGGCGCCCATGGCTACCTGCTCAAGGACACCACCGCCACCGAGCTGGAACATGCCTTGGAAGCCCTGCGCAACAACGAACGCTACCTGAGCCCGGCCATCGCCCACACAGTGATCACCCAGGCCCTGACCCGGGCCCAGAAACACACGCCGCAGCCGGTGGACAATCACAACCTGACCGCCCGCCAACTGGAAATCCTGCGGCTGATCGTGCGCGGCAAGTCCACCCGGGAGATAGCCCTGGGCCTGGGTCTGAGCATCAAGACCGTGGAAACCCACCGTTCGCAGATCATGAAACGCCTGCAGATCTTCGATGTCGCCGGCCTGGTGCTGTTCGCCGTGCGCGAACAGATCATCAGCCTCGACGACTGACCTAAGGCGTACCGCCGAGCAACGGCGAGTCCGCCGGCAAGTGCACCTGCAAGGCCGCCGGACGTGCGCTGAAGCGCAAGGTGTCGCCCTGCAGCGGCTCGCCATCGAGATTGATGTCCAGCCCCCGCGAAGCCTTGATCTCGACCCAGGGCAGACGCGCGCGAACAAACATGTTGTCGATCCCCAGGCCGCCGGCCAGCAGGTTCTTCAACGTGCCCACCAGTTCCTGCGGGGCCGGCAGGATGCTGATATCCAGCAAACCGTCATCCGCCAGGGCACCCGGACACAGCTCATGCCCGCCCCCCGCCTGACGGCCATTGCCGATGCCCAGGGCCAGGAGTTCGCCACGCCAGTGGAAATCCGGCCCCTGCAACTCGCCATAGGCCGCGCTCAACTCGGCAAAGCGCGACAGCCCGGTAAACAGATAAGCAGCGCCGCCGAGGACTTTCTTCAGGTCTTCCGAGGTGTTGGCGGTCACCTGACTGCCGAAGCCGCCGGTGGCCATGTTGAGGAATATCTGCCCGCCCACCTCCCCCAAATCGACCGCCCGAGGAGCAACCTCCAGCAGTTCCAGGGCAGCGGCTGGCTCCAGTGGCACCCCGGCGGCGCGGGCGAAGTCATTGGCCGTGCCCAGTGGCAACAGCACCAGGCTGGCCGGATTCGGCGCGTTGGCCAGGGCCTCGGCGATGTCACGCAAAGTGCCATCACCGCCCCCGGCAATCAGCCGCGTGTGGCCGGCGGCCAGCCCTTCATTTACCAGGCGCCGGGCATCCCCCGCCTCCCAGGTCAGCCGCACCGACAACGCCCAGCCCTCGGCCCGCTTGGCCTCGACCGCCGCGCGGACCTCTTCGTTGAGGGCTTGTTTGCCGTGCAGTATCAGCAATGCCTTGCGCTCACTCATCAGCCATGACTCCGGTTATTGAATCCTTGAAGGATGTTGACCCTGGGCAAGGCGAAAAAAGTCTGTCCCGTCGATTAATTTTTACCGGCGGCGGATCTGTCAGGGCGGCCCGTCTCTGATCAGGATGAGTCTGCTGCCGCCCCCTCAGCACCTGCAGCCGCTTGCCCCTGGCTGGCGCAACCGATGGCTGAGCGACCTCAACCGACAGCCCGGAAAAATCACCCAACCTGGCGAAATCCCTTCGCGCCACAGCGAAAACTGCTCAATCCGCTTTGATCTGTGCATCCACTGGCGCACCATGGCGCCCATCATCATGTCCCGCGAGACCTACTGAGTGAGCACTCTCATTCCCTGCATCATTGCTGGCGGCGCCGGCGCCCGCCTGTGGCCGGTATCCCGCGAGGCCACGCCCAAACCCTTCATGCGCCTGCCCGACGGCGACAGCCTGCTGCAGAAAACCTTCGCCCGCGCTGCCGCCCTCAAGGACGTCGAGCGGCTGCTGACGGTGACCAACCGTGAAGTGTTCTTCCGCACCCTGGACGACTACCGTCCGCTGAACCAGACCCGGATCGAGCTGGACTTCATCCTCGAACCCTTTGGCCGCAACACCGCGCCGGCCATCGCTGCTGCGGCGCTGCACGTCAGTCAACGCTATGGTGCTGACGCACAACTGCTGATACTGCCTGCCGACCACCTGATCAAGGATGTCGCGGCATTTGTCGCCGCGGTGGACAACGCCCGGCCTCTGGCCGAACAAGGCAGGCTGGTAACCTTCGGCCTGGTGCCCACCCATGCGGAAACCGGCTTCGGCTATATCGAGAAAGGTCAGGCTCTGAACGACCACAGCTTCCAGGTCAGGCGCTTTATCGAGAAACCCGATGCCGCCACGGCCCAGCGCTACGTCGAGGGTGGCCAGCATCTGTGGAATGGCGGAATGTTCTGCATGCGCGCCGACGTGATACTTCAGGAGCTGCGGGAGTTCGTGCCGCAAGTGCTCAGCGCCGTCGAGCACTGCCTGGAGCGCAGCTACCGCAAGGAAGGCCCGCACGAGTTGCAAGTGGAACTGGAGAGCGACAGCTTCGCCCAGGCGCCGGACATCTCCATCGACTACGCGGTGATGGAACGCTCGAAGAAAGTCGCCGTGGTGCCCTGCCAGCTCGGCTGGAGCGATATCGGCTCCTGGCAGGCGGTGCGCGAGCTGATCCCGGCGGACGAACAGGGCAACCAGTGCACCGGTGAAACCGTGCTGCACGAGGTCAGCAATTGCTACATCGATTCGCGCCAGCGCCTGGTAGGCGCCGTCGGCCTGGACAACCTGATCATCGTCGACACCCCGGACGCGCTGCTGATCGCCGATGGCAAGCGCAGCCAGGACGTCAAACTGATCGCCCAGGAGCTCAAGCGCCTGGGCCACGATGCCTACCGGCTGCACCGCACCGTGAACCGCCCCTGGGGCGCCTACACCGTGCTCGAGGAAGGGCCGCGCTTCAAGATCAAGCGCATCGAGGTCAAGCCCGGCGCCTCACTGTCCCTGCAGATGCATCACCACCGCAGCGAGCACTGGATCGTGGTCAGCGGCATGGCCCGGGTGATCAACGGAGAAGACGAACTGCTGCTCGACACCAATGAATCGACCTTTATCAAACCCGGGCGCCCCCACCAGTTGAGCAATCCCGGAGTCATCGATCTGGTCATGATTGAAGTACAAAGCGGCGAATACCTGGGCGAAGACGACATCGTGCGCTTCAACGACCTGTATGGCCGGGCCCCGATCACCCCTGGCACCCGCTGAAATAGCGTCGAGCCCATGAGTCCGGCCCGCCAGCCCTGAGGACCGGAAAAAAGGTGCAGGATTTAAAGTAAATTTTCTGACCGCAGAATGAGAATTGCCTGAATTGACCCTGTCGAGCCAATCAGTGACTGTGCATGCCAGGCACTGATGCCTCATACAGGGAAGTGAATCGTCATGAACGACAAAGGGTTTTATCCACGAGGGCATTCACCCCTCACCCGCATCAAGGACAGCTCCTGGCTGACGGGACACCCGTCACCGGAGTTCGAGCTGCCACTCTCGTGCGAGGCGCAAGCGCATCACTCCAGGCTGCTGTCGATACTCAAGGGCGTGGGCTGGCTGACGCTGGCCGCCTCGATACTGGCGGGGCTGGTGAGCTGGGGTTTGCACAGCCGTTTCGGCCTGCTGCTGTTGCTCCTGCTGCGCTGAACCACGAGGCGCGGGCCCGACACCGAAGCGGCCCCGCGCTCGATCAATCCAGCACCTCGCTCAACGGGATGAAGCTGACCCAATCGCCCTCTTCCAGGGTCCGACCTTCCAGCACTTCCACCAGCCCTTCCGCCCAAGCCGCGCTGCGCAACACCCCCGAGCTCTGGTTGCGATAGATGATCGCTCGCCCGTTCTCCAGGCGGCCGCGCAGGTACTCGCGACGATTGCCCGGCTGGGGCCAGACAAAACCACCAGGCACCTGGAAGCGCATTGGCTGCACCTGCTGCACGCCCTGGCGTCGGAGCAAATAGGGCCTCGCCAGCAGGGCGAAGGTCACCAGAGTGGAAGCCGGGTTGCCCGGCAGACCAATCACCGGCACACCGCGAAAATGGCCGACGGTCAGGGGCTTGCCGGGTTTGATCGCCAGCTTCCACAGCGTCAGTTCGCCGGCTTCCCGCAGGGCCATACCGAGAAAGTCCGCCTCCCCCACCGACACCCCGCCGGTGGAGAGGATCAGATCGACCTCGCCCAACTCCGCCAGGCGCTGGCGGGTCGCAGGCAGATCATCGGGCAGGATGCCCGCGTCCAGCACTTCGCAGCCCAGGCGCTGCAACCAGCTGCACAGCAGTACCCGGTTGCTGTTGTAGATCTGCCCGGGCCCCAGGGCCTGGCCCGGCTCCACCAACTCGTCACCGGTGGACAGCACCGCCACCCGGACCCGCCGCACCACGGCCAGTTCGGCACATCCCAGGGAAGCCGCGAGCCCCTGCTCGATCGGCCCCAGCCGTGTCCCGGCCGCCAGCACCTGCTCGCCCACCGTGGTTTCCTGCCCCTGGGGACGGATGTTCTGGCCGACCTTCAAGGATTGAGTGAACAGCACCCGCTGATCGTCCTGAACCTGGGCGTTTTCCTGCATTTCAACGCAATCCGCGCCGGCCGGCACCGGCGCGCCGGTAAAGATCCGCGCGCAGGTTCCCGGTTGCAACGGTTCGGGGGACTGTCCGGCGAAGATCCGCTGGCTGACCGGCAAGGGCTCGCCCTTCCAGTCCTCCAGGCGCAAGGCGTAGCCGTCCATGGCGCTGTTGGGCCAGGGCGGCAGGTCCAGGCTGGAGATCAGTGCCTCGGCCAGCACCCGGCCCTGAGTAGCCGCCAGGGGCAATTGTTCACGCTCGACAATCGGCGCCGCCGCGGCCATGGCCAGCAAACGCTCCAGCGCCTCCTCAACCGGCATCAAGGCGCCGAGCTTGCCCGGCTTACCCACGGGATTCACAAGCCGCCACCTGTTTCAGATGGGTAACGAAATTGCACGGCCGGTGGCGTGAATCCAGCTGCTCGGCGAGGATTCCATCCCAGCCGGTGCGCACTGCATTGGTGGAGCCCGGCAGGCAGCACACCAGGGTGCCGTTGGCCAGCCCGGCCAGCGCGCGGGACTGCACGGTGGAAGTACCGATGTCGGCCACCGAGATCTGCCGGAACAGTTCACCGAAACCGTCGACCTGCTTGTCCAGCAGACAGGCCACCGCTTCAGGAGTGCTGTCGCGACCGGTAAAGCCGGTACCGCCGGTGATCAGCACCACCTGCACTTGTTCGTCGGCGATCCAGGTGGCGACCTGGGCGCGGATCTTGTACAGATCGTCCTTGAGCAACACCCGTGCGGCCAGACGATGACCTGCGGCGCCCAGACGCTCGACGAAGACCTGTCCGGAGGTGTCGGTTTCCAGGGTGCGGGTATCACTGACGGTCAACACCGCAATGTTCAGGGGAACAAAAGGTACATCAGCCTTGGCTTTCATAGGCTCGATCCTGAGGTGAGAGAAACAGCCCGGTGTTATATCACAGCGCTCCGACCCACCGCCCCTGGCGTCCGGCAATCCCCCTGGGGACTGTGCGGGCCGCCAGGGCCAGGCATGCGCCTACGAGACCAGGCACGCAACACAAATCAAGATAACTCGCTTAACGCCTACGATCTGTCTGGCAACGTGGCAGAATGCACCCGACCAAGGAACTTGCAGACGCTCCATACGTCTGAAGACCAGCACTCAAAAGTACTCATTTCGGAGACACACAATGACTCATCGGACCCTCGCCACTTTCATGCTCGCACTGGGCCTGGCTACGCTCGCTGGTTGCGCTTCGCCATCAGTGATCACCTTGAATGACGGTCGCGAAATCCAGGCCGTCGACACCCCCAAATACGACAAGGACTCGGGTTTCTACGAGTTCGAGCAGTTGGACGGCAAGCGCACCCGAATCAACAAGGATCAGGTCCGTACCGTCAAGGAGCTGTAAGCCCAACGGCTATCGATCTGCATGCAATGAAACCCGCCTGGTGCGGGTTTTATTGTTTCTGCGAAACGGTTTTCACCACTGCAGGCGGATGCGGCTTTCGAACTCGCGCTCCTGTCCGGTCAGCGGATCGATGAAACGCAGCCCCTGGGCCAACAGCTTGAGCGGCCTGGCATGATCGTCCTCGGCATCCTTGAGCACCTCGGGGTAGAAAGGGTCGTTGCAGATCGCAGCCCCCAGTGCGCTCATGTGCACGCGCAACTGATGCTTCTTGCCGGTCACCGGGTACAGCGCGTAACGCCACAGGTCGCCGTGCTTTTCCCTGACCTCGATGGCGGTTTCGGTGTTGCTTGCCCCCGCGCCTTCCTGCATGCGGAAGAACGGCTCGCCGTCCACCAGGCGGCTTTTGTGCACCAGGGGAAAGCTCAGGTGCGGCAAGGCGCCGGCGATGGCCTCGTAGCGTTTCTCGATCTGCCGGGTCGGGAACAGCGCCTGATAGGCCGAACGACTGCCGGGATCGGCGGAAAACAGCACCAGCCCGGCGGTGTGTCGGTCGATACGGTGCAAGGGCACCAGGTGCGGGTTGTCCAGGCGCCGGATCAGACGGCGCAGCAGGGTCTGCTCGACATACTCCCCCGACGGTGTGACCGGGAGGAAATGCGGTTTGTCCGCCACCACCAGATGCTCGTCGGCATAGAGGATGCTCTCCTGCACCGGGATTACCTTCTCGTCCGGCACCTCGCGAAAATAATGAATCCGCAGGCCTTCGCGATAGGCCAGATCCACACTGATGGGCTGGCCATGCCCGTCCAGCACCCGACCACGGGCGATGCGATCCAGCCATTGCTCGCGGCTGATGGCCTTGAAGTGATCGCACAGGCAGTCCAGCACCGTCGGCCAGGAGCCGGGGGGCAGGTACAAGGTGCTGGCTTGATGCTGTGCAGCAGAAAAACTCGCGGAGGACATGACAAAGCTCGAGGGTTCAATGCGAGGCGGCATTATCCAACAGCAGCCCCCAGGAAACCTAGGATCAGTTTGCCGGCCTCAAGCGCAGGAATGCTGGGCCTGCGCGGCAGCCTCGGTGAACTCCTTGAGCCAGCGCAACACATCCACCGCCTCCCAGCGGCCCGGATCATAGAGGGCGTACAGCAGCCCCTGGTAGCCCACCACATCCAGTTGCCGATGGTAACCGGCACGCTGGAACAGGGCCTCGATCTCGGCAAAGCAGGTGTTGAAATGCAACTTGTTGAAGGGCGTCTTGCCTTCGGTGACCAGTCCATCCAGGCGCAGCTCTAGCACCGCCTCCCGAACCACATCGGCAGACATGCCGTTCACGCTGTTTTTCAGTTGTTCGACATTGACCATCATGTATTCCTTTAACGATTCGAAGCGTGCGCCACATCCATCAGGGCTGCTTGCGCCCCACATAACTGACCACCCACAGCACCACGCCCCAGATCTCGATCGAGTCCGGGTCATCCAGCGCCATGGAGGGAATTGAAGGCCGCGCCGCCTTGAGCAACAGGCCGCCACGAGGATCGGGCGCCAGCAAGCGCAGGGAGTATTCAGCCGCGCCCCGGGGCCTGACCACCAGGTACTGATCCACCACCGGAGTGGCCGAGCGATCGACGATCAGCCGATCTCCGGGATAGATGCCGAACCCCAGCAGGTTGTCGTCATCCACCAGCAGGCCATGGATCTGCGGAGCTCCCAGCCCCAGGGTCCGATCCAGGGAAAAACCGTTGCCGATGGGCTCACTGGCCGGGGAGGCACAGTCGCCGTCACCCTGCTCCAGGAAACGGGCTGGCAAGGGCTGCGAGCGTTCGGAACCGGTCAGGAAAGTGAGAGACATGGCGAGACTCCTCGATAACTGTATATGCATACAGTAACCGAATCGACGGATATCGCCAACGAATTCCGGGGACGGGCGACAGGCGGAAGTCGCACCCCGGCCTGCAGGGGGTCAGCGCAGGAACGCCACCACCTGCTCGGCATCGAAGGGCCAGCCCAGCTCGCCGCCGTTGTCCACGCGGCGCAACACCGGAATGCGCAGGCCGTAGGTTTCGAACAGCTCCTGACTCTCGGCGATATCCACCAGCTCGACCATCAGGCCGTGCTCCACCAGCGGCATCAACTCGGCCTCGGCCAGTTCGCACAAATGGCAACCAAGGGTGCCGAACAATTGGCATTCAGGGGGCATGACAGGGCAACCGTGTGAAGAACAGGTGCTTATTTTAGGCGCGAGCAGGCAAGCCGTCGACCCGCTCCCGGCCCTGGCCAGCCCAGGGGCCGTGCCCCGCATGGCTCTGCTCCGAGAATGCTCGGGCCGGCGGACAGCCCCCGGCCAGACAGTTCCTGAGGCTCGTGAACATGAGGCATTCTCGACAAAGAATGACATGTGTCAGGGTGTTTTCTTGCCGTCCAAGCGATCCTCGCGGCTTTTTTGCCTCTAGGCTTTGCCCTGCCCGCCCCCTTGTCCGGAGATGCCCGTTGTTTGCCAATCTGCTGATCATTCTCGCCTCGTCACTGGTGGTCATCGCGCTGTTCCGGCGCCTGAGCCTGCCGCCGGTCCTGGGCTACCTGTCCGTCGGACTGATGGTCGGGCCCACCGCCCTGGACTGGGTCAACGACAGTGAAGAATTGCCGGACCTGGCCGAATTGGGCGTGGTGTTCCTGCTGTTCTCCCTGGGCCTGGAATTCTCCCTGTCGAAGATGCTCGCCCTGCGCCATGTGGTGTTTGGCCTGGGCAGCCTGCAAGTGCTGTGCACCGGGCTGATCCTGGGGGTGCTGCTGGCCTTGTTCGGCATGCCGCTGACCTCGGCGTTGATGCTCGGCGCCGGGCTGGCCCTGTCCTCCACCGCGATTGTCAGCAAGGAGCTGACCAGTCTCGGCGAGATCTTCAGCAGCCACGGGCAGAACGCCATCGGCGTACTGCTGTTCCAGGACGTGGTGGCGGTACTGCTGCTGACCCTGGTGCCGGTCTTCGCCGGCAACGGCGAGCACGCCTGGTACTGGGCCCTGCCGGCGACGCTGGGCAAGACCCTGGTGCTGTTCTTCGGCCTGCTGCTGGCCAGTCGCTGGCTGCTGCCGCGGCTGTTCCATGAAGTCGCCGCCTCCCACTCCGCCGAACTCTTCGTGCTACTGGCCCTGGTGATCGTGCTGCTGACCGCCTGGCTCACCCACCTGCTCGGCCTGTCGCCGGCCCTGGGCGCCTTCCTCGCCGGCATGCTGCTGGGAGAAAGCCATTACCGGCACCAGATCGAAGCCGATATCCGCCCGTTCCGCGACATCCTGCTGGGACTGTTCTTCGTCAGCATCGGCATGCTCATCGACCTGCAGCTGTTCATCGATCACAGCCTGCTGATCCTCGGCCTGACCCTGGCCCTGCTGCTGATCAAGGGCAGCGTGGTGGCGATCCTGCTCAAGCTGCGCGGCAGCGACGGTGAGACGGCCTGGCGCAGCGGCCTGGCCCTGGCCCAGGGCGGCGAATTCTGCTTCGCCCTGATGGCGCAGATGCAACTGACCCAGATGATCCCGTCCCACTTGAGCAGCCTGCTGCTGGCCGCCACCTTCAGTTCGATGCTGCTGACCCCTCTGTTGCTGCGGGCCGCGCCAATGATCACCGCGCGCCTGCACCGCAAGCCCAACCAGGCCGCGCAACTGGAGGAAATCAGCGCGCAGAACGCCGAACTGCAGGGCCATGTGGTGATCTGCGGCTATGGCCGGGTCGGCCAGTCCATCGGGCGCTTCCTGCGTCACGAGCAACTGCGTTTCATTGCTCTGGACGATGATCCGGTGCGGGTCCAGGAAGCCTCGGCGGCAGAGAGCTGCGTGCATTACGGCGATTGCCGCCGTGGCGACCTGCTGGCCGCGGTGGGCCTGGAGCGGGCCCGCCTGCTGGTGATTGCCGTGGACAAGACCGACATTGCCCTGACGGTACTCAAGGCCGCGCGGCGCCTGGACCGCAACGTGCCGATCCTGGTGCGGACCCGGGACGACAGCCAGTTGATCGAACTCAAGGCCGCCGGTGCCAACGAAGTGGTGCCCGAATTGCTGGAGTCGAGCCTGATGCTGGCCTCCCACGCACTGATCATGCTCGGCCTGCCGGAACAGCGGGTACAACGCAGCGTGGACGACGTGCGCCACAGCCGCTATCGCCTGCTGCACGGTTTCTACCACGGCGCGCAAAGCACCACCCAGGACAATCACGAGCCGCCGGCGGTACAGATGCACGCGGTGAACCTGGACGCCGACGCCCACGCCTGCAACCGGCTGCTGCAAGAGCTCGGCCTGGAAGCCCTGGGAGTGGATGTACAAGGCGTGCAACGCAACGGCAGCGACCTGCCGCTGAACCCGGCACCGCGCCTGCAGGCCGGCGACCGGGTACTGGTGTCCGGCTCCCAGGCCGCGATCGAGGCCTGCGAAGCCCGCCTGCAGGGCGGTTGAGGCCGCCCTGCCATGGCCCTGGGCGTTGCGCCGCCCAGGCCGCCGGTATCTCAGTCCTGGCTCACCGCCCCGATCTTGTGCAGCGACAGGTCGGCGCCGTAGTACTCCTGCTCCTGAGTCAGGCGCAACCCGCAGGCGGCCTTGATCAGGCCATACACGGCAAAGCCGCCCAGCAGCGCCACCAGCACCCCGAGGCCGGTGCCGAACACCTGACTGGCCAGGCTGACCCCACCCAAGCCGCCCAACGCGCTCTGGCCGAAGATCCCGCAGGCAATCCCGCCCCATGCCCCGCACAGGCCATGCAACGGCCAGACCCCGAGCACGTCGTCGATCTTCCAGCGACTCTGGGCGGCGATGAAGCACCAGACGAACAAGGCCCCGGCAATCGCCCCGGTCACCAGGGCTCCTACCGGGTGCATCAGATCCGAACCGGCGCAGATCGCCACCAGCCCGGCCAGTGGCCCGTTGTGCAGGAAGCCCGGGTCATTGCGCCCGACAATCAATGCCGCCACGGTGCCGCCAACCATGGCCATCAGCGAGTTCACCGCCACCAGGCCGCTGACCCCTTGCAGGGTCTGGGCGCTCATCACGTTGAAGCCGAACCAGCCGACAATCAGGATCCACGACCCCAGGGCCAGGAACGGAATGCTCGACGGCGCGAAGGCCACCAGCTTGCCGTCGCGATAACGGCCGTTGCGCGGTCCCAGCAACAGCACCGCCGCCAGCGCCAGCCAGCCGCCCATGGCGTGCACCACCACCGACCCGGCGAAATCATGGAACCCAGCGCCAAAGCGCTGCTGCAACCAGGCTTGCACGCCGAAGTTGCCGTTCCACACCAGCCCCTCGAAAAACGGGTAGACGAAGGCCACGATCAGCACCGTGGCGCACAATTGCGGCACAAAACGCGCGCGCTCGGCAATGCCGCCGGAGATAATCGCCGGGATCGCCGCGGCGAAGGTCAGCAGGAAGAAGAACTTCACCAAGCCATAGCCGTGATCGGCGCTGATCACCGCTGCCGGTTGCAGGAAGCTCACGCCGTAGGAGATCCAATAGCCTATAAAGAAATAGGCCAGGGTCGAGACGGCGAAGTCACTGAGGATTTTCGACAGCGCATTGACCTGGTTTTTCAGCCGCACGGTGCCCACTTCAAGGAAGGCAAAACCGGCGTGCATGGCCAGGACCATGACCGCCCCGATCAGGATGAACAGGGTGTTGGAACCGTGGACCAGGGTGTCCACAGCGCTTTGCAGATTTTCCATGGAGTAGGCAGATCCGAAATCGGCCATCATCTCCCGCGCCCTGCAGCCGACCTTGCACCAAGTTGGTCCCCGGGGCGCGCGATCCGCGCTGTCGGTGAACCGTTTTGGCGCGCCAGGCAGCGGACGCAGGACCACGGAAAGCAGATTGACCTTAAGGTTATGATTTTTCGGCCAGGGTTTACGCGGGCTAGCGCGCCACCCTCGCTCGTTTTCGGCGCAAGCCTCATGTCTTGCGCACCAGGACAAAGCAAAAGCTGTACCAGGCAATTACAGTGAACCTTCACTCAGGGCTCACACTCATAGCTCACACACGCAACCAACGGAGAAACAACCATGGCCAGCAAAACGGCGAAGACGGCTCAAGAAGTGCTGATGGCGGATTTTCAGGCACTGGTCAGTGACACGGAGCGTCTCTTGGAACACACCGCGACCCTGGCTGGCGACCAGGCCGATGAACTGCGCGAACAGATCCACGACAGCCTGCTCAAGGCCCGGGAAACCCTGCAACTGACCGAGGAATCCCTGCGCCAGCGCGGCCAGGCCGCCGTCACCGCCGCCGAGGACTACGTGCAGAGCAACCCTTGGCAGTCGGTCGGGATCGCAGCCGGCGTGGGCTTTCTGATCGGCCTGCTGGCGACGCGGCGCTGATATGGCTATCGGCGAATCCACTTCCTCCGGCAGCGGTCCAAGCGCGTCCTCCCGGCGTCTGGGAGCCGCGGTGCTGGGCCTGCTGCACAGCCACGTAGAGCTGTTCGGCATCGAGTTGCAGGAGCAGAAAGCCCGCACCGTCAGCCTGCTGCTGTTCGCCGGGCTGGCCCTGGTGTTTGCCCTGCTGTTGCTGGTGGGGCTGTCGGCGCTGGTGCTGATCCTCTTGTGGGACAGTTATCGCCTGGCCGGGATCATCGGCCTGTGCGTGTTCTACGCCCTGGCGGCGCTGTTCTGCGGCCTGCGCCTGAAAGCGGCGATCTTCGATGAATCCTCGCCCTTCCACGCCACGCTCGAAGAGCTGGCCAACGATCGGGAGCGCCTGCTGCCATGAAACTGCCCGACATTCCGCAGAACACCTCACGCCGGGAAATGCGCAAGGTACTGATCCGCCTGCGCATGGAAATGCATCGCCAGGAAATCCGCCACGAGTCCCAGCAACTGCTGCAACCCCTGCAACGGATGCGCGGCCTGGGACGTAGCTGGCAGGAAGGCTTGGGCATCAAGCACGCCCCACTCTGGGGCGTGGCGGTGGTGACCCTGCTGGGGTTCCTCACCGGCAAGGGCGCCAAGAGCGGCGGCACCGGTGGCCTCACGCGCCTGGTCCGCCTGGGCACCAGCCTGCTGCCGCTGATCCGGCTGGCGCTGCAAGGCGCCTCGCGCAAGCCCTGATCAACCCCGCGCAACCGACCTGTCACTGGCGGTTCCACACCTGGCTGCATTCTTGCTATGCAACCCCGATCGGCCCCTTTACCCAGGGGCCGACTCCTGCCTGTCCACCCGGCAGCCAAGACTCCCTACCCACAAGAATCTTATAAGGAGGCTCTGTGATCGACGGGCAACCGCTCGCCTGCTTCCAGCCGTTCATCGATACCGCCACCGGGCGGATTGCCGGGGTCGAAGCCCTGGGCCGCCTACGCCAGGGCAATGGCCAGTTGACGTCGGTGGGACCGCTGTTCGCCGATCCGCGTACCCCTTCCAGCGCCTTGCGACGCCTTGACCGCCTGATCCGCGATGACGCCCTGCGGCGTCTGCGCGAGGCCCCGGCGGACTGGTTCCTGAGCCTGAATATCTCCCCGCGCTGGATCAGTCGGCTCAGGCCCGGGCAGGCCCTGCCGAGCCTCAGGCAGATCCAGCACCACGCTGTCGACCCGCGGCGCATCGTCTTCGAAATCACCGAGCTGGGGGGCAACAGCCAGCGTCTGAGCGAAGTGGTGGCGCGCTACCGCCAGGCCGGGGCGCGGATCGCCATCGACGACTTCGGTGCCGGCTACTCGCAGCTGGACCGGGTGCTGGCGCTGCAACCGGACATCCTCAAGCTCGACATGCGCCTGTTCCAGGCTGCCGCCCGCGGCGGCCCCAGCAGCGACGTGGTCAAGGCCCTGGCGCAGATGGCGGAAAAGACCGGTTGCTGGATCATTGCCGAAGGGGTGGAAACCGAGGCCGAGCTGGATTTCGCCCTGGAGTGCGGCTCGCGCTATGTCCAGGGCTTTCTGTTTGCCGGGGCCCAGGAACAGCTGTTCGCCAGCGATGCCTTCGTCCAGCCCTTCGCCCGCCTGCGCGAACGCTACGTGCGGCACAAGCTGGCCGAACGCAAGCGCCTGATGCACATGCGCCTGCAACTGGCGGAACTGATGCACCTGCTGCAGGCCTGGGCCCAGGCCCAGGCGCCCATCAGCCAGTTGCCCGAGGTCAAGGCGTTTCCCTGGCTGCTGCGCTTCTACCAGTGCGATCGCCACGGCACCCAACTGACGCCGAATCTGGAGTGGCGCCACAACCATTGGCAGGCCGACAGCAGCTACGTCGGCCACAACTGGTCCTGGCGCCCGTACTTCTATCACCTGCTGGCCGAAGGCTGGGAGGAACGGCGCCTGACCCTGTCCAGTACCTACCGCGACGCCACCAGCAACCAGTACTGCCTGACCGCCGGCCAGTTCTTCGACAACGGCCAGCGCCTGCTGTTGATCGACATCGACGCCGCCGGTCTGTAGCCCCGGCCTGTTTGCCGGTGAACGCAGCGATGTGATGGGGATACCAGCATCGGGGCCTTTCGCCGGCAAGCCGGCTCCTACAGGTGGGGCGCAGGCCACGCCATTTCCGCGTAGGAGCTGGCTTGCCAGCGAAGGCGTCGGCCATATGGATGCACCAGCGCAGGCCATGCGCCTCTTGCGGCGGCGCCCGGGAACCCGGAAGCTCTGCCCTTCAGTTTTTTTTCGGAGTGACCCCGCCTTGGATTGGCAGACCCTGCTCAACCGCGAACGCCTCGGAAAGCCAGTGCACAGCCCGGAAGAACTCGGCCGTAGCCCTTTCCATAAAGACCACGACCGCATCATCTTCTCCGGTGCCTTCCGCCGCCTGGGGCGCAAGACCCAGGTGCACCCGGTGTCCAGCAACGACCATATCCACACCCGCCTGACCCACTCCCTGGAGGTCAGTTGCGTCGGTCGCTCCCTGGGCATGCGCGTCGGCGAGACGCTACGCGACGCCCTGCCTGACTGGTGCGAACCCAGCGACCTGGGAATGATCGTGCAGTCGGCCTGCCTGGCCCACGACATCGGCAACCCGCCCTTCGGCCATTCCGGCGAAGACGCCATCCGCCACTGGTTCCAGCAGGCCGCCGGGCGCGGCTGGCTGGACGCGATGAGCGAGGCCGAACGCCTGGACTTCCTCAATTTCGAAGGCAATGCCCAGGGTTTCCGGGTCCTCACCCAGCTCGAATATCACCAGTTCGACGGTGGCACCCGGCTGACCTACGCCACCCTCGGCACCTACCTCAAGTACCCCTGGACCGCGCGCCACGCCGATTCACTGGGCTACAAGAAGCACAAGTTCGGCTGCTACCAGAGCGAATTGCCGCTGCTGGAACAGATCGCCCACAAGCTCGGCCTGCCGCAGTTGGAGGAACAGCGTTGGGCCCGGCATCCGCTGGTGTACCTGATGGAAGCCGCGGACGACATCTGCTACGCCCTGATCGACCTGGAAGACGGACTGGAAATGGACCTGCTGGAGTACGCCGAAGTCGAGTCCCTGCTGTTGGGGCTGGTGGGCGACGACCTGCCGGAAACCTATCGCCAGCTGGGCCCGAGGGATTCGCGCCGGCGGCGCCTGGCGATCCTGCGGGGCAAGGCCATCGAGCACCTGACCAACGCCGCCGCCCGGGCCTTCGTCGAACAGCAGGACGCCCTGCTGGCCGGCACCCTGCCTGGCGATCTGGTGGAACACATGCATGGCCCGGCCAAGCGCTGTGTGCTCAATGCCAAGGACGTGGCACGGCGCAAGATCTTCCAGGACAAGCGCAAGACCCTGCACGAAATCGGCGCCTACACCACCCTGGAGATCCTGCTGAACTCGTTCTGCGGCGCGGCACTGGAGCAGCACGGCGGCAAGACTCCGTCGTTCAAGAACCGGCGGATCCTCGATCTGCTGGGCAACAACGCGCCGGACCCGAACTGGCCGCTGCACACCTCATTCCTGCGCATGATCGATTTCATCGCCGGCATGACCGACAGCTACGCCAGTGAAATGGCCCGGGAAATGACCGGGCGCTCAAGCCCGCAATGACCCTCGCCCCACAAGTGCCTGGCGGCCGCGCCAGGCACTTGATATGAGTTGCAACATCCAATCGGCAACTAAGGGATTCCCCTAGCCCGACCGCCGCGACAGCGGTCGGCAAACTCCGGATATACGCCAGTACCAGAGGAAGAATACTCGGCATTACGGGCATGTCCTTCAGGACATCCAAATCTAAGGTATTCCCCGAGCAACATGACTTCAATTAACGAACAACAAGAATAGAGCAAGTACTCAGATAGAAAGAGCAACTAGCCCTAAACACTCAGTGTCTGGATCGCAGATATCGGGCGCCTTTC
>NZ_FNTJ01000001.1:600000-815000 GCF_900105185.1 Pseudomonas saponiphila | reverse complement strand
ACGCCAGGCCAGTTCGCGGTCGAGCAGTAGGCCGAGGCGTTCATCGAAGCTCAGGCTGTGGCTGGCCGGCAGCGTCCATTGCTCTTCCAGGGCGCGGGCCATGCCGTCCAGGCGTAGCTGGTGCAGTTGATTCAGGGTGTGTTGCGGCATCATCGAACAGCTCCTGTTGCGGGGGTTGGTAGTAGTCGGCGCCACGGACGTTCTCGTGGTCGCCGGGTAAGGTCGTTTCGGCGGCACGCTGGGGCAGCGGCTGTTGATCCAGGCCTTGCTGGAGCAGGTTGCGCACGCTGCGCCCGGTGAAGGCGCGCAGGTGTACGGCACGTTCGGCAGCGGCTTCCAGGCGTGCATTGCCATAGCGCCGGGCCAGCGAGAGCAGGCCGAGGCAGGCGCGGTAGCCCATCTCCGGGTGCGGCTTGTGGGTCAGTTGGTGATCGATCAGTTGGCGCGTGTAGGGGCCGATCCGCGCGCCCCAGTCGAGCAGGCGTTGTGGCGTCCATTCGCGATGCGCCTGGTGCGCCGCGGGCATGTGCTCGCGCTGGGTACTGTAAGCGCCGCGTCGCCCCAGCAGCAGGTGGCTGGCCACCCGCCGGTTGCCATGCAGCACTTCCAGGGTGTGTGCCGTCAGTCGCACGTCCACGTTCTGCCGGGCCAGGGCGGAGGGCACGCTGTAGAAGCTGCCATTGACCTCGATGTGGTAGTCGATGCTGACCTTGCAGCGCTTGAAGGTGGCGACCTCGTAGGGATGCACCGGCAGCGCTCGCAAGGCCGGGCGATCCAGGCGCTCGAACCAGTCGCGCCGGCAGCCATCGAGCCGCTTGAACGGGCGCCGATTCAGATCCTCCAGCAGCTCGGCGATGGCCTGGTTAAGCGCATGCAGGCTGAAGAACTGCCGATGGCGCAGCCGCGCCATGATCCAGCGCTCGACCACCTGCACCGCCACCTCGGCCTTGGCCTTGTCCTGAGGCTTGCGTGGCCGTGCCGGCAGGATCACCGTCTGGTAATGACGCGCGCACTCCAGCGTGGCCCGGTTCAGGCCCGGCTCGTAGCGATCCGGCTGGGCGACCAGGGCGCGCGGATTGTCCGGCACAACCATTTCCGGCACGCCGCCAAAGTAGGTCAGAGCCTGGCCCAGCGAGGTCAGCCAGTCCACCTGGGTTTCGCCTGGCGTCGCGCAGGCATAGGTGTAATTCGAGGCGCCCAGGGCGGCGACGAAGATGTGCGCCCGGCGCACTTCGCCGGTGGCCGGGTCGACCACCGGCAGCGTCGGCCCGGCATAGTCGATGAATAGCTTCTCGCCCGCACGGTGCAGCTGACGCATCGAACGTTTGAGCGTCTGGGCGTAGCGCCGGTAGTGCTCGACGAACTGGGTGTAGCGGTAGGTCGGCTGGCCCGCATGCGCGGCGAGATATTCCTCCCACAGCAGCTGCAAGGTCACGCCCTTGCGTCGCAACTCGCGGTGGATGCTCAGCACATCGGGCAGCACTCGCTCACCGCGCGGCTTGTTCGTCGACGTCGGTGCAAACAAGGCGGCCGCCAGCGCGGCCTCGTCCATGGCCACCAGCGCCGGCCAGTCCAGCCCGGCCACCCGCGCCGCCGCGATGTACTTGCTAACCACGCCCTTGGACAGCTGCAAGGCACGGGCAATCTTCTCGTGGGACAAGCCGGCCTCAAACTTGAGGCGCAGACATTCTTTGATGTTTCGCATGGCTACTCGCGGCGCCGCCATCTTCCTCTCCCGAAATCGGTCGAGGATGGCGGCGCATCAGGTCATGCGCAACGAAGGGGAAGGCTTTCGCTAAGTCGTGACCGGCGATTTCGGTAAGCCGTGACCACCTGTTTCGGAACAGGCGGAAAATCGGTCACGTTGCTACCGAAATGAGCGGTCACGCGTTAGCGAAATGACCGGTCACGATCAACCGAAACGGCCGGTCACGGTGCTCCGAAATCCGCAACGCACCACCGCTGGCACACGCAGCACCAACAGCAGCACACCTATAGAAGCGTAAACCACCCATTCCTTCAGATCAGCCCGAACGATCCAGAGCATATGCAACAACCCAAGCCCCAGGATGAGATAAACCAGGCGATGCAGCTTTTTCCAACGCGCTCCCAGACGACGCTGACTGTAGCGATTGGACGTCAGCGCTAATAGCAAAAGAAGCACGAACCCTAGGCTTCCGACAAAGATATAGGGCCGCTTGCGCAACTCCACGCCCAACTGGGACAAGTCCAACCCCAGAATGAATACCCCATAGGCACTCAAGTGCAGCACTACATAGGCAAAGCACCACAACCCCAGTTGTCGGCGCACGGCTATCCAGCCCGGCCAGCCAGTTAGCTTCTGCATGGGAGTCATGGCCAAGGTAATCAGTAGCAGCACCAACGTCCCCAATCCCAGGCGATCAACCAGCACCTTGCCAGGATCAGGCCCGAGAACCGAGCCCCAAGCCTCATACAGCCAATACAGTGGCCAGATAGCCGCAGCGATAAAGACGCCAATACGCCAGAACGAATAACGCATCAGTAGTTCTTCCGCAGGTCCATGCCGCTATATAAGGAAGCGACCTCATCCGAGTAGCCATTGAACATCTGCGTTTCCCGCACATTTGGACTGAACAGGCTGCTGGGCAAACGCCGCTCACGCGCTTGAGTCCATCGAGGATGATCAACTGTCGGATTCACATTCGCGTAAAACCCATATTCATTGGCAGCAATACTCTGCCAGGTAGTCTTTGGCTGCTCATCCACCAAGCTGATACGCACAATAGACTTCACACTTTTGAAGCCATACTTCCAGGGAACCACCAGGCGCAATGGCGCACCATTCTGATTGGGCAGCTCACGCCCATACATGCCTACCGCAAGAATCGCCAATGGATTCATCGCCTCATCAAGACGCAAGCCCTCAACATAGGGCCAGTCGATCAAGGCAAAACCCGAACGCTGTCCCGGCATGCTCTTAGGATCCTGCAGCGTTTCAAAACGAATGAACTTGGCCTTGCTGGTTGGCTCCACTTGCTTGAGCAGCGCCGAGATAGGAAAGCCTATCCAGGGAATCACCATCGACCACGCCTCGACGCAGCGAAGTCGATAAATACGCTCCTCCAATGAGTAAGGCTTCATGAAATCTTCAAGGGCATAGCGCCCAGGCTTGGCGACCTCGCCGTCAACAACCACACTCCAAGGCTCGGTCTTGAGCGCACCCGCGTTAGCCGCCGGATCACCCTTGTCAGTACCGAACTCATAGAAGTTGTTGTAGTGGGTCGCGTCCTTGAACGGCGTGATCGCCTCATCCTTGACGGTTACGGCTTGCCAGTGAGTGCTCGCCAATTTGTCGGAGAACCACGCCGGCGCACGGCCCGGCTCCACATCGGCATAACGCGTCGCATCTTGCGCAGCCGCCCAACGGGGCAAACCCGCGAATGCCAGGCCTGCTACCGCACCGCCCAGCAAACTGCGTCGAGAGAGATAAAGAGATTCTGGCGTGACATCCGACTCATGGCAGTCAGACGCTTTGGGGAATTTGAATAACATGGCAACTCCGCAGCATTGGAGGACAGATGTACCAATAGACTGCGGAGTATGGAGGAAATTACATCACTCGACGCTTTTGCGACGACGCAGGTGCAACAGGTACTGGATCGGACCCGAAGCCGCATAGGCGAGGAACACCAACAGCAGGATGCGGGGTGGATCGCTGAACACCACGGCAAACACCAGCACTACCGCCAGAATCGCCACAAAAGGCACCCGCCCCTTCAGGTCCAGGTCCTTGAAGCTGTTGTACTTGATGTTGCTGACCATCAGCATGCCCGCCGCCGCGACCATCAACGCCACCAGGAACGACATCTTCGATCCCTGAATGCCGTAATCGCTGAAAGCCCAGACAATACCCGCCACCACACCCGCCGCAGCAGGACTGGCCAGACCGATGAAGTATCGCTTGTCGGCGGTTCCCACCTGAGTATTGAAACGCGCCAGACGCAATGCCGCGCCCGCCACATAGATGAAGGCAACCATCCAGCCAACCTTGCCCATATCGCCCAAGGCCCAGCCAAAGGCCAGCAATGCCGGGGCAACGCCAAACGCCACCATATCCGACAGCGAATCGTACTCGGCGCCAAAGGCACTTTGTGTATTGGTCATACGGGCTACGCGCCCATCCAGGCCATCAAGGACCATGGCGACAAAGATCGCAATGGCGGCAAAGGCAAAGTACTTGCTTGCCCCCGCCGCGTCCCCGGCACTCAAGGCGCTCTGGGCACTCATGGAACTGATGATGGAATAGAACCCCGCGAACAGGTTCGCAGTGGTGAACAGATTCGGCAGAAGATAGATACCACGATGCCGGACTTTACGGCCTTCAGCGTCATGCCCTTCTTCGACATGCTCATCGATCGGTAGCAGGCTTTCGGCGTCAGAGGCCTGGTTTGGCTCTTCGGGACGTTCGCTCATGGACAATACCTTGCAACGGTGTGAAAAGTTTCGACAGATACCCAGGGCCGCGATTCGGCCACAAAGGATCCAGCTTTATACCAGAACCTACCCGTCCAAACGAAAAAACGCGGCCTAGGCCGCGTTTTCCCTGACAAGACTCGAACTTAGTTCTTGGCTTTGTCGACGATTTTGTTGGCTCCGATCCACGGCATCATCGAACGCAGTTGCTCACCGATGATCTCGATACCGTGAGCGGCGTTGTTACGACGCTTGGCGGTCATCGATGGGTAGCCAGTAGCACCTTCGCTGATGAACATCTTGGCGTACTCGCCGTCCTGGATGCGCTTCAGAGCGTTGCGCATGGCCTGACGGGATTCCGCGTTGATGACTTCAGGGCCGGTCACATACTCGCCGTACTCGGCGTTGTTGGAGATCGAGTAGTTCATGTTGGCGATACCGCCTTCGTACATGAGGTCAACGATCAGTTTCAGTTCGTGCAGGCACTCGAAATAGGCCATTTCCGGCGCGTAACCAGCTTCAACCAGGGTTTCGAAACCGGCCTTGACCAGTTCAACGGTACCGCCGCACAGAACAGCCTGCTCACCGAACAGGTCGGTTTCAGTCTCGTCCTTGAAGGTGGTTTCGATGATGCCGGTACGACCGCCACCCACGCCAGCCGCGTAGGACAGGGCTACGTTCTTGGCGTTGCCGGATGCGTCCTGGTAGATCGCGATCAGGTCAGGAATACCGCCGCCCTTGACGAACTCGGAACGTACGGTGTGACCTGGAGCCTTCGGCGCGATCATGATCACGTCGAGGTCAGCACGCGGAACAACCTGGTTGTAGTGGATAGCGAAGCCGTGGGAGAAGGCCAGGGTGGCGCCTTTCTTGATGTTCGGCTCGATCTCGTTCTTGTACAGCTGGGACTGGAATTCGTCCGGGGTGAGGATCATGACCAGGTCGGCGCCGGCAACGGCTGCAGCAACGTCGGTCACTTTCAGGCCATGGGCCTCAGCCTTGGCAACAGTGGCCGAGCCTTTGCGCAGGCCGACAGTCACGTCAACGCCGGAGTCTTTCAGGTTGCAAGCTTGAGCGTGGCCCTGGGAACCGTAACCGATGATGGCAACTTTCTTGCCCTGGATGATCGACAGGTCGCAGTCTTTATCGTAGAAAACTTTCATGAATTTCCCCTATATCAGGCCGTTCCGGCCATTCGCTAATTTGAGTTAGATGCTCAGTACTTTGTCGCCACGGGCAATCCCGGTGACACCACTGCGTACGGTTTCCAGAATCGACGCGGTGCCGATCGATTGAATGAAGCTGTCGAGCTTGTCGCTGGTACCGGTCAGTTGAACGGTATACACGCTAGCGCTGACATCAACGATCTGCCCACGGTAAATATCGGTAGTGCGCTTGACCTCGGCGCGCTGGGCGCCGGTGGCCTTGATCTTGACCAACATCAGCTCGCGCTCGATGTGAGCACTTTCCGAAAGGTCCACCAGCTTCACCACCTCGATCAACTTGTTCAGGTTCTTGGTGATCTGCTCGATGATCTCATCATGACCAACCGTGGTGAGGGTCAGACGCGACAGGGTCGGGTCTTCGGTCGGTGCCACGGTCAAGCTTTCAATGTTGTAGTTACGCTGCGAGAACAGACCGACTACACGAGACAAAGCGCCCGGTTCGTTTTCCAGAAGCAAGGAAATGATGTGCCGCATGATTAAGTACGCTCCGTCTTGCTCAGCCACATATCGCGCATAGAGCCGTCTTTGATCTGCATCGGATAGACGTGCTCGCTGGTATCGACCTGGATATCGAGGAATACCAGGCGATCCTTCATGGCGAACGCTTCTTCCATCTTCGGCTTCAAATCCTTCAGGTCCGTGATACGCATGCCCACGTGACCGTAGGCCTCGACCAGCTTGACGAAGTCAGGCAGCGATTCCATGTAGGAGTGCGAGTGGCGGCTGCCGTAGCTCATGTCCTGCCATTGGCGCACCATACCCAGCACACCGTTGTTCAGGTTGACGATCTTGACCGGCAGACCGTACTGCAGGCAGGTGGACAGTTCCTGGATATTCATCTGGATACTGCCTTCGCCGGTGACACAGGCGACATCATTATCAGGGAAGCTCAACTTGACCCCCATGGCCGCCGGAAAGCCGAAGCCCATGGTGCCCAGGCCGCCGGAGTTGATCCAACGATTGGGCTTGTTGAACTTGTAATACTGCGCCGCGAACATCTGGTGCTGGCCCACGTCAGAGGTGACAAAGGCATCGCCCTTGGTCACTTCACACAGGGTCTCGATCACCGTTTGCGGCTTGATGATGCTGCCGTCGCCCTTGTCGTAAGGGAACAGGCCGCGATCACCACGCCACTCGTCGATCTGCTTCCACCAGCTGGCGACCGTATCCTTGTTAGGGGTCTCGCCGATTTCCTTGAGTGCCGCGACCATTTCAGTCAGGACGCTCTCCACTGGCCCCACGATAGGCACATCAGCCTTGATGGTCTTGGAGATGGACGCCGGGTCGATATCCACATGGATGATCTTGGCGTTCGGGCAGAACTTCGGAGCACCGTTGATAACCCGGTCGTCGAAGCGCGCACCAACGGCCAGGATCACGTCAGCGTGGTGCATGGTCAGGTTGGCGGTGTAGCTGCCGTGCATGCCAAGCATGCCGACGAACTGCCGATCGGTACCAGGGTATGCACCCAGCCCCATCAGGGTATTGGTCACTGGCAGATTGAGCATCTTGGCCAGTTCGGTCAGCGGTGCGGAACCGCCACCCAGGATCACGCCGCCGCCTGCATAAAGAACAGGACGCTTGGCCGCCAGGAGCATTTCTGCCGCCTTGCGGATTTGCCCGGAGTGACCGCGAACAGCTGGGCTGTAGGAGCGCAGCTTGGCTTTCTTGGGAAAAACGTATTCGAACTTTTCAGCCGGGTTAGTCATGTCCTTGGGGATATCGACCACCACCGGACCTGGACGACCTGATTGCGCCAGGTAGAACGCCTTCTTCATGACTTCCGGGATTTCCGAAGCGTGCTTGATCATGAAGCTGTGCTTCACGATCGGCCGGGAGATACCGATCATGTCGGTTTCCTGGAACGCGTCGGTACCGACCATGGTGCTAGGCACCTGACCGGAAATGATCACCATTGGAATCGAGTCCATGTAGGCGGTGGCAATACCGGTAATGGCATTGGTCGCGCCCGGGCCAGAAGTCACCAGTACCACACCGGCTTTACCGGTGGCACGGGCATAACCGTCAGCCATATGGGTTGCCGCTTGTTCGTGACGAACCAGGATGTGGGTCACTTCCGGCTCTTTGAACAGGGCATCGTAAACATGAAGGAGAGCACCACCCGGGTACCCGTAGATATATTTGACGCCTTCGTCACGCAAAAAGCGGACGAGCATCTCACCGCCAGATAAAAGCTCCACGTTGTTCACCTCTAAAACGCCAGAATACCGCCCTCAAAAGGGAGCGGGTCTTAATAGGTTTACTTCTCAGCAGAGCATGAGCGACGGTGGTCGCCGACTACGTCAGCACTGACTGAGCAAGTATTGGGAGCGCCCCAAAGTGTTGCGGGGTTTTCCCACCCAGCGCGAGGTAACGCGTTGCGGGTGTAGCACTTCGGCGCGGATGTGCGCCTCATGATCTGCTGAGTGGGTCTGCTTCTGGCAGTCCCTCTACAGCGGACTTTGGATTCTTCTGTTTCGTCCTCTTCAAGTCAAGTCGTCTATGTAGTTAATTCGAACTAAGCGCATGAGAACGCAAGAAAAAACTCAAAACCGGCAACTCTCTGCGCTTCAATTGCGCAAACTTCAGCAAGCTTCTCAGAAATACGAAGCCGGACTTTCGTCTGTGCCCTATTGCCAGATTGCCACGCACCGTATTGAACGACATCGCGAGAGCCGCGCGCAGGAAAGAACACGCCTGTTGAAGGGGCGGCCTATGGCGTCAGGAACGGAAGTGCAAGAGAGGAAAAGCAGCGACTGCCAGGCATACCTGGCAGCCGTGATTCAGCGGGTAGCGACGATGAGTTGATCAAACTCTTTGAGCAGAACTCGCAACTGCTGGTCGCGCCCCTGCATCGGGCGAGTGGAGAACACCATCTCAGCCATTTCCTGGATACCGGAAGCGTTGGGCAACGGCAAATCCTGCTCCAGGATCACCTTCATGCGCGGCAGGAAGATCCACTGCAGCCATTGCTCGAACTCCAGGGTGTCCACGGCAAAAGGCTGAGTACTGGCCAGCGCTTCAGCGCTGGGCACAGCCTCGTCCCACAGGCCCTGAACACGCAATTCACGCTCAATCAGCAGCAACTGCTCGGCGATCTTCGGAAAGCGCTCATCCATCACAGCGAGACTCGGGCTTTCTGCCGCGCCTGTGCAGCACCGGCGGCATCACCTTGCTTCTCCCGCGCCTGGGCAATCAGCTCCCACAAGCTAGCCTGCAGATCGGGGCGGCCATTGGCGAAGCTCAGGCCACGGCGGGCGAACTGTTCAGCCTGGGGAGCATCGCCCTGGGCCATGCGCACCTGTGCCAGACGGTAGAGCACCTGAGGCTCGCGCGGCGCGACACGCTGTGCACGCTCCAGGCTAGAGGAAGCACCATTCAGATCGCCACTGGATTGTTGTTGCTGAGCCGTGGTCAGCAGCGCCAGCACGGGCCCGTCCAATTGTTCATCGGCCGACAGACCACCAGCCCGGGCCGACGGAATCCCGCTCGGCGTCGAAGGCATGTTGTAGGTGCCCTGATTGATCGGTGCCGACTGATAACCGCCACCCTCCACCGGCCCCGGCGTAATAGGCCCGGAAGTCACAGGCCCCGGAGTGATCGGCGAGCTGCTGATCGGTGCCGACGCGGTTGCGCCGCCACCAGGGACCATCACCACCACCCCGGAATCTTCCGGAATGGCCCGAGCCTGAGCCTGCGCCGGACGCTTGATGGTCGTCTGGCGAAAGCCGCCGGTGGCGGAAATCCGCTCGCTGTTGGACACGGTAGTACCGGAGTCCACGACGGGAATGGAGCCGCGCTGCACGCTGGCGCAACCGTTGAGCAACGCCAGAGCTGTAATAGCTGGAACCCACCACTTGTTCACGTCAAACCCTCATCGCTTAGTTCATCCAGCCCTTGACCCAATCCATCACCGAATCGCTACCTGCCGGGGTTTCACCACCGCAAGAAGCACCGGGAGGCGGTTCGCTGCCGCGAATATACGGCATCTGTACAGCACCCGGACAGTTGGCATCGGAGCCCTGCCCGGTACGCGAATCGACCCAGGCCCGCACCACGTTGTCCGGCTGCGGCATGTCCAGCGGCAGCGGATCGGCCTTGCGCATGAAACTGGTCCAGACCTGCAGGGCGCCCGTGGCACCGGTGAACGGTGTCTTGCCGTTATCGTCACGGCCCAGCCAGACCACCGCCAGCAGATCCTGACTGAAACCGGCGAACCAACTGTCACGCGAGTCATTACTGGTACCGGTCTTGCCCGCCAGCGCCAGGGTCTTGGGCAACACGTTGTACACCGAGCTGCCCGTGCCTTCGCGCATCACGCGTTGCATCGCGCTCTGAATCAGATAGATCGAACCGGCATCGAAGCGCTGCTGGATCTGGAACGGATAACGCTTGAGCGGCTCGCCCTCGGCTGTCAGCACGCTGCGGATCCCGCGCATGGGCGTATTGAAGCCACCGTTGGCCAGGGTCTGGTACATGGTCGCCACTTCCATCGGACTCAGGCCACCGGCGCCGAGCAGCATCGACGGAAACGCCGGGAACTCACGGGTCACACCCAAGCGTCCAAGGGTCTTCAGAACGTTCGGCACACCGACTTCCAGCCCGAGTCGAGCGGTGGACAAGTTGTAGGAATGAGCCAGCCCCTGGTACAGGAAAATCGTGCCGTGGGAGCGTCGATCATAGTTCTGCGGTTTCCATACCTGGCCATCGGCGCCCTTCACCGAGAACGCCTCATCGGAGAGCCAACTGGTCAGGGTGTACTGGCTGGGTTTCTCCAGGGCCGTCAGGTAAACCGCCGGCTTGATCAACGAGCCGATCGGTCGCACTGCGTCCAATGCCCGGTTGAAGCCGGCGAAGCTGGCTTGTCGACTGCCGATCATGGCCTGGACCTCACCGGTTTCCGGATTGGTCACCACCATCGCGGCCTCGACATCCTCCGCCCCCTTGCGCCCGGCCAGACGCTTGAAGGTGTCGTTGACCGAGGCTTCGGCCTTCATCTGCAGGATCGGATCGAAACTGGTGAAGATTCGCAGGCCTTCCTCGGTCAAGTCTTCGTCGCGGTAGTCTTCACGCAACTGACGCTTGACCAGATCAAGGAAACCGGGGAACGAGCTGTCCGCCAGGCTGCCGCGCTTGGTCACGCCAAGCGGCATCTTCTTCGCCGCTTCCACCTGTTCGGGTGTAGCCACGCCCTGCTGCGCCAGCAAATCGAGCACCAGATTGCGCCGCTCCAAGGCACGTTCCGGGTAACGCCGCGGGTTGTAGTAGGAAGGCCCTTTGACCATCCCTACCAACAGCGCCACCTGATGCAACTTGAGCTCGGACAACGGCTGGCTGAAGAAGAACTGGCTGGCCAGACCGAAACCGTGCACCGCACGCTGACCGTCCTGACCGACAAACACCTCGTTGAGATAGGCTTCGAGAATTTCCCGCTTGTCGTAATGCAGCTCCAGCAACAGCGCCATCATCGCTTCGTTGAGCTTGCGCGACAGGCTGCGTTCGTTGGTCAGGAAGAAGTTCTTCACCAACTGCTGAGTCAGGGTACTACCGCCCTGACGCATCTGCCCCGACGAGGTGTTGACCCAGATCGCGCGGGCAATCGACTTCGGCGATACGCCAAAGTGCGAATAGAAATCACGGTCCTCCACCGCCACCAGGGTTTCCAGCAGATAGGGCGGGACCTGATCGATCTTGATCAGGATTCGATCTTCAAGGTTTTTCGGATACAGACCACCGATCAGCAACGGCTCCAGACGGACCACCGCCAACTTGGCTCCCTTGCTGCCGGAAAGCTCCGCCACATAGTCGCCCGAGAAACGCACACGGACCGCTTGCGCCTGCTCCAGTCCCTCGTAGAACTGGAAGCCACGGGTGTTCAAGTCGACGGTATTGCCACTGACCGCCGCAGCGCCGGGACCGTTGGCCACGCTCTCGCGACGGTAGCCCAAGGCATCGAGCTCCGTCAGGAAGTCTTCCTTGCTGAGCTTTTGTCCGACGAACAGCTCAAGCGGCCGGGCATAGACCTTGGCCGGAATGGTCCAGCGCTTGCCGGAGAACTTTTCCTGAACCACTGCATCGAGGTAAACCGCAAAGCCGGCGAGCACCACCAGACCAACCAGGCTGAGCTTGAGCGCCCAGCCCAGCCAGGGGCGCAGGCCACCAGAGGGAGTTTTTTTAGCGGAACGGGGGGATCGGGTACGAGTCATGGCGGCGGATTATACGCACTTTATTCATCCTCAACATGCGCCACCCGAGGTTTGCGTTACCCCTGCCAACCGCCATAATGACGCCCTCGATTTTCCCGACTCTGAAGGATCGCCTGTGAGCCAGTCACTGATCGCCGCCCTGCAAAACCCCGCTCTGTATCCTCATCCCGTTGAAGGGTTTCAGGTCATCGAAACCCACATCTCCTGGGTACTGCTCACCGGCGCTTTCGCTTATAAGGTGAAAAAGCCGGTCAATTTCGGTTTCCTCGACTTCACCAGCCTCGAGTCCCGCGAGCATTTCTGTGGCGAAGAGCTGCGCCTGAACCAGCGTCTGACCCAGGACCTGTACCTGGAAGTCCTGCCGATCACCGGCAGCGCCGAAGCCCCTGAACTGGGTGGCAGCGGCCCGGTCATCGAATACGCGCTGAAAATGCGCCAGTTTCCACAAAGCCAACTGCTCAGCACCTTGCAGGCCAATAGCGAACTGACCACCGCGCACATTGACGAGATGGCGCAACAGATCGCTCAATTCCACCTCAGCGCCCCGCAAGTCCCGGCAGCACACGAAGCCGGTACACCAGAAAGCGTGATGGCCCCCGTGCGCCAGAATTTCGAACAGATCCGTCCGTTTCTCAGCGACAAGGCCGACCTGCAGCAACTGGAAGCCCTGGAAGCCTGGGCAGAAACCAGCTTCGAACGCCTCAAGCCGCTGCTGGCGCAACGCAAGAGCGAAGGTTTCATCCGTGAGTGCCACGGTGATATCCACCTGGGCAACGCCACCCTGATCGACGGCAAGGTGGTGATCTTCGACTGCATCGAATTCAACGAGCCTTTCCGCTTCACCGATGTCTATGCCGACACCGCTTTCCTCGCCATGGACCTGGAAGACCGTGGCCTGAAAAGCCTGGCACGGCGCTTCATCAGCCAGTACCTGGAACTGACCGGCGACTACCAAGGCCTGGAACTGCTCAATTTCTACAAAGCCTATCGCGCCCTGGTACGCGCCAAGGTCAGCCTGTTCAGCCTGCCTGCCGAGGCCACTCCCGTGCAGCGCGCCACCACCCTGCGCCAATACCGCAACTACGCCAATCTGGCGGAAAGCTACAGCACCATCCCTTCGCGCTTCCTGGCCATCACCTCGGGTGTCTCGGCGGTGGGCAAAAGCCGTGTGGCCATGCGTCTGGTGGAAGCCCTGGGCGCCATCCGCCTGCGCTCCGACGTCGAGCGCAAGCGTCTGTTCGGCGAGCAGCAGGTACCCAACGATCCCCACGCCGGCATCTACAGCACTGAGGCCAGCAGCGCCACCTATGCGCGCCTGCATGAAATCGCCGAGACCATCCTGCGCGCCGGCTTCCCGGTCGTGATCGATGCAACCTACCTCAAGCGCGCCCAGCGGGATGCAGCGGCCAAGGTCGCCGAAGCCACCGGCACGCCTTGCCTGATCATCGACTGCAATGCGCCAGAAGCGGTGATTGCGAGCTGGCTGGCGCAACGCCAGGCCGATCAGAACGATCCGTCCGATGCGACCCTAGAAGTGATTGCGACCCAGCAAGCCACTCGCGAGGCCCTGACCGACGAAGAACTGCTGCGCAGCAAGCGCATTGAAACCAACGAAAGCGGCAGCCTGGATGCCCTGGTTGCCAACATCCGCCAGCGTCTGCCTGGCCTGTAAGCGCTAATTTCAGCCGTGAAGTGCAAAGACTTCACGGCTGAAAAACAGTGGCACTATACTGGCGTCATAAATCCAACACTGGTGACGTCGCCATGAGCCAACCGAAACTTCTGGATACTCCGCTTTACGCCCTGCTGCATAAGGACGATATCGTCGGCTTCAACCGCGAGCGTCCAAAGGATCGCCCCATCGACATGCGTGGTGGAGACTTCCGCGGCCTCGACCTGCGACAGTTGAACGCCCAGGGCATCGATTTCACTGACGCCTACTTCCGTTCCGCCGATCTGCGCGGCCTGGACCTGCGCAATGCCACCATGGAAGGCGCCAGCCTGGCCCATGCACAGATCTCCGGTGCCTACTTCCCGGTCGAACTGACCGCCGATGAAATCCTCATGTCGGTCAACTTCGGCACCCGACTGCGCTACAACACCCGCTAAAGTCCCCTGCAATCGTTCTGTCCGGCGCCTTGCTGTGCGCCGGACTGTGGACCATCCCCGCTCTTCCCCTCTCCCCGGCACAATGCCCGCATACACCCGCCCATCGCGCCTTGACCGCACTGCCTTAGAAGCATTTGCGCCAAACCCGACCAACGAACAGCGCATTTTCTACTGAGCGCTACACTCCTGAGAGGCTGCCCACTCACCATTCGGCCATCGCCAGGAGGCTTAATGAATGATGAACTGCAACACCTGAAGAACCTTGGCAAGACATCGGCACAGTGGCTGCATGCAGTGGGCATCCACAGCGCATCGGACCTGCGCCGCCTGGGCGCGGTGGACGCATACAGGGCTGTACGCACCCGGGGTTTTCGGGCCTCGAAAGTGCTGCTGTACGCCATCGAAGGCGCGTTGATGGACATGCACTGGAACGAGCTTCCCGCCGAACGCAAAGAGGCGCTGAACAAGCAATTGGACGCCATATCCTCTCGTCACAAGAACTGACTGGCAGAACCTTATGTATCTGATGGGGGAGCAACCGGCCTACGCCGATGCGTTGATCAACCGACTGCAAAGTATCCCGGCCCAGTTGCTGGAGGGCCTTTCGCCCTGCGGTGCCACGCTGGACGTTGAACCTGTGGCGGATCTGTCGGGCCTCTTGCCCGAGCATCAGTTGTTCCTGCTGGCCAGTGGCGTGATCCAGGCCAGCGTTGAAGAGCGTCCGCTATTCTACCTGCATGAAGGCGATCTGGTAGGACTGCGGCGGGGTGTCGAACACCCTCAGTACCGACTGGGCTGCGATGTACCACTGAGCCTGACGCCCTATTTGCGGACCGAGGTGTTCCGCCATATCTACGCTGACGAACAGCGCTCGGAATGGCTGCTGCAGTACCTGATCGGCCAGACCGCCCTGCTCTGCGATGCGATAGCCCGCCTGAAGCCGCCCGAGTTGCGCAGCAACAACGGCTTCAAGCGGGTGGAGCCGGGAGAAGTACTGATTACCCAGGGGGATGAAGCCGATCACGTGTTCGTGATTCTCGAAGGCCATGCCGAGGCCTTTGTCGACGGGCACAAAGTGGGCGACGTGCCCAAGGATGAGATCTTTGGCGCCATGGCGGTCTTCACCGGAGAAAAGCGCAGTGCCAGCGTCATTGCCAATGAACCGAGCACAATCATGCTGATCCCCAAGGAGCACTTTCTCAGCCTGACGCAGAGCAATCCGCGCATCGCTCACAGCCTGATCGAAAGCATGGCCCGCCGCATTGACCTGCTGAACAAGGAAGTGACCCGCCTGATGGCCTTGAACAGCCAGGCCCGGGAATAGACTCACCGAGAATCCAAACGGGCGTTTGACAAAAATGCGCAGGAACTGAAAAAGCCCGGTTGACTTCGAAATGAGAATCGTTATGATTATCACAACTGATCGCGAGATCAGTCGATAACCTGGAAGACCAGTGGTTCGGACTCTCAGATTATCTCCTCATCAGGCTAATCACGGTTATTTGACCCGGCTCTTGCCGGGTCTTTTTTTGCCTGTGAAACAGCACCGCCGATCAGGGTTTCAGTTGCGCGCAATAATCCTTGGCTGGCTGAGGCGGCGTGTACCAGACATAGTCCGCCGCGGCAGCGGGCACACTGCTCCCGTGCTCCGCCAGGAGCAACACCACGACTGGCCGGCGCAGGTCCAGATCAGCCATGTGCAGAGGCACCCCAAGGTCACGGCGCCCATGAAAGGCCCCCGCCAGCAACATGGCCGGTACCGGCGCCGCCAGCAATCGCTCGGCCATGCGCCGATCCCGTTGCTGCTGCACCGCCAACATCGCCGGCACCTGGGCCTCAGGCAGCAAGCCACAGTGGGATTCACGAATCTGCGCCGACAACGCCTGGGTCACGGACGAGGCATTGCTCTGCCTGCCACCAAGAACCGGCACCTGGGTATAGATCCGGCGTATTTCCTGTCGATCCAGATTGGCTGCCAACAGGGGATAAGGCTGCTTCAGGGCATAGCTCACCACCGGCCCGTAGAGCCCCCAATCCCAACCCGGCTGCCAGGCCAACGCCTTGATCAGGTCATCAGGCAAGCGCTGCCCGGCCGCCTCACGCTTGACCTTGTCGACGCCGGGCTGCTGATCGGGATTGAGCATCTCCAGCAATAGGCTGCCCTGAGGGCGTTCCTGGGCCAGCGAGCGCAGTAGCCAAAGCTGCAAAACGTGATGATCGGCATTGTCGTGCTGCTCGCCGACGATCAGCCGGGGCGCTCGCGCCAGGCGCTCGACCAATTCCCCCGGACTCAGCGCCTGCCCCGTGCGCAGATCAAGAATGCTGCCCGGGTCCTGCACCACGGGCGGCGGTGCTGGCTCGCGGCTAACGTGACAAGCCGCGAGCAACAGGGCTGACAGCACAAGCGGCAGGGTACGCATCAAGGCTCTCCGTGTTACGGGTCAACGGGCAATGATCAGCGGGTGCCCACGTTCAGGGTGTTTCTGTACCAGGACCTCCAGGCCGAAGACCGCCTTCAGCGGCTCGGGTCGCAGCACTTCGGCCGGCACGCCCAGGGAGTGGGGGTGCCCGCCCTCCAGCAGCAGCACCCGATCACAGTAACGCGCCGCCAGATTCAGGTCATGGAGAATGATCAGCACCGCGACACCCCGATCGGCGAATGCCCGGACGGCCTGCAAGGTCACGTGCTGGTGCAACGGATCGAGGGCCGAAGTCGGTTCGTCCAGCAGCAAATGATGCCCGGCCTGACCTGGCCATAATTGCGCCAGGACCCGCGCCAGATGCACCCGCTGACGCTCGCCCCCCGACAACGCCAGGTAGCTGCGCCCTCGCAGATGAGCCACATCGGCGGCCTCCAGGGCAGCGTCGACTATCTGTGCATCCCGCTCACGGCCGCTGTGATGAGGCAGGCGCCCCAACGCCACCACTTCCTCGACCCTAAAGGCAAAATCCAGACTCGACGCCTGGGGCAAAACCGCCAGACGTTGCGCCCGTGCCGCCCCCTGCCATTGCGCCATCTCCTGCTCATCCAGCAACACCCGTCCCTGATGCGCCGTCAGCTCGCCGCTCAGGGCCCCAAGCAGGCTGCTTTTACCGGCACCATTGGGGCCCAGTACCCCCAGCACTTGCCCGGGCAGCAGCTGCAGATCGATCCCCACCAGCACCTCTTTATCCCCGCGCCGTACATGCAGGTTCTCGACTCGCAACATCAGGCGCGCCCTCGCAGCAAGAGGTAGAGAAAGAACGGAGCGCCGATAAAGGCGGTGACAATGCCAATGGGCAACTCGGCCGGCGCCAGCGCCAGGCGCGCCACCAGATCGGCCAGCAGCAACAGACTGGCCCCCGCCAGGATCGATGCCGGAAGCAGGGTTCGGTGATCCGGCCCTGACAACAGACGCACCAGATGGGGCACCACCAGGCCCACGAAACCGATCATGCCTGCCGCGGCTACCGCGGCGCCCACGCCCAGGGCGGTGCAGAACACCAGCTCCCGCTTGAGCCCTTCGACATCAATGCCCAGGTGCCTGGCCTCTGATTCGCCCAGCAGCAGTGCATTCAACGCCTTGGCCCTGCGGGGCAACCACAGGGCCACCAGCACCGTCACCAGCAACAACGGCCACAGGCGCTGATAACTGGCACCGTTAAGACTGCCCAGGTTCCAGAAGGTAAGGGTACGCAAGGTCGCGTCATCGGCCAGGTAGGTGAACAGGCCCACCGCCGAACTGGCCAGGGCGGTCAGGGCGATCCCCGCCAGCAGCATGGTCGCCACGTGAGTCTGGCCATTGCGCCGGCCCAGGCGATAGACCAATGCCGTGACCCCAAGCCCGCCGAGAAAGGCACAGAGCGAGAGCAGGTAGGGCGCGATAGATTCCGCCACGCCGCCGAACATCGAGCCGCCAACAATAGCGATTGCCGCCCCTAATGCCGCCCCACTGGATACGCCCACCAACCCGGGATCAGCCAAGGGGTTGCGAAACAGCCCCTGCATGGCCACGCCGGACAGCGCCAGCACCCCGCCCACCGCCAGACCGAGCAGGGTCCGTGGCAAGCGGATCTGTCCAAGGATCAACTCAGCCTGCTCCAGCCCCTGCCCATCGATGGGTAACCCGATCAGGCGCAAGGCGGCACGCAAGGTATCGATCAAGGGCAGGCTGACCGGCCCCAGCGCCAGGGACAGCCAGATAGCCAATACACACAGGGCGCCAAGCCCGAGAAACAGCGTTCGAGGTTTGACCAGGCGGCTCATGGGGCAGGCTTGGCCTGGGGATAGAAGGCCGCCGCCAGGCGTTTCAGACTATCTGGCAGACGCGGCCCCAAGCCGCCCACCAACAAGGTCGGATCCAGCTCCACCACCCGCCCAGCCTTGGCCGCGGCAGTGGAGGCCAACACCGGACTTTCCTTGAACAGCGCAACGCGGGCCGCATCGCCACTCAGGCTGCGGTCGGAGAACACCAGCACCTGAGGATTCAGTCCCGCCAGGGATTCCGCCGAAAACGGCTTGTAACCGCTATGGGTCGCCAGGTTGCGCGCGCCGGCCTGTTGCAACAGCCAGTCCGCGGCCGTGTCCTTGCCGGCGATCAGCGGCTTGCCTCCCGCGTGCCCCAGTAGCAACAGCACTCCAGGCGCCGCCTGCTGTTCCTGCACTTGTGCAATCCAGGCCCGCTGTTGCTCAAGACGCTGTTGATAGGCGCTGAACAATTGCCCGGCCTGGTCCTCGCGCCCCAGGAGTCGCCCCAACTGGCGCAGGGTGCGTTGCAGGGTCGGCAGGTCGGCCTGAGCAGAAAACAGCTCGACCTTGACCCCGGCACTGCGAATCTGCGCCAGCACCGGCGGCGGGCCCATTTCTTCAGTCCCCAGCAGAATATCCGGACGCAGACTGAGAATGCCTTCCGCCGACAGCTGCCTTTGATAGCCGATGCTCGGCAAGGCCTTGAGCGACTCCGGGTGCTGGCTGGTGGTATCGACCCCCACCAGCTTGGGCTCCGCCCCCAGGGCCACCACCCACTCGGACAAGGCGCCCCCGGCACTGACCCAACGCTGCGGCAACTCCTCGGCGGCGGCCCACGGGCTCACCAGCAGTGCGACCCAGAACGCGAGGGCGCTGGCACTCAGGCGCATAAGTAGATTTCCTTTGATAGCAGTGAGGCCCGCGAAGCGACTGTCCGTGTGACATGCCAGACTGAGCTGGCATCGAAAGGAGCAAGCACGCCGTGCCGGGCGAGGCGGCCATTTGATAATTGTTTTCATTTAGCCGTCAAGCGCCGACATGTTTCATCCTGCCGTCAGCCAAGAGCTGTGACAGCCCGGGCCCAGAGCCTTAGGACCAAGAGGATAGCCATGAAATTTCTTTGCGCCGGGAGTGAGCTGGTCGAGGCCGGCAGCCGCGGTTTCCAGTTGGAAGGCTTGAAGCTGTTTGCCGTGCGTCGAGCAGGCCAGGCCTACGTTTATGCCAACCGCTGCCCGCACCGTGGCGTTCCCCTGGAGTGGCAGCCCGAGCAGTTTCTCGACCCCAGCACCAGCCTGATCCAGTGCGCCACCCACGGCGCACTGTTTCTGATTGAAAGCGGCGAGTGCGTGGCCGGCCCTTGCGCCGGCCAGTTCCTGCAGGCCATCGACTGCCGGGAAGACAGCCGGGGGATCTGGATCGATATCTAGCCCTGCAACCGCACGTCGAGGCGCCGGTCGATACAGACTTCCTGCGCGGTCAGGCGCACGCCGTATGCCAGTACCTCAACCCCGGCGGCCACCGCTTCGCGCAATGCGGCGGCATAACCCGGATCAATCTCCTCGGCCGGACGCACGGCTTCGATGCCCGACAGATTGACGCAGTACAGCAACACGGCCCGTACACCCTCCCGGGCCAGGCTCGCCAGCTCACGCAAGTGCTTGGCACCGCGCTGGGTCACCGCATCGGGAAACGCCGCCACTGGCGAACCATCGAATCCCAGGGTGACACTCTTGACCTCGACATAGGCCGGCCCATGAGGGTAATCCAGGCGAAAGTCGATGCGACTGTTCTCCTGCCCATAGGGCACCTCGCGCTTGAGGCCGGTAAAGCCTTCCAACTCGCTGATCAGCCCGGCGCGCAGCGCCTCCTCGACCAGCCCATTGGCCCGTCCGGTGTTGACGCAGGCCAGTCGCCCCTGCGGGGTTTCACTGATTTCCCAGGTGCCCGGCAGCTTGCGCTTGGGATCATTGGAGCGGCTGAACCACACCTGCCCGCCCTCGACCATGCAATTGAACATCGAGCCGGTATTGGGACAGTGGATGGTCAGCAACTCGCCCGTAGCGGTTTCGATGTCCGCCAGAAAACGCTTGTAACGCCGCAGCAGACGCCCTTGCTCCAGGGCCGGATCGAAACGCATCAGCCTTGCCAGCTCTGCAGGCCACGGGCAATGCGCGCCACGGCCTCTTGCAGGCGCGCCAGGTTCTGGGTGTAAGCAAAGCGCACATGATGACCGGCCTGATGACGTCCAAAATCCAGACCCGGAGTGAAGGCCAGGTGCTCGGTTTCCAGGAAGTGTCGGCAGAAGGCAAAGGCATCCCCGCCAAAGGCGCTGATGTCGGCATACAGGTAGAACGCCCCTTCCGGCTCCACGGCGATACCGAAGCCCAGTTCGCGCAAGGCCGGAAGCAGAAAGTCCCGGCGGCGTCCGAACTCGGCGCGACGCTCCTCCAGCAAGCTGATGGTTTGCGGCTCGAAACAGGCCAGGGCCGCGTACTGGGCCATGCTGGGCGCACTGATGTAGAGGTTCTGCGCCAGCTTCTCCAGCTCGCCCACAGCCGCCGGCGGTGCCACCAGCCACCCCAGGCGCCAGCCGGTCATGCCGAAATACTTGGAAAAACTGTTCAGGACAAACGCACTGTCATCGACTTCCAGAACACTGGCAGCGTCCGTGCCGTAGGTCAGGCCGTGATAGATCTCATCCACCACCAGATGCCCATTGCGCGCCTTGACCGCCGCGGACAGGCCCGCCAGCTCATCACGACTGAGAACGGTCCCGGTGGGGTTCGCCGGAGACGCCACCAGGGCTCCGACACTGTCCTGATCCCAATAGCGTTCCACCAGATCCGGAGTCAGTTGATAACGCACATCCGGACCTACCGGCACCAGTTGCGCGGCGCCTTCCACCAGGCGCAAAAAATGCCGGTTGCACGGATAACCCGGGTCTGCCAGCAACCAGTGCTTGCCCGGGTCGACCAACAGGCTGCTGGCCAACAACAGGGCACCGGAGCCTCCGGGGGTGATCATGATCCGCTCGGGGTCGATGTCCAGGCCATAGCGCTGCTGGTAGAACCCGGAGATGGCTCCGCGCAGCTCGGGAATGCCCCGGGCCGCGGTGTAGCGGGTCTTGCCGGCACTCAGCGCGGCCTGCCCGGCCTTGATGATCGGTTCGGCGGTGGTGAAGTCCGGCTCGCCGATCTCCAGGTGAATCACATCGTGTCCCGCCGCTTGCAGTTCATTGGCGCGAGCCAGCAGGGCCATGACATGGAAAGGTTCGATAGCGCGACTGCGCGCACTGTAGGGCAGAGCCATTAGCCTTCCTTCATTACAAGGTGGGGAAGCAAAAAGTCCGATTCTACCCATCCATAGAAGCCAGGGAGAACCCGGAGCCGTTCACGCGGTCTGCTACCTTAGCCAACCGGCGCCAACAGAACCCGCAGATTTGACTAAAATCAATGATTGAACGAACCGTTCAACGGGCCGTGTCAGACTTTTCCCGTATCCATGGGCGATACACGACATAGGCTCGACAACCGGGAGTAGCGCGCTCTGGTTTGATCTGGTAAGTTCGCCCGCTTGCAGCCGCAGGGCCGGCAAGTGTCGGAGATGGAGCAATCCTGCGCAATGGATTACAAGAGTAGAGGCGGTCCATTCATGCCCACCCAAGCAAAGCAACAGATTCAATCGATCAGCGGTTTTGAACCTTATGTTGAAACTGCGGGCGAAGAGTACATGGGCAAGCCCATGCGCGAACACTTCACCAAGATCCTGAACAAGTGGAAACAGGACTTGATGCAGGAAGTCGACCGCACTGTTGATCACATGAAAGACGAAGCGGCCAACTTCCCCGATCCGGCTGACCGTGCCAGCCAGGAAGAAGAGTTCAGCCTTGAACTGCGTGCCCGTGATCGCGAGCGCAAGTTGATCAAGAAGATCGACAAGACCCTGCAACTGATCGAAGACGAAGAATACGGCTGGTGTGAATCCTGTGGCGTCGAGATTGGCATTCGCCGTCTGGAAGCCCGCCCAACCGCCGACATGTGCGTCGACTGCAAGACCCTGGCGGAAATCAAGGAAAAGCAGGTCGGCAAATAATCGCCGACTGAGCCTGAAACGGAGCGTACCCACGCTCCGTTTTCGTTTCCGCCGCCCTGCAGGAGCGAGCTCGCTCGCGAAAGCGATCCCCCGGAACATCGTCGCCCTTCATGACTGCCTCCACATCCTCCGCGTACATCGGGCGCTTCGCCCCCACCCCCAGCGGCTATCTGCATTTCGGCTCTCTGGTTGCCGCGCTTGCCTCCTATCTTGATGCCCGCGCCGTCGGCGGTCGCTGGCTGGTGCGCATGGAAGACCTCGACCCGCCCCGGGAAGAACCCGGCGCCCAGGCGGCGATCCTCAAGGCCCTGGAAAGCTACGGCTTCGAATGGGACGGTGACATGATCCGTCAAAGCGACCGCCACGCGGCCTATGCCGAGGTGCTCAACCGCTTGTTCAACCAGGGCCTGGCTTATGCCTGCACCTGTTCACGCAAACAACTGGAGCCCTACCACGGCATCTACCCGGGCCTGTGTCGCAACCTCGGCCATGCCCGAGAGCATGCAGCGATCCGCCTGCGCGTGCCGGAGCTGGAGTACCGTTTCACCGACCGGGTCCAGGGCGAGTACCGCCAGCACCTGGGCCGGGATGTGGGGGACTTCGTGATCCAGCGCCGGGATGGCCTGTATGCTTATCAACTGGCCGTGGTGCTGGATGATGCGTGGCAAGGCATCACCGATATCGTCCGCGGTTCGGACCTGCTGGACTCCACACCGCGTCAGTTGTACTTGCAGGAGTTGCTGGGGCTGCACCAGCCGCGTTACCTGCATGTGCCGCTGATCACTCAGCCGGACGGCCACAAACTGGGCAAGTCCTACCGCTCGCCGCCACTGCCCGAGGACCAGGCGCCGCCCTTGCTGTTGCGGGCGCTGCGGGCCCTGGGGCAGAAACCGCCAAGCGAACTGGCCTATGCCAGCGTGGCAGAGATCATGCGCTGGGGCATCGCGCACTGGGATGCCGGCTTGATTCCCCGCACGCCAAGCGTGCCGGAAGCGCAATTGAGCTGACGCCCCTTGCAGCTTGGCGCCCATCCGTTACCATCGCCGCACGTTTTCGGGCACGCAGACAATAAAGAGAGGCCGAGATGTACATCTATCGCTTGGTCCTGCTCCTGGTAGTGGGGATCTATCTGTTTTCCCCCGCCATCATGGATTGGTGGATCGATGCTACTGGCGCCTGGTATCGCCCGTATCTGCTCTGGCTGATTCTGATCGTCGTGACCTTCATCCTGCAGAGCCAAAAAGATGCCGATGAGCTTTAGCCTGACCCAGATGATCCTGATCAGCGCCGCCTATTTGCTGGTGCTGTTCGGGGTGGCCTGGATCAGTGAGCGCGGCATGATCCCGCGTTCGATCATTCGCCACCCACTGACCTACACCCTGTCGCTTGGGGTCTATGCCAGTGCCTGGGCCTTCTACGGCACAGTGGGCCTGGCCTATCAATACGGCTACGGCTTTCTCTCCAGTTACCTGGGGGTGTCCGGGGCCTTCCTGCTGGCGCCGGTGCTGCTCTATCCGATCCTCAAGATCACCCGTACCTACCAGCTGTCATCCCTGGCGGATCTGTTCGCCTTCCGATTTCGCAGCACCTGGGCCGGCGCCCTGACCACCATTTTCATGCTGGTGGGGGTCCTGCCCCTGCTGGCCCTGCAGATCCAGGCGGTGGCCGACTCCATCGGCATCCTCACCCATGAGCCTGTGCAACATCGCGTAGCACTGAGCTTCTGCGCGCTGATCACCCTGTTCACGATTTTCTTCGGTTCCAGGCACATTGCGACCCGGGAAAAACACGAAGGCCTGGTGTTCGCCATTGCCTTCGAATCGGTGATCAAGCTGATCGCCATCGGCGGCGTCGGCCTCTACGCGCTGTACGGGGTTTTCGATGGGCCACAACAGCTGGAGCTCTGGCTGCTGCAGAACCAGACCGCCCTGGCCGCGCTGCATACGCCCCTGCAAGAGGGGCCGTGGCGCACTCTGCTGCTGGTGTTCTTCGCCTCGGCCATCGTCATGCCGCACATGTACCACATGACCTTTACCGAAAACCTCAACCCCCGCGCCCTGGTCAGCGCCAGCTGGGGCCTGCCGCTGTTCCTGCTGCTGATGAGCCTGGCGGTACCGCTGATTCTCTGGGCCGGACTCAAGCTCGGCGCCACCACCAATCCGGAATACTTCACCCTGGGCATCGGCATTGCCGCCAACAGCCCGGCCCTGGCCCTGCTGGCCTATGTCGGCGGCCTTTCCGCCGCCAGTGGCCTGATCATTGTCACCACCCTGGCGTTGTCGGGGATGGCCCTGAACCATCTGGTGCTGCCGCTCTATCAGCCGCCGGCGGAAGGCAACATCTATCGCTGGCTGAAATGGACCCGCCGCGCCCTGATCGTCGCCATCATCATGGCCGGCTATGCCTTCTATCTGCTGCTGGGGGCCGAGCAAGACCTGGCCAACCTGGGAATCGTCGCCTTCGTCGCCACCCTGCAATTTCTGCCGGGCGTACTGTCGGTGCTGTACTGGCCGACCGCCAACCGGCGTGGTTTCATCGCCGGGCTGCTGGCCGGGATCCTGGTGTGGCTGGTGACCATGCTGCTGCCGTTGATCGGCAACCTGCAGGGTTTCTATATCCCGCTGCTGAACATGATCTACGTCCTCGACGACACCAGCTGGCACATGGCGGCCATCGCCTCGCTGGCCGCCAACGTGCTGATGTTCACCCTGATCTCGCTGTTCACCAACGCCAGCAGCGAGGAAGCCAGCGCCGCCGAAGCCTGTGCCGTGGACAACGTGCGTCGCCCGCAACGACGGGAACTGCATGCCGCCTCGCCCCAGGAATTCGCCACTCAACTGGCCAAGCCGCTGGGCGCCAAGGCCGCGCAAAAGGAAGTGGAGCAGGCCCTGCGCGACCTCTATCTGCCCTTCGACGAGCGTCGGCCTTACGCCTTGCGGCGCCTGCGTGACCGCATCGAGGCCAACCTCTCGGGCCTGATGGGCCCCAGTGTTGCCCAGGACATGGTGGAAACCTTCCTGCCCTACAAGGCCGGCGGAGAAAACTACGTCACCGAGGACATCCACTTCATCGAAAGCCGGCTGGAGGACTACCACTCGCGCCTGACCGGCCTGGCCGCCGAACTCGATGCCCTGCGTCGCTACCATCGGCAAACCCTGCAGGAACTGCCGATGGGCGTCTGCTCCCTGGCCAAGGACCAGGAAATCCTGATGTGGAACAAGGCCATGGAAGAGCTGACCGGCATTCCCGCGCAGCATGTGGTGGGCTCGCGCCTGAGCACCATCGCCAACCCATGGAAGGATTTGCTGCAAGGCTTCATCAATCTGCCGGACGAACACTTGCACAAGCAGCACCTGGCCCTCGATGGCCAGACCCGCTGGCTGAACCTGCACAAGGCGGCCATCGACGAGCCTCTGGCACCGGGCAACAGCGGCCTGGTGCTGCTGGTGGAGGACCTGACCGAAACCCAGACACTGGAAGACAAACTGGTGCACTCCGAACGTCTGGCCAGTATCGGGCGCCTGGCCGCCGGGGTCGCTCACGAGATCGGCAACCCGATCACCGGTATTGCCTGCCTGGCGCAGAACCTGCGGGAAGAGCGCGAGGAGGACGGCGAACTGACGGAAATCAGCGAGCAGATTCTCGAACAGACCAAGCGCATCTCGCGCATCGTGCAGTCGTTGATGAGCTTTGCCCACGCCGGTAGCCACCAGCACAACGACGAAGCCGTGTGCCTGGCCGAAGTCGCTCAGGACGCCATTGGCCTGCTGGCCCTGAATCGACGCAATTTCGAAGTGCAGTTCTTCAATCTGTGCGATCCCGACCACTGGGTCGATGGCGATCCTCAGCGCCTCGCCCAGGTGTTGATCAACCTGCTTTCCAACGCCCGCGACGCTTCCCCACCCGGCAGCGCGGTACGCGTCAAGAGCGAGGCTTTCGAGCACACGGTCGACCTGATCGTGGAGGACGAAGGCAGCGGCATTCCCAAGAACATCATGGACCGGCTGTTCGAACCGTTTTTCACCACCAAGGACCCTGGAGAAGGCACCGGACTGGGCCTTGCACTGGTCTATTCCATCGTTGAAGAGCATTATGGACAAATCACCATCGACAGCCCGGCCGATCTACAAAGCCAGCGCGGCACCCGTATTCGGGTGACCTTGCCGCGCCATGTCGAAGCGACGTCCGCTGTGAACTGAGACCGTCGAGAGAATTGAATCAATGCCGCATATTCTGATCGTCGAAGACGAAACCATTATCCGCTCCGCCCTGCGCCGCCTGCTGGAACGCAACCAGTATCAGGTCAGCGAAGCCGGCTCAGTGCAGGAAGCCCAGGAACGCTTCAGCATCCCCACGTTCGATCTGATCGTCAGTGACCTGCGCCTGCCAGGCGCCCCGGGTACCGAACTGATCAAGCTCGGCCAGGGCACTCCGGTGCTGATCATGACCAGCTACGCCAGCCTGCGCTCGGCCGTGGACTCGATGAAGATGGGCGCGGTGGACTACATCGCCAAGCCTTTCGACCACGATGAGATGCTCCAGGCCGTGGCGCGAATCCTTCGCGATCGGCAAAGCGCCGAGAACGCCGCGCCAGATCGCCCAGCGAGCAAGGCCGGGGCCGCGGCGGACAAGGCCATTGCCGGTAACAGCAACGGAGAAATCGGCATCATCGGCTCCTGTCCGCCCATGCAGGACATGTACAGCAAGATCCGCAAGGTCGCGCCGACGGACTCCAATGTCCTGATCCAGGGCGAATCCGGCACCGGCAAAGAGCTGGTGGCCCGGGCGCTGCACAATCTGTCCAAGCGCGCCAAGGCGCCGATGATCTCGGTGAACTGCGCCGCCATCCCGGAAACCCTGATCGAATCCGAACTGTTCGGCCACGAGAAAGGTGCATTCACCGGCGCCAGTGCCGGTCGTGCCGGCCTGGTGGAAGCGGCGGACGGCGGCACACTCTTCCTCGACGAAATCGGCGAACTGCCGCTGGAAGCCCAGGCCCGGCTGCTGCGCGTGCTGCAAGAAGGCGAAATCCGCCGGGTAGGTTCGGTGCAGTCGCAAAAAGTCGACGTGCGCCTGATAGCGGCGACTCACCGCGACCTGAAGAGCCTGTCGAAAATCGGCCAGTTCCGCGAAGACCTTTACTACCGCCTGCACGTGATCGCCTTGAAACTGCCAGCCCTGCGCGAGCGGGGTGCCGACGTCAATGAAATCGCCAACGCCTTCCTCGCTCGACAGAGTGCGCGCATCGGTCGTTCGGACCTGAGATTCGCCGCCGACGCCGAACAAGCGATCCGTCATTACTCCTGGCCGGGGAACGTGCGTGAACTGGAGAACGCGGTCGAGCGTGCAGTGATCCTGTGCGAAAGCCCGGAGATTTCAGCTGACCTGCTGGGCATCGATATCGAATTGAGCGACCTGGAAGACGACGACTTCGTCGGCCTGGCGCCACAGCCGGGTAACACCAGCCACGAACCCACCGAAGACCTGTCCCTGGAAGACTACTTCCAGCATTTCGTTCTAGAGCACCAGGACCACATGACCGAAACCGAGCTGGCACGCAAGCTTGGGGTCAGCCGCAAATGCCTGTGGGAGCGGCGCCAGCGCCTGGGCATCCCGCGCCGCAAGAGCGGGGTCGCCAGCGAAAGCTGAACCGAGGCTGTCGAATGTGCGGGTGACATTCGACAAAATGAAAAAAACTGTTACCCGCATCATTGGACGTAACAAAAGCCGGGGCTAAAGGTAACGAAGCCCCGGCTTTTTTTCGTCTGAATAATAGCGCCAGAGGCTCCTAACCCCTTGTTTTACTGGGGTTCACAAAAGTTGGCACGGCAACTGCTATATGTTTGGTACAAGAACAATAACAAGCAATGCACAAGACAATAAAAATAAGACGAATCGACTCACGCACAATAAAAACAACACGGCGGAGGCGCAGCTAACTGATTCTTTTGGAGAGGCGTTGTATTTGGGGCTTGCCCCGCAACCAGGCCGAGAACAACAAAAACTGCCCTAAGGCAGAGCCTGAACTGGTTGGATCGAAAGGTCATTGCAACTCAGCGATCAAAGCAATCCGTTTGCTCTTGGCTCCCGATTGGGAGCGTCACACTGGGTAAACCAGGTGACAAGGGCGATCAACAAAAACAAGAAGCCCAAAACCAATAATAAAAATAGAGCACGCAACTATTCTGGGGGAGCTTCGGCTCCCCTTGTGGTTTCTGCAATTCGTATTTCCCCCGACAAAACCCACACCGCCCTGGTAGCACGGCGCTTTGGTCAGACCTACACATGTCGCGGCAGCTTCCTACACCATCCTTCGACTAAATGCTAGAATCCCGGCCCATCATGCGGTCATTCTTCGTTTTGGCCGAACATTCCTTCAAACAGTGCATCCCATGCTGAAGAAGCTGTTCCAGTCATTCCGTTCTCCCTTGCGTCGTACGCAACACCAACGCAGCACCCCTGAAGTGCTCAATAGCAGCCAACATTCGCTGCAACGTGCCCAATTCAGCCGGTATGCGGTGAATATCGTCGAGCGCCTGCAGAACGCCGGCTACCAGGCTTACCTGGTGGGTGGCTGCGTGCGCGACATGCTGCTCAACATCACCCCCAAGGATTTCGACGTCGCCACCAGCGCCACACCGGAACAGGTCAAGGCCGAGTTTCGTAACGCGCGGATCATTGGCCGTCGTTTCAAGCTGGTGCACATTCACTTCGGTCGCGAAATCATCGAGGTCGCGACCTTCCGCGCCAACCACCCGCAAAACGACGACGAGGAGGACAGCAACCAATCCTCCCGCAACGAAAGCGGACGAATCCTGCGGGACAACGTCTACGGCACCCTGGAAGAAGACGCGCAACGCCGTGACTTCACCATCAACGCCCTGTACTACGATCCGGTCAGTGAGCGCATCCTCGACTACGCCAATGGCGTACACGACATTCGCAACAACCTGATCCGCCTGATCGGCGATCCTCGCCAGCGCTATCAGGAAGACCCGGTGCGGATGCTGCGGGCCGTGCGCTTCGCCGCAAAGCTGAACTTCGGTATCGAAAAGCACACCGCGACGCCGATCCGTGAGCTGGCGCCCATGCTGCGGGAGATCCCCTCGGCGCGCCTGTTCGAGGAAGTGCTCAAGCTGTTCCTCTCCGGCTACGCCGCCGACACCTTCGAAATGCTGGTGGACCTGCAACTGTTCGATCCGTTGTTCCCGGCCAGCGCCGAAGCCCTGGAATACAACCCGACCTACACCCACACGCTGATCAGTGAAGCGCTGATCAACACCGACTTGCGGATCAAGCAGAACAAACCGGTGACCCCGGCCTTCCTGTTCGCCGCCCTGCTCTGGCCCGCACTGCCGGCACGGGTGCTGCGCCTGCAGGAACGTGGCATGCCGCCGATCCCGGCCATGCAGGAAGCGGCTCACGAGCTGATCGCCGAGCAGTGCCAGCGCATTGCCATTCCCAAGCGCTTCACCATGCCGATCCGCGAGATCTGGGACATGCAAGAGCGCTTGCCACGCCGCAGCGGCAAGCGCGCCGACCTGCTGCTGGATAACCCGCGTTTCCGTGCCGGCTACGACTTCCTGCTGCTGCGGGAAAGCGCCGGCGAGCAGACCGATGGCCTGGGTGAATGGTGGACCGATTACCAGGACGCCAACGATGCCGAACGCCGGGACATGATCCGCGAACTGAGCGGCAAGGAAGATGCGAGCGGCGCCCCTCGCAAACGTCGACGCAGCAGCGGCGCCAAGCGCAAGCGTGTCGGCGGCTCCAACGCTTCGGGCGAATAGTGGATGGAACGTATCTACATCGGTATGGGCAGCAACCTGGCGGCCCCCGAAGAGCAACTGCTCAGCGCCATCGAGGCCCTGGCGCAGTTGCCCGCCAGCCAACTGCGCGGCGTCTCGGCCTTCTATCAAAGCGACTCCCTGCTTCCCGGCCAACCGCGCTACACCAATGCTGTGGCGGCGCTGGACAGCAACCTCGAACCCCTGGTGCTGCTCGATGCCCTGCAAGCAATCGAAAACCAGCAGGGCCGCGAGCGCAATGAACGCTGGGGGCCGCGTACCCTGGACCTGGACATCCTCCTGTTCGGTGACCGCCTGCTCGACGAACCCCGTCTCAAGGTGCCTCATTACCACATGCACGCCCGCCCCTTTGTCCTCTATCCCCTGGCAGAACTGGCCCCTGCCGAGTTGCGGCTAGCCGATGGGCGCACCCTCAAGGCACTGCTCGATGCCTGCCCATTTGTCGGCCTGGAACGCCTGGCCTGAGCGCTGAAACGGATCAGTAACGGCGGTAACACTCGCGGCGTAACAAGGCGGTAACACATCTAATTGACTTCCCGAGTCCTCATCACGACTATAGGCGTCCCGTTGCCGCCATCCCGGCGTTAAAGGGCGCAATTCAAGCGAGGCTTGTTCGCGGCGACCCCAGGAAACGTCAGGCCAAGGCGCTTGTGCAACGGCGGTGGCACCCGCTGGTACAGAGCACCTTCTGGGCACAAAATGATGTGCCCGAGAGCGCCAAGACGAGTCCCGGCCGCACTTTCAAATCGCTTGGAACCAGGCTGTATAAGCACGACAAAAGACCGTGCGCCTGAAAAACGAAGAATCACGCGCGTTACTCGCAGTAGTTTCCAAAGCGCCTGAAATGAGGACCCCTTTTCATGCCAGACATCACTCTGACCACCCTGCAAAGCCTCAAGCAGAAAGGTGAAAAAATCACCATGCTGACCTGCTATGACGCGACCTTCGCCCACACCTGCTGTGAGGCCGGTGTCGAAGTCCTGCTGGTAGGCGACTCCCTGGGCATGGTGTTGCAAGGGCACGACAGCACCCTGCCCGTCAGCAACGCCGACATGGCCTATCACGTCGCAGCGGTCAAACGCGGCAACAACGGGGCACTGATCCTCGCCGACCTGCCTTTCATGTCCTACGCCACCCCCGAACAAGCGCTGAGCAGTTCCGCCCAGCTGATGCAGGCCGGCGCGCACATGGTCAAGATCGAAGGCGCGGCCTGGCTGGCCGAATCGGTTCGCCTGCTGAACGAGCGCGGTGTTCCGGTGTGCGTGCACATGGGGCTGACGCCACAGACCGTGAATGTCCTGGGCGGCTACAAGGTCCAGGGGCGCAACGAGAGCCAGGCGCGGCAGATGCGTGCCGATGCCATTGCCCTGGAGCAGGCCGGTGCCGCCATGTTGCTGCTGGAATGCGTGCCCAGTGAACTGGCCGCGGAAATCACCCAGGCGGTGAAGATCCCGGTGATCGGCATCGGCGCCGGCAGCGCCACCGACGGCCAGGTACTGGTGCTCCACGACATGCTGGGCCTGTCCCTGAGCGGTCGCTCACCCAAGTTCGTGAAAAACTTCATGGCCGGCCAAGACAGCATCCAGGCGGCCTTGAGCGCCTACGTCGCAGAAGTCAAAGCCGTCACCTTTCCAGGCGCCGAACATGGGTTCTCTGCATGAATACAGTTAAAACCGTGCGCGAATTGCGCGCCGCGGTCGCTCGCGCCCGCAGCGACGGCAAGCGGATCGGCTTCGTGCCCACCATGGGCAACCTGCACAGCGGCCACGCCGCGCTGGTGGCCAAGGCCGCTCAGCGCGTGGATTTCGTGGTCGCCAGCATCTTCGTCAACCCGCTGCAATTCGGCGCCGGCGAAGACCTGGACAAGTACCCGCGGACCCTGGCCGCCGATCAGGAAAAGCTGCTCGAAGCCGGCTGCCATCTGCTGTTCGCCCCCAACGTCGAAGAAATGTACCCCGACGGCATGGCCGGACAGACCCGAGTCAGCGTGCCACAACTGTCCGAAGGCCTGTGCGGTGCCAGCCGTCCCGGTCATTTCGAGGGCGTGGCCACGGTGGTCAGCAAGCTGTTCAACATGGTCCAGCCCGATCTGGCGGTATTCGGCCAGAAGGACTACCAGCAACTGGCCGTCATTCGCGCCCTAGTGCATGACTTGAACATGCCGATCCAGATCATCGGCGAACCGACCGTACGCGCCGACGACGGCCTGGCGCTGTCCTCGCGCAACGGTTACCTGAGCCCGGAACAGCGTGCCATCGCCCCGGCGCTGTACCGCAGCCTGAAGCAGATTGCCCAGGCCATCCGCAGTGGCGAACGCGATTATCCGAAGCTGCTGGCCGAGCAACAGCAGCAACTGGAAGCCGCCGGCCTGCGCCGGGACTACCTGGAAATCCGTCACGGGAAAAACCTGCGTCCCGCCACCGCCGAAGACCGCGACCTGGTGATTCTGGTCGCGGCGTATCTGGGCTCCACCCGTCTGATCGACAACTTGCATCTGGACCTCGATACAACGGCATAAGCACCTGATTGCCCGAACCCCAACCTTCGGGCAAACTGCCGCCGGCTGGGGCCTGCAGCCAATACTGCAAGCCCCGTTCGAGGACCCGAGCGAGGAACGTCCATGCATGCCGTCTTGCCCAAGGTGCAACCGAGTGGCTCAAGCTTCAGCCGCACAGGTTGCGGAGACTTCCCCGGTGATGCACGGGACCTTGCCAGAACCGGGTTCCCGGCCCAGGCCAGCCGATTCACCCCCTATTATTCCCACTGAAAACCCCTTTGCCGCCCTGATTGGCTGCGCTAGTACAAAATAGTACCGGCCACAAGTCGGACAAAGCCAAGACAGAACAGCACGCCGGGGTTACTGTTATCGCCCTGGGTGATTAATCGAATCAGCACAGGGCTGAGCGAACGAGGTCCTTGGGACCATGCACGACGTTCCAGGCTTTTCAGTGTCCAAAAGGCAGTTCAAGCAAAAGGAAAACCGCAGCGATGGCGTACTACCGCACTCCTCACGACGTTACCGCTCTGCCCGCCTGGCAAGCGTTGAAAGACCACCGCCAAGCCATGCAGGATTTCAGCATGCGCGAGGCGTTCAATGCCGATCCACAGCGCTTCAGCCAATTCACCCTGAGCAGCTGCGGACTGTTTCTCGATTACTCGAAGAACCTGATCACCAGCCAGACCCGCGACCTGCTGGTGAACCTGGCCAAGGAAGTCGGCCTGGCCGATGCCATCAAGTCCATGCTCACCGGCGAGCCGGTCAACGCCTCTGAAGGCCGCCCGGCCCTGCACACCGCACTGCGCCGTCCAGTTGGCGACAAGCTGTCGGTGAACGGCGTCAACGTGATGCCCGAAGTGCACAAGGTCCTGAACCAGATCACTGAACTGGTCGGGCGCATCCACGACGGCCTGTGGCGCGGCTACACCGAAAAACCCATCACCGACGTGGTGAACATCGGCATCGGCGGCTCCTTCCTCGGTCCGGAGCTGGTCTCCGAAGCCCTGCTGTCCTACGCCCAGAAAGGCGTGCGCTGCCACTACCTGGCGAACATCGACGGCAGTGAGTTCCACGAGCTTTCGGCGAAGATCCGCGCGGAAACCACGCTGTTCATCGTGTCCTCCAAGTCCTTCAATACCCTCGAAACCCTGAAGAACGCCCAAGCCGCGCGGGCCTGGTATCTGGCACAAGGCGGCTCCGAAGCCGAACTGCATCGCCACTTCATTGCCGTGTCGAGCAACAACGCCGCCGCGGTGGCCTTCGGGATTCGCGAAGAAAACATCTTCCCGATGTGGGACTGGGTGGGTGGCCGCTACTCGCTGTGGTCCGCCATCGGCCTGCCGATCGCCCTGGCCATCGGCATGTCCAACTTCAAGGAACTGCTGTCCGGTGCCTATACCATGGACCAGCATTTCCAGAGCGCGCCGTTCGAACAGAACATGCCGGTGCTGCTGGCCCTGCTGGGGGTGTGGTACGGCAACTTCTGGGGTGCGCAAAGCCACGCGATCCTGCCGTACGACCACTACCTGCGCAACATCACCAAGCACCTGCAGCAGTTGGACATGGAATCCAACGGCAAGAGCGTGCGTCAGGACGGCACACCGGTGGCCACCGACACTGGCCCGGTGATCTGGGGCGGCGTCGGTTGCAACGGCCAGCACGCCTATCACCAGTTGCTGCACCAGGGCACCCAGCTGATTCCGGCCGACTTCATCGTGCCGATCGTCAGCTTCAACCCGGTGGCCGACCATCATCAATGGCTGTACGCCAACTGCCTGTCCCAGAGCCAGGCGCTGATGCTGGGCAAGACCCGCGCCGAAGCCGAGAGCGAACTGCGCGAGAAAGGCCTGAGCGAAGCCGACGTGGCGAAACTGGCGCCGCACAAGGTGATTCCCGGCAACCGTCCGAGCAACACGCTGGTGGTGGAACGCATCAGCCCACGGCGCCTGGGCGCCCTGGTAGCGCTGTACGAGCACAAGGTCTTCGTGCAAAGCGTGGTCTGGGGCATCAACGCTTTCGACCAGTGGGGCGTAGAGCTCGGCAAGGAGCTGGGCAAAGGTGTCTACAACCGCCTGGTTGGCAGCGATGAAACCCTGGCCGACGACGCATCGACCCAAGGCCTGATCAACTACTTCCGCGGCCGTCACCGCGGCTGATCGACCTTGCCTTCCCAGGAGCCGGCCCAGCCGGCTCCTGTCCGGGCCCCGGCCCTGCCCCTTGAACCTTCCTGACACTTGTGCGCAACCTTATGACTTGTCGCAAAACAAGAATAAGGAACCGTCATGTTCGATATCAGCACTTTTCCCAAAGCCGATGCCGTCCGCCGGGCGGCGCAAATGAGTCAGGACGACTACCAGCACCTCTACCGTCAATCCATAGAACAGCCGGACCAGTTCTGGGCCGAGCAGGCCAAGCGCTTCCTGCACTGGAGCAGCCCCTGGGACAGCGTACACAGCCACGACATGCGCACCGGCGAGGCCAGCTGGTTCAGCGGCGGCCAGCTCAACGTCAGCTACAACTGCATCGATCGTCATCTGGAAAAACGCGGCGATCAGCCAGCCATCATCTGGGAAGGCGACAACCCCGCCGACACCAAGCGCATCACCTACAAAGAACTTCACGGGCATGTCTGCCGCCTGGCCAACGTGCTGAAAAGCCGCGGCGTGAAGAAAGGCGACCGGGTGTGCATCTACATGCCGATGATTCCCGAAGTGGCCTACGCCATGCTCGCCTGCACCCGGATCGGTGCCGTGCATTCGGTGGTGTTCGGCGGCTTCTCGCCGGAAGCCCTGCGCGACCGAATCCTCAATGCCGACTGCCACACCGTGATCACCGCCGATGAAGGCGTGCGCGGCGGCAAATTGATTCCGCTGAAGAACAACGTCGACAAGGCCCTGCTCAGTTGCCCCGATGTCAGCAGCGTGGTGGTGGTCGAACGCACCGGCAGCCCGGTGAACTGGGTGGAAGGTCGCGACATCCACTACGAGCAGGCTGTAGCCACGGCCAGCGACCAGTGCCCCGCCGAACCGATGGACGCCGAAGACCCGTTGTTCATCCTCTACACCTCCGGCAGCACCGGCAAACCCAAGGGCGTGCTGCACACCACGGGCGGCTATCTGCTGCAGGCGGCGATGACCTTCAAGTACGTGCTGGACTACCGCGACGGCGAGGTTTTCTGGTGCACCGCCGACGTCGGTTGGGTCACTGGCCACAGCTACATCCTCTACGGCCCACTGGCCAACGGCGCGACCACGCTGATCTTCGAAGGCGTGCCCAACTACCCGAGCACCTCGCGCTTCTGGGAAGTGGTGGACAAGCACCAGGTCAATATCTTCTACACCGCGCCCACCGCCCTGCGTGCCCTGATGCGCGAAGGCAGCGCCCCCGTGCAACGCACTTCCCGCAGCAGCCTGCGGCTCTTGGGCAGTGTCGGCGAACCGATCAACCCGGAAGCCTGGGAGTGGTACTTCAATGTCGTGGGCGAGCAGCGCTGCCCGATTGTCGATACCTGGTGGCAGACCGAGACCGGCGGCATCATGCTCAGCCCCCTGGTCAGCGCCCGGCAGGTCAAACCCGGCTGCGCCTCGACCCCGATGTTCGGCGTACAACCGGTACTGCTGGACGACCAGGGCAAGGAAATCCAGGGCGTCGGCAGCGGCATCCTGGCAATCAAGGCCAGCTGGCCGGCCCAGATCCGCAGCGTCTATGGCGATCCCAAGCGCATGGTCGAAACCTACTTCGCGCCTTACCCCGGCTACTACTTCACCGGCGACGGTGCCCGGCGCGACGAGGATGGCAGCTACTGGATCACCGGACGCATCGATGACGTGATCAACGTTTCCGGGCACCGCATCGGCACCGCCGAAGTGGAAAGCGCGCTGGTGCTCCACGACAGCATCGCCGAGGCCGCCGTGGTCGGTTACCCCCACGACCTCAAGGGCCAGGGGATCTATGCCTTCGTCACGCCCATGCAAGGTGTCGAACCCAGCGAGGAACTGAAGAAGGAACTGCTGGCGCTGGTCAGCCGCGAGATCGGCAGCTTTGCCAAACCGGAGCTGATCCAGTGGGCACCGGCCCTGCCGAAAACTCGCTCGGGCAAGATCATGCGGCGTATCCTGCGCAAGATCGCCTGCAACGAGCTGGATACCCTGGGAGACACGTCGACCCTGGCGGACCCCAGCGTGGTGGAAGGCCTGATCGACAAGCGCCTGAACGCTTGAAACCGGCGCGGCCACGGCCGCGCCTTTTTTTCACTCTCCACACCGAGCTGTCATGGAATTCATTCGCAGCCGTATCGAAAGCCAGGTCATGAGTCTGTCCGGCCTCTCGCTGGGCCAACTCGACCTGGAAAACCCCAAGGGCGACCCCGGCCTGTTCGGGCCGGGGTCGGTCAGTTGGCAGGTGCACGCCGACTTCAGCAGCATGCTGATTGGCGGCATCAGCGCCCTGCTGATGCAGGCCCTGCATCCCCTGGCCCTGGCTGGCGTCTGGGACCACTCGAATTTCCGCCAGGACATGATCGGTCGCCTGCGCCGCACCGGGCAGTTCATTTCCGGCACCACCTTCGGCTCCCGTCAGGACGCCGAGTGGCTGATCGACAAAGTACGCGGCATTCACTTGCACATCGTCGGCACCGCCCCGGATGGCCGCCCTTATGCCGCCAGCGATCCGGATCTGCTGACCTGGGTGCATGTGGCGGAAGTCAGCAGTTTTCTCGCCGCGCACCTGCGCTACCTCAACCCTCGTTTGTCCGGGGCCGACCAGGATCGCTACTACGACGAGATCGCCCTGATTGCCGAACGCCTGGGAGCCCGGGACGTACCCCGCTCACGACGGGCCGTCGCCGATTACCTGCAAGCCATGCGTCCACAGCTGCTGTGCGACGAGCGCAGCCACGAAGTGCTGCGCCTGCTCCTGGCCGCTCCCGCCCCCAGCCGACTGGCCAAGCCCTTTGGCTCCCTGATGATGCAGGCCGGTATCGACCTGCTGCCGGATTGGGCTAGCGCCATGCTCGACGTCAACCAGAACCCGCTGCAACGCCAACTGATTCGCGCCAGCGTCAAACGCAGTACGCCGATGCTGCGCTGGGCGGTACGCGACAGCTCGGTGCACCGGGCGAAGCGACGCATGGGCCTTTAAAACACCAGTGCTCAAACACAACCCGACTGGCCGGCTTGCGATTGATCGGTCCCCCGGCTTGTACGCGGCAGACGGGTGTAGGAGCTGGCTTGCAAGCGGAGGCGTCCATGAGATCGCCTTCGCCAGCAAGCTGGCTCCTACAGCGTGGGTGTCCGTGAGATCGCTTTCGCCAGCAAGCTGGCTCCTACAAGGGGCGGGACGCTGGTAAACTGCCGCGCCTCACTCCTCAGCTCCAAGGCGCCCCGCATGTCCTCCTTGAATCAGGCGCTGCGCGCCGCCCTCGTTCACCGCCAGGAACTGCTCGCCGAGCTGCATCAGCAAGGCACTGACTGCTACCGTCTGTTCCATGGCAGCCAGGAAGGCGCGGGAGGCTTGGCCATCGACCGCTACGGCCCCCAACTGCTGGTGCAGAGTTTTCACCAGACGCTGGAGCGCGATGATCTGCTGCAATTGCACGACATCGTCAATCAGCAGCTGAACCTGTCGACCCTGCTGGTCTACAACGACCGCTCCCGAGGCAACTCGCGCATCGATCGCGAAGACAGCGTGTACCGCGCCGAAGAGCAAGCCCTGGAAGACCTGATCGGACACGAGTGGGGGCTGAATTACCGGGTCCGGGGTCGTCATGCCGGACAAGACCCGTTGCTGTTCCTCGATCTGCGCAACGCCCGCGGTTGGGTCAAGCAGCACAGCGCCGGAAAGAGCGTGCTCAATCTGTTTGCCTATACCTGCGGCGTCGGCCTCTGTGCCGCAGCCGGTGGTGCCCGGGAGGTATGCAATCTGGACTTCGCCGAAGGCAACCTGGCGGTAGGTCGGGAGAACGGCAGGCTCAACCCGCACCTGCCCGAGATGCAGTTCGTGCAGTCGGATTACTTCCCGGCGATCCGCCAGTTGGCAGGCCTGCCCATCAGCCAGCGACGCGGCCAGAAACTGCCGAGCTACCCACGCCTTGAGCAACGCCAATATGACCTGGTGCTGCTGGACCCTCCGGCCTGGGCCAAGAGTGCGTTCGGCACCGTCGACCTGCTGCGCGACTACCAGAGCCTACTGAAGCCGGCGCTGCTGGCCACGGCCGAAGACGGTGTGTTGATCTGCTGTAACAATCTGGCCAAGGTGCCGATGTCGCAGTGGCGCGAGCAAGTGTTGCGCTGTGCCGAAAAAGCCGGGCGCCCGGTGCGCGATTGCCAGGTCCTGACACCTGCCGCGGACTTCCCTTCCCATGACGGCCAGCCGCCGTTGAAAACCCTGGTCCTGCAACTTTGATCGAGCGCAGGAAATCTGAATATTCCTGAAGACTGGATTGGTTTCGGAACCGTAAACGCGTGCCATACTCCAAGGCACTTCCGAGTCAGATATGATGAAGCCTCGCATGACCAAAGGATTGATTCGCGCTCTGTGCGCCTTGTTGACCGCTCTCGCCCTTTACAGTCTGCTGGGCTTTCTGATTCTGCCGGGCATTGCCTTGCGGGTGGCCAATCAGCAACTGGCCAATTACGCCACGACCCCAGCCCATATCCAACGCATCGAACTCAACCCCTTCAGCCTGGAGCTGACCGTCTGGGGCCTGAACATCGGCGAGCCGGGCAAGGAGCAAGTGGCCTTCGAACGCCTCTACGCCAACCTGCAACTGGACAGTCTGTGGACCCGCGCCCTGCACCTGGCAGATGTCGAACTGGACCAGCCCAAGACCGAAATCCTCTTTGACAAGGACGGCAAGCTCAACCTCCTGGCGCTGTTCAAGCTGCCCGCCAGCGAGCCGACTCCGAGCGACCCCAACGCCAAACCGTTTCCGGTACGCATCGAGCGCATCAAGCTGGCCGGCGGCTACCTGCACTTTCAGGATCTGCGCCCCAGCGAGCCCATCGAGTTCATCTACAACAAGCTCGATTTCGAACTGAAAAACCTCAGCACCCTGCCGGACGACAGCGCCGACATGACCCTGGTCGCTACCGGGCCAGAAGGCGGACAGATCGACTGGAGCGGCAACTTCAGCGTCATCCCGCTGACCTCCGAAGGCACTCTGAAAGTCAGCGACGGCAAGATGAAAGCCTGGTGGCCCTACGTGCGCGACGCAGTGCCACTGGTACTGGAAGACGGGGTGGTCAACCTCAGCACCCACTACAAATTCAGCCTGGCCAAGGAAACCGAGCTGCTGCTGGACAACACCTCCATCAGCGTCGCGCCCTTCGCCATCAAGGCTCCGGATGGACGGCCACTGGCGCGCCTGGAGCGCCTGGAGGTGAGCGAAACCAGCGTGGACCTGGCCAAGCAACAGGTGATCGTTGGCAAGATCCGCAGCCAGAAGCTGGAAACCTGGGCCGCCCTTGAAGCCGATGGCCAGCTTGACTGGCAAAAACTCTTTGCCAGCCAACCCGCCAAGCCAGCCCCCAAACCACAACCGGCCGCCGCCGATTCCCCCAAGGTGCCTGCAACACCCAGCAAGCCCTGGCAGGTGCTGCTCAAGGATGTAGAACTGCGCAATTACCAGGTGCACTTGGCCGATCGCAAGGCCAAACCAGCCGTGGCCCTGGACGTGGGCCCACTGAACCTCGACCTGAAGAACTTCGACAGCCTCAACCAGTCGCCTTTTACCCTCAAGCTCGATACCGGCCTGGGCAAGCAAGGCAAGGTCACCGCCAGCGGCGAGGTCAATCTCAACCCCATCACCGCCAAGCTCAAGGTGCAGACCAAGGACATCGACCTGCGGATCGCCCAGTCCTACATCAGCCCATTCATTCGTCTGGAATTGCGTAGTGGCATGCTCGGCAGCGACCTGGCCGTAGACCTGAAGAAAGTCGAGCCGCTGACGTTCAGCATCACCGGCCGTGCCGAAGTGGATCAGTTGCACACCCTGGACACCCTCAAGACCCGCGACTTCGTCAAATGGAAGCAGGTGGTGGTCGAAGGTCTGAACTATCAGCACGGTGACAGCCTGAGCATCAGCCGGATCAACCTGATGCAGCCCTATGCGCGCTTCATCATCAACGATGACCGCACCACCAACATCGACGACCTGCTGATTCCACAACCGGCAGGCGCGGGCGGAAAACCCTCGGGCAAGTCCGCCCCCGGCTCCAGCAAGCCACTGGGTATTCACATTGGCGAAATCGCCATCAATGATGGTTCGGCCAACTTCGCCGACCTGAGCCTGACACCCAACTTCGCCACTGCCATCCAGCAGCTAAACGGCCATGTCGGCACCATCGACAGCCGCCAGGCCAAGCCAGCGGACGTGGACGTCAAGGGCAAGGTCGACCGCTACGCGCCGGTGACCATCAAGGGCAGCGTCAACCCGTTTGATCCAATGGCCGCCCTGGATATCGCCACCAGCTTCAAACGGGTGGAGTTGACCACCCTGACCCCCTACTCCGGCAAGTTCGCGGGCTTCCGCATTCGCAAGGGTCGGCTCAACCTCGACCTGCACTACATGATCACCAAGGGCCAACTCAAGGCCGAGAACAAGCTGGTGGTCGAGCAGTTGCAGTTGGGCGAGAAGGTCGACAGCCCGGATGCCGTGGACCTGCCGATCCGTCTGGCCGTGGCGTTGCTCAAGGACACCGACGGCAAGATTTCCATCGAATTGCCGATCTCCGGCGACTTGAACAACCCGCAGTTCAGCGTCATGCCTATCGTCTGGCAGACCTTGCGCAATCTGGTACTGCGCGCGGCCGAAGCACCCTTCAAGTTCATCGGCGGCCTGATCTCCGGCGGCGGCTCGGAAGACTTGAGCAACGTCTCCTTCGCTCCCGGTTCCAGCGAACTGAGCAAGGAGTCGGAATCGACCTTGACCACCCTGGCCAAGGCCCTCAAGGAACGTCCGACCCTGCGCCTGGAAATCGAAGGCACCAGCGCCCAGAGCAGTGACGGTCCATTGATCGCCGAACAGCGCCTGGAGCGGGAGTATCAGTACAACTACTACAAGATCCTCCAGCGACGCGGCGACAAGGTTCCGGCCCAGGCGTCCCTGCTGCAGGTTCCCGAAGGCGAGAAGACGCCGTTGCTGGAAGGCATCTACCGTACCCGCCTGAAACAGCAGCCTCCGGCAGAATGGGAACAGCTCAGCCGCGACGAACGCAGCGCCAAGCTGCGTGAAGGTCTGATCAAGTTCTGGAGTGGCAGCGAGGTGTTGCTGCGCCAACTGGGCCAGGAACGGGCCAGCAGCATCAAGGACTTCCTGGTGGACAAGGGCCAGTTGGCCGACGACCGCGTTTATTTCATCGATGCCAACCTGGGCCAGGCCGAGAGCGACGGCAAGGTGGTCACGCCGCTGCATCTGGACAGCGAATAAGCTGCGCCCCACCATCGGGCCCGCAACAAGCCCCCCACAATAGAACAGGCCCCGACACGCAGTGCCGGGGCCTGTAATGATCACATCCTTGTGATCTTCCGCATGAACCCATGAAAGAAGCGGCAGACCTGTAACTGGGTCCGTCTACCGCTTCCTCTCCCTGTCCAGGCGAGAAGCTGGAGTCTTACTCGGCTTTAAGGCCGTCAGCGGAGACTGCCTTGACGCCTTTGATTTTCTTGGTGATTGCCACTGCAGTGGCCTTCTGCGATTCGGTGATCGCGACGGTGGACGACAGCGACACCACGCCCTTGTTGGTTTCGACCTTGATGTCGGTGCCAGGAATGCCTTTCTCGGTAACCAGATCGCTTTTCACTTTGGTGGTGATCCAGGTATCGGAGGTCACCTCTTTGGCCTTGGTCACTTCACCGGCAGCCACAACCATGGGCGACTGGGTGCTTTGAGTAGTCTGCGCAAAAGCTGCGTTAGCCATGGTCAGGGTCAGAGCGGTAGCAGTTGCGGCAGCGATAGCAAACTTCTTCATACGAATAACTCCTGTTCTTTGAGAAAGCCTGCTCCAGGTCCTGGCAGCAGGGTTACCGGGGATATTGCAGGTGCTATGCCAAGTTCAGGCGACAAAAATACTTGTTATAAAACAATGACTTATATAAAAACCAAAAAATCGACAGCATGCAAAATGCACGACCGCTCAAAAGTCTGCATGCAAGTTGCGGTTTTTTCCCTGAGCGATCCGAGTGGCCCGCGCCGCAACGCCAGGTCAGGCTTCAAGCGTCCTCCGCCATGCAGCCCTTGGGCGCATAATCGGCCTCCACCGTGGTGCTGCAGGTCCATCCGGAAACCGCCGTGCGGGTCAGCAGCAGGGTCTTGTTCAGCACCGTTCCGGGGGCATTGAGGAGGGTGCAACCAATGCTCCCTTCACCGGAGGCCGCGCTGCCAGCGGCGCTCATCCGACAGTTGGCGGTCTGGGCCGAGCCTCCAATCAGGGCCAGGGTCGGGTCGGTCCCCTGGTTCAGCAGGTCCTCGACATTCACCCTGAGCGCCGAGATCTCGGCCAACGCGGCAATCACCTTGGCCCGGGCCTGATACTGGGCGTACAGCGGCATCGCCACCATGGCGAGAACGCCAATGATGGCCACCACCACGAGTAATTCGATCAGGGTAAAAGCGGATTGATGTTTCATGGGTTTGCCTCCTGGCAACAATGCTCTGTGGATCGTCAGCAAGACCTGAAGCATTCCCTGTGCCAGGGCCGCCCCTCGGAATACGCGGGCTGTAGAGGTGATAGCCCTTGGCCTTGAGCGCAAGAAGTCGCACAAACTGACAAATTTCGTCACCTCATGACCCTGCTCGGCAGGTGCCCCGCAGCTAGGCTTCAACAGGTGCGGCCGGCCCGCGCGACCAGAATCCTCCCCTGCCCAAGGATCCAAGCATGGCGGCAAAAGCTCCCACGACCAGTGTCTATGTCTGGCATGGCGTCGACGGCCAGGGCCAGGTGATGCGCGGCGAACTGAGCGCTGCCAATCCGCTACTGATCAGGGCCCAGCTGCGCAAGCAGGGCATCACCCCGACCCGGGTGCGCCGCAAGCCAAGGGCCTGGCCCCGACTGGGCCAAGGGATCAGTACCCGGGAGATCGCCCTGTTCACTCGCCAACTGGCCACGTTGATGCAGGCAGGTGTACCGCTGCTGCAGGCCTTCGACATCATTGCCGACAGCTTTGAACAGCCCCTGATGCGCCAGCTGCTGGCCAGCCTCAAGCGCGAAATCGAGGCCGGTTCCAGCCTGGCGACCGCACTGCGCCAGCATCCACGCCACTTCGATGCGCTGTACTGCAATCTGGTGGACGCCGGCGAGCAGGCCGGGGCCCTGGACACGCTGCTGGAGCGTGTCGCCACCCACAAGGAAAAGAGCGAAAACCTCAAGGCCCGGGTCAAGCAAGCCATGGTCTATCCGCTGGCGGTGATCGGAGTGGCAGTCATCGTCAGCAGCATCCTGTTGCTCAAAGTGGTGCCCCAGTTCCAGAGCCTGTTCGCCGGGTTCGACGCCGAACTGCCGCCGCTCACTCAATGGGTGATCAACCTCTCGCACCTGCTCCAGCGCCACGGTGGACTCTTGCTCGCCGCCAGCCTGCTGGTCGGTGTCGGTCTGATCCAGGCCTATCGACGCTCGGCGCGCCTGCGGGACAGAGTGGATTCGGGGCTGCTGCGCTTGCCCCTGGCCGGCCCACTGATGCAAAAATCCGCCGTGGCGCGCTATGCCCGGACCCTGGCTACCACCTTCGCTGCCGGGGTGCCGCTGGTGCAGGCTCTGGATTCGGTGGCCGGAGCCAGCGGCAATGGGGTGTTCCAGCAAGCGGTGGAGCGCATTCGCCAGCAGGTGGCCAGCGGCATGCAACTGCACTTTGCCATGCGCGCCAGCGGCGTCTTCCCTGGCATGGCGGTGCAGATGACCGCCATCGGGGAAGAGTCGGGAACCCTGGACCACTTGCTGGAAAAGGTCGCGAGCCACTATGAAGTCGAGGTGGACCACCTGGTGGACAGCCTGACCCGTCTCATGGAGCCGTTGATCATGGTGCTTCTGGGCAGTATCGTCGGCGCCCTGGTGGTGGCCATGTACCTGCCTGTCTTTCAACTCGGTACAGCGATCTGAACATGTCCTTGACTGAAGTCCTGACCCTCTACCCCCTGTCTTTCGTATCGGCCGCCCTGATCCTGGGGCTGCTGGTCGGCAGCTTTCTCAATGTGCTGGTGTGGCGCCTGCCGAAGATGCTCGAACGCGACTGGCGAGCACAGGCCCACGAAGTGCTGGGGTTGCCCCCAGAGCCTGCGGGTGCGACCTATAACCTGCTACTGCCCCACTCCCAGTGCCCGCATTGCGCACAGCCAATCCGCCCCTGGGAGAACATTCCCCTGCTCAGCTACCTGTGTCTGCGGGGGCGTTGCCGCCATTGCAAGGCCGCCATCAGCCCCCGCTACCCGCTGACCGAGCTGGCCTGCGGGTTGATCTCGGCCTTCGTTGCCTGGCACTTCGGCTTCGGCTGGCAGGCGGGCCTGCTGCTGATCTTCAGCTGGGGGCTGATCGCCATGAGCCTGATCGATGCCGACCACCAGCTACTGCCCGACGTGCTGGTATTGCCGTTGCTGTGGCTGGGACTGATCGCCAACAGCTTCGGGCTGCTGGTCAGCCTGGGCGATGCCCTGTGGGGGGCGGTGCTGGGTTACCTGAGCCTGTGGTCGGTGTTCTGGCTGTTCAAGCTGCTGACCGGCAAGGACGGCATGGGGCACGGCGACTTCAAGCTGCTGGCGATGCTGGGAGCCTGGGGCGGCTGGCAGGTGCTGCCGCTGACCCTGCTCCTCTCCTCACTGGTGGGCGCCATCGTCGGCACCCTGATGCTGCGCCTAAAACGGGACAAAATCTCGACGCCGATCCCCTTTGGCCCCTTTCTGGCCATTGCCGGCTGGATTGCCTTGCTCTGGAGTGGTCAAATGACCGACTTCTATCTGCAGGCTGTCGGCTTACAATGACTCGCTCCCCTCACACACCCTGGACCCTTGGCCTGACCGGCGGCATCGGCAGTGGCAAAAGCGCTGCCGCCCAGCATTTCATCGACCTGGGCGTGCATGTGATCGATGCCGATCACGCCGCACGCTGGGTGGTGGAACCCGGGCGCCCGGCCCTGGAACAGATTGCCCGCCACTTCGGCCAGGGCGTGCTACAGGCCGATGGCCAACTGGATCGCGCCGCGTTGCGCAAATTGATCTTCGAGATCCCCGAGCAACGGCGCTGGCTGGAAGCGCTGCTGCATCCGCTGATCGCCGAGGAGATCGCCACGCATCTGGCCCGCGCCGAATCGCCCTACGCGATCCTGGTGTCACCGCTGTTGATCGAGTCGGGCCAGTCACGGATGACCCAACGGATCCTGGTGATCGATGTACCGCAACAGTTGCAGATTGAACGCACCCTGCAACGGGACCGGACCAGCGAACAGCAGGTCCGGGCGATTCTCCAGGCCCAGGCCAGCCGGGAGGAGCGTCTGCGTCACGCCGACGATGTGCTGGTCAACGACCGCGACCAGGCCTGGTTGCGCAGCGAAGTCGAGCGCCTGCATCACTTTTACTTAACTTTGCGTGGAGGCCAGTCATGAGCCAACCCCTGACCGTCGAATGCCCTACCTGTGGCGCCCCCGTGGAATGGACCGCGGCCAGCACCCATCGGCCGTTCTGTTCCGACCGCTGCAAACTGATTGATCTGGGAGCCTGGGCCGCCGAGGAACACAAAATCCCGGTGAGCCCGGATGCCGAGGACGAACTGTTCTCGGAAGAACTGCCGCCCCGCGCGCACTGAGTGCTCAAACCGTCGCCGGTCAGGGCCGCATGAAACTGTAGTCCTGATCGTCGTCGAGGTTCTCCGCGAGGAACTGCAACTCGTCTGCCAGATCCTCGATGCTGCGCACGCTCTTGCTCTGCTGTACCACCGCACTGAGCAACGCCCGCAGGCTCAAGCCTGGTTCAAACCCTTCCTGCTGGGCACTGTGCAGGCTGTCGCGCACTTCCTGCCGGGCCCACTGATAGACACTCATGACCGCACTCCTGGGATTTTTGCCGAGCATGCAGCGCCCCCCCAGGCGTGGCGTTGATATGGATCAAGAGCGCGGATCCTCGTCTTTCCAGGGTGCCGAGAGGTAACGGGTGCGATTGAAGGTTTCCAGCCATTCCGGGCAAAACACCACCAGAGCACTGATCACCATGCCGTTGATGAACGCCTCGGGAAAGATGATCAGCCACAGGTAACCGACGAAGTCCTCCAGCCACTCGGGCATGGCGAAACGCTCGTCGAACCACAACAGGCCCAGCGCGCAGAGCAGGCATAGCAGCGCCGACAAGGCTGCGGCGAAGAAGCCCGAACAAAAGATATAGACGAAGGGATTGCGCGGCTGGGCGCGCTCCACCAGCCAGGCGCAGGCTTCGGTAACCGCCACCGGCAGCAGGATCAGCAAGACCCCGTTGACCCCCAATGCCGCCAGATCCTGCCGGCCCAGGGCCAGCAGCCCCAATTGCGCGATCAAGCCCCCCACGATCGCCAATGGCCAATCCAGCAGCAGGGTCACCGCAGTCATGCCGATGAAGTGATAGGACACGCCAGTGTCGAAGTCCCGACGCACCAACCACAGCAGAAACAGGGCAAACACCGTACCGAACAGCAGATGCTGGCGGCGGCTGTCGGTGAACAGCTCGACCCACGGCGCCCGCAATACCGCCCAGGCCAGCACCGGGACATACAGGAGCCAGCCGATGCTCAGGCTTTCCGGCGACAGCAGCGCCGCGCTGATCATGGCCGGACGTTCTCCAGCGCCGCCTTCAACTGCTCAACCGTGGCGAACTCTTGCCGGGACACCAGTTGGCCATCCTGCAATTGCAACCACAGGACCTTGTCCTCGGCAGCGGGGTAACGCGAGGCCACGCGCCCTTCCCGATCGAGCATCACCCGGTAGGGATAGTCACGCATGGCAGGTACCGCGAACATCTTGGCGATCAGCGCCGGCATGCGCTGGATGTCCGCGACAAAGACCCCATGACGCGCCTGCAGATAATCCTTGGGCTTGTCCTTGAGCGCACCGTTCACCACCTTGGCCGCATCCATACCGCGAGCCACCAGCATGAACCGCGCCTGGGAGTCGAGGCTGTAGGCCTGATCGAATTGATCCAGCAAGGTCCAGGGGGCCAGACGCTCACCGATTTCCTGGGCCTGGGCCCACAGAGGCAACAGGCTCAGCAACAGAATTGACCAGAGTTTCACTGCAGGCTCCTAAATCGAGGGGGAGGACGGCGAACAGTCTACACCGCCCTTGGCCGGGCTCCAGCAAGCGCGCCTCCGGCCCCGGGGCCAAGGTTTTTCCGCAAGCTTGCTGCTAAAGGTCATATTTGGGCGCTAAGCTTGAGGTTATGGATGACTCAGATTTTTTGCGCCTGCTTACCATCCAGGCCGAACAAGCCAACGCGTTCCTGTCCAATGCCCGCAAATGGGAGCGTGAGCGTTGGGTCTGCCAGCGCCTGCTGCAAGGCCTGAACATTCCCTATCGCAATGACGAATTCACTGCCGCCGGACAAGAGCCGCCAGATGTGCTGTTTCGCGAGGCCAGCTTCGAGGTGTTCTTCGTCCTCGATGAGGGCCGCCGTCTCAACGACGAATGGCGCGACGAACTGCAGCGGCGGCGCAGTGCGTTTTCCCTGAGCCAGCTGGTGCGCCGCGAAGCCAAGCCCAAGCGTATCCCGGCCAACGAACTGCTGCTGCGCCTGGCGCCGACCCTGCGCAAGAAAGCTCATAACTACAAGGAACGCGGGATGAACCTCGGCGAGCTGGACATCATTGCCTTCGCCGCGCTGAAACGTGAGGTGCTGGATCTGAACAGCCACTTCCCGCCGCCCACCGAATACCTGCGCCAGGGCTGGCGCTCACTGTCGCTGGTGGGGCCGACCTTCGCCCGGGTGCTGTTTGCCCATCCCGATGCACCGGAGTTCCTGCGCAGCAATCTGGGGCGCAGCATCCTCTTCGACGTCGGCATCAGTTTGTAGCGGTCGTCAATCCGCCCTGCGTGGGCATGGCGCATTACCCCTCGGCAATGGTAAAAAAGCGTCCTGCCTGCCAACGCCGGGACCTCGTCATCGCCCCCGCATGGCAGCGGCTATGCTCGACTCATGCCCGATTGCATTGCGCTGTAACATTCCCCTGTGTTGCGACGTCTACCTGACGAGGCCCTTTATGAGCAGCCGCCTGAACCCCGACGACCAACGCCATGTCGAAGAATATCTGCAACTGCCCCAGCACCGAGTCGAGCGCCGGCCCTTCCGGCCGTGGATGCTCCTCGTGGTGGTGGTTGCGGTGACCGTCGCCCTCGGCCTGTTGAGCCGTTTCATCAGTTACCTGACGCTATGAGCTGCTTCGCGCTCGCTCGGTTGACTGCACCGATTTCTTTTAGCCTTGCGAGATATCCCCATGACTCATCGTATTGTCATCGTTGGCGGCGGCGCCGGCGGCCTGGAGTTGGCGACCCGCCTGGGTAAGACTCTGGGCAAGCGCGGCACCGCCAGTGTGATGCTGGTGGACGCCAACCTGACCCATATCTGGAAGCCCCTGCTGCATGAAGTGGCCGCCGGTTCGCTGAACTCCTCCGAAGACGAACTCAACTACGTCGCCCAAGCCAAATGGAACCACTTCGAGTTCCAGCTGGGGCGCATGAGCGGGCTCGATCGCCAACGCAAGCGAATCCAGCTGGCGGCGACCTATGACGAAGCCGGCGTGGAGCTGCTGCCGGCCCGGGAGCTGGGCTACGACACCCTGGTGATTGCCGTGGGCAGTACCACCAACGACTTCGGCACCCAGGGCGCGGCCCAGCACTGCCTGTTCCTCGACACGCGCAAGCAGGCCGAACGTTTCCACCAGCAGTTGCTCAACCACTACCTGCGGGCCCACGCCGGGCAGACCGATGCAGTGGAACAGATCAGCGTGGCCATCGTCGGCGCCGGAGCCACCGGCGTGGAACTGGCCGCCGAACTGCATAACGCGGCCCATGAGCTGGCGGCCTATGGCCTGGATCGTATCCAGCCGGAAAACATGCATATCACCCTGATCGAAGCCGGACCACGGGTGCTCCCGGCCCTGCCCGAGTGCGGATTTCGGAGCACCGTGACCGGCCGTTTCGGTTGATCGTGACCGGTCATTTCGCTAACGCGTGACCGCTCATTTCGGTAGCAACGTGACCGATTTTCCGCCTGTTCCGAAACAGGTGGTCACGGCTTACCGAAATCGCCGGTCACGACTTAGCGAAAGCCTTCCCCTTCGTTGCGCATGACCTGATGCGCCGCCATCCTCGACCGATTTCGGGAGAGGAAGATGGCGGCGCCGCGAGTAGCCATGCGAAACATCAAAGAATGTCTGCGCCTCAAGTTTGAGGCCGGCTTGTCCCACGAGAAGATTGCCCGTGCCTTGCAGCTGTCCAAGGGCGTGGTTAGCAAGTACATCGCGGCGGCGCGGGTGGCCGGGCTGGACTGGCCGGCGCTGGTGGCCATGGACGAGGCCGCGCTGGCGGCCGCCTTGTTTGCACCGACGTCGACGAACAAGCCGCGCGGTGAGCGAGTGCTGCCCGATGTGCTGAGCATCCACCGCGAGTTGCGACGCAAGGGCGTGACCTTGCAGCTGCTGTGGGAGGAATATCTCGCCGCGCATGCGGGCCAGCCGACCTACCGCTACACCCAGTTCGTCGAGCACTACCGGCGCTACGCCCAGACGCTCAAACGTTCGATGCGTCAGCTGCACCGTGCGGGCGAGAAGCTATTCATCGACTATGCCGGGCCGACGCTGCCGGTGGTCGACCCGGCCACCGGCGAAGTGCGCCGGGCGCACATCTTCGTCGCCGCCCTGGGCGCCTCGAATTACACCTATGCCTGCGCGACGCCAGGCGAAACCCAGGTGGACTGGCTGACCTCGCTGGGCCAGGCTCTGACCTACTTTGGCGGCGTGCCGGAAATGGTTGTGCCGGACAATCCGCGCGCCCTGGTCGCCCAGCCGGATCGCTACGAGCCGGGCCTGAACCGGGCCACGCTGGAGTGCGCGCGTCATTACCAGACGGTGATCCTGCCGGCACGGCCACGCAAGCCTCAGGACAAGGCCAAGGCCGAGGTGGCGGTGCAGGTGGTCGAGCGCTGGATCATGGCGCGGCTGCGCCATCGGCAGTTCTTCAGCCTGCATGCGCTTAACCAGGCCATCGCCGAGCTGCTGGAGGATCTGAATCGGCGCCCGTTCAAGCGGCTCGATGGCTGCCGGCGCGACTGGTTCGAGCGCCTGGATCGCCCGGCCTTGCGAGCGCTGCCGGTGCATCCCTACGAGGTCGCCACCTTCAAGCGCTGCAAGGTCAGCATCGACTACCACATCGAGGTCAATGGCAGCTTCTACAGCGTGCCCTCCGCCCTGGCCCGGCAGAACGTGGACGTGCGACTGACGGCACACACCCTGGAAGTGCTGCATGGCAACCGGCGGGTGGCCAGCCACCTGCTGCTGGGGCGACGCGGCGCTTACAGTACCCAGCGCGAGCACATGCCCGCGGCGCACCAGGCGCATCGCGAATGGACGCCACAACGCCTGCTCGACTGGGGCGCGCGGATCGGCCCCTACACGCGCCAACTGATCGATCACCAACTGACCCACAAGCCGCACCCGGAGATGGGCTACCGCGCCTGCCTCGGCCTGCTCTCGCTGGCCCGGCGCTATGGCAATGCACGCCTGGAAGCCGCTGCCGAACGTGCCGTACACCTGCGCGCCTTCACCGGGCGCAGCGTGCGCAACCTGCTCCAGCAAGGCCTGGATCAACAGCCGCTGCCCCAGCGTGCCGCCGAAACGACCTTACCCGGCGACCACGAGAACGTCCGTGGCGCCGACTACTACCAACCCCCGCAACAGGAGCTGTTCGATGATGCCGCAACACACCCTGAATCAACTGCACCAGCTACGCCTGGACGGCATGGCCCGCGCCCTGGAAGAGCAATGGACGCTGCCGGCCAGCCACAGCCTGAGCTTCGATGAACGCCTCGGCCTACTGCTCGACCGCGAACTGGCCTGGCGTGACAACCAGCGCCTGGTACGGCTGCGCAAGAAGGCCAAGCTCAAGTACGCCAACGCCTGCCTGGAAGATCTCGACCGCCGCACCGGACGCGCCCTGGACGAGCGTCTGATCGCCACCCTGGCCAGTGGCGACTGGATCCGCCAGCAGCACAACCTGCTGCTGACCGGCCCGACCGGTGCCGGCAAAACCTGGCTGGCCTGCGCCCTGGGCAACCAGGCCTGCCGCCAGGGCTATAGCACCCTGTACCTGCGCACCCCGCGCCTGCTGGAACAACTGCGCATCGCTCATGGCGACGGCAGCTTCGGCCGTACCCTGCAACAGCTGGCAAAGGTCGACGTCCTGGTGCTGGACGACTGGGCGCTAGCCCCGCTGGAGGAAGGAGCCCGGCATGACCTGCTGGAGGTGATCGACGACCGCGCTGGCAGCCGCTCCACCATCCTGACGAGCCAACTGCCCATCGAGCACTGGCACGGCTGGATCAACGACCCGACCCTGGCCGATGCCATCCTCGACCGCCTGGTGCACAACGCCTACCGACTGACGATGAAAGGCGAGTCGCTGCGCCGAAAAAAAGCCGAGGAACAAGCCGCATCGTGACCGATGCGATTACAATCCAGAACCCGCGCAACCGGGGTGGAAGCACCGGTCACGTATTAGCGAAACGCTCGGTCACGTTCACCGAAATCCGCAGCCCGAGCGCATCAGCGGCCCGGTGCACAAGACCCTGGAGAAACTCGGGGTCAAGGTGCTGACCAATGCCGCGGTCAGCGAAGTGACTGCCGAGAGCCTGATCACCGCCGATGGCCAGACCATTCCCGCCAGCCTCAAGGTATGGGCGGCAGGCATTCGCGCACCGGGTTTTCTCAAGGACATCGACGGTCTGGAAACCAACCGCATCAATCAGCTTCAGGTGCTGCCCACCTTGCAGACCACCCGCGACGAAAACATCTTCGCCTTCGGTGACTGCGCCGCCTGCCCGCAACCGGGCAGCGACCGCAACGTGCCGCCCCGGGCCCAGGCTGCGCACCAGCAAGCCTCCTTGCTGGCCAAGTCGCTGAAGCTGCGCATCGAAGGAAAAGACCTGCCGACCTACAAATACACCGACTACGGCTCGCTGATCTCGCTGTCGCGTTTCTCGGCGGTGGGCAACCTGATGGGCAACCTCACCGGCAGCGTAATGCTCGAAGGCTGGCTGGCGCGGATGTTCTACATCTCGCTGTACCGCATGCACCAGATGGCGCTGTACGGAGTCTTCCGCACGGCGATGCTGATGCTCGGCAGCCGGATCGGACGGGGCACCGACCCACGCCTGAAGCTGCACTGAGTCCCTGACTGTCCATGTGCCCCCGCTGCGCAATGTAGCGGGGTGCCAGCCTTCGATGCTGCTCGCCCGGCTCGCCAGCGCCCTGGCCCCCAGAGGGGCGCTCGGGCAAAACAGCGCTTGCAGTCAACCCGGGGTCGGTCCTGCACATGCTTGCCACTGGGCGATCTGCTGCAATGCAGTGTCCCGGCCCACCCGAGTGTGGCGCTACGCATCCTTCATAGCAGACAAGGACCCATGCCATGCAGATGCCCCAGACGCTTGAGTTGCGCAATGGCGAAAAAGCCCCTTCCACCTTCTCTGCCGCGGAATACGCCCGGCGCCTGAGTGCCCTGCGCACTCACATGGCCAGGGAGGGACTGGACGCCGCGCTGTTCACCTCGTACCACAACATCAACTACTACGCCGACTACCTGTACTGCTCCTTTGGCCGTCAGTACGCACTGGCGGTGACCCAGGAACGCACGGTGCTGATCAGCGCCAACATCGACGGCGGCCAACCGGGTCGACGGGCGATCTGTGACGCTCAAGTGATCTACACCGACTGGCAACAGGGCAACTTCCTCGTCGCGGTCAAACAGGCCCTGCCCCGAGCTTCGCGTTTGGGACTGGAGTTCGATCAGTTGAGCCTGCCCCATTACCGGGCCCTGGCCGAACTTTATCCACAGGCGCAGTTGTTGGACATCGCCGGTCCGTGCATGAACCTGCGCATGCTCAAGTCCACCGAGGAACAGGCGCTGATCCGCCAGGGCGCGCGCATTGCCGACATAGGCGGCGCCGCCGCGATCGAGGCGCTGCACGATCAGGTGCAGGAGTACGAAGTCGCGCTGCACGCCACCCAAGCCATGGTGCGGGAAATCGCCCGCACCTTTCCCCACGCCGAATTGATGGACACCTGGACCTGGTTTCAATCCGCAATCAACACCGACGGCGCCCATAACCCGGTGACGTCGCGCCGGGTCAGTCCGGGGGAAATCCTCAGCCTCAATTGCTTCCCGATGATCGCCGGCTACTACACCGCGCTGGAGCGCACGCTGTTCCTCGGCCACTGTCCCGATGCCCACCTGCAGCTCTGGGAAATCAACGTCAAGGTGCACCAGGCCGGGTTGCAACTGATCAGGCCCGGCGCCCGCTGCAGCGAGATTGCCCGGCAGTTGAACCAGATCTACCTGGAACATGACCTTCTGCAATACCGCACCTTCGGCTACGGCCACTCGTTCGGCATCCTCAACCACTACTACGGCCGGGAGACCGGCCTGGAGTTTCGCGAGGACGTGGACACGGTGCTGGAGCCGGACATGGTGGTGTCCATGGAGCCGATGATCCGGCTGCCTCAGGGCCTGCCTGGTGCAGGCGGCTATCGGGAGCACGACATCCTGATCGTCAATGCCCAGGGCGCGGAAAACATCACCGCTCTGCCCTTTGGACCACAGCACAATATTATCGGCGGCTGAACCAGCCCCCCTGGATCGGCACAGCCCGGATCACCACCATTGGCCCGATGTGCAATGCACGCAGGAAAAAACCGTCGCGCCTTCAGGCTTCACTGCCGGACCTGGCAGGGCGTGACGGCACTTGCAACGGCAACAAGAACCCTCTCAAACGCCAAGAAGTATCAGTGGCCCATGCAAGGTGGGCCACGAAGTTCGGTAGCACTTACGGTAAAACACCCGCAGAGCGGTTCCGGCAGATCTGAGCCATGTACAAAGAGCGCGATAGTGTGTCGCCCATCTTCAAAGATCGAGACTCAGACAATCGAGTACAAGAATTACAACTAGCCGGCCAGATTCAATTCAGGGAATCAACGCATTGCGCTTGGCAAACTCCGCCAGACTTACTTGAGAACCCAAGCCCAGTTTCTGCAATAAACGGGTTTTATAAGTACTGACGGTCTTGTTGCTCAAGAACAGTTTTTCACCAATAGCCTTGTTCGAATAACCCTGGGCCAGATACTGCAGCACGATCATTTCCCGGTCGGTCAACAAACCTATCTGTTCACTCTCGGACTGCTGTTGCGCGGTGGGAATGGATACATCCTGTGCCAGGGACGGGTAGAAGGTATAGCCGGCCAACACTGCATTGATGGCCACCACCAGATTGCTCAGGTCCTCCTCCTTGTTGACGAATCCACGCGCGCCCAACTGAATGCAGCGCCTGCAGAAACTCTCGACAGACTGCGAGGTCAACACCAGCACTTCGGTGGACATGCCCAGGGCCTTGATCCGTGACAGCACCTTGAGGCCGTCCAGTTTGGGAATGCCAATATCGAGGATCACCACCGCCGGTTCATGTTCACGAACCAGTTCCAGTGCATCCAGTCCATTGTCTGTTTCGGCCACAACCCGCATGTTGTTTTTTTCCAGCAAGACCTTAACGGCGAGCCGGACAACAGGATGATCGTCAACTATCAATACGCTGTGCATGTTGTCACTTCACCTTAGAAACCTGCCTGAGGGCAGGCCTTGTCGCTCGGAAGATAAACGCAATCGCACCTCGATCAGATGCAACTTTCGTATCTGCATAAACACTGTTGCCACGGAGGCATTGCTTGCGCGATGCCCTGTTGATTCCCGGGAAATTTCAGATTCCTGGCAAATAAGCAACGATACAAGAGGTTAATCACTTCCCCCAAAGGAATCAGACAGTCTGATTTTTCACTAGGAAATTTCCCACCATACATGGGGATTTGCCTTATGGCTCCCGATCCAGATTGTTAAGCAAGATGGCCGACAAATAATGAAGCGAGCCGGAAATGCAACATTTGAATGTTCTGGTTCTGGAAGATGAACCGCTGCAACGCCTGGTCACCGTGACGGCCTTGAAAAAAGTGATGTCCGGGCCGGTGCATCAGGCCGCCAGCGGCAGCGAGGCCCTGGCGCTGCTGGAGAACAGCGAGAAAATGGACATCGCCATCTGCGACTTGAAGATGTCCGGCATGGATGGTCTGGCCTTCCTGCGTAAAGCCAGCCAAAGCGGCAAGTTGCACTCGGTCATCCTCTGCAGCCAGATCGATTCGATCTTGCGCCACACCACCGTGTCCATGATCAAGCGCCTGGGTTTCAACTTCCTCGGTGACCTGGGCAAGCCCTTCGATCTGGAGCGGTTGACCACGCTACTGAAACGCCACCAGGCCCAGCGCCCCGGACTGAGCGAGGCCCCGGAACAATCCAGGCTACCGGCCCTGAAGGATGTCCTTCGAGGCCTGGACAACGGCGAGTTCGAACCTTATTACCAACCCAAGGTCGCCCTCGAAGACGCGTCGCTGCTGGGGGTGGAAGTACTGGCTCGCTGGAATCACCCCCAACTGGGCGTCCTGCCGCCCTCGCACTTTCTGTGCCTCATGGAACACCACCACCTGCTGGACCGCCTGTTCTGGCAGTTATTCGATCAGGGCCTGGCCCTGCGCCGCAAACTGGCGGAGAAAGGCACCGCCCTGGGGTTTTCCTTCAACCTGCACCCATCGCAACTGGTGTCCCAGACCCTGACCGAATCCATTGCCTCGTTGCTCACGCTGTTTCAGGTGCCGAGCGCCAGCATCACTTTCGAGATCACCGAAACCAGCCTGATCAGCGCTCCCGCCATCAGCCTGGAAAACCTGGTGCGCCTGCGAGTGATGGGTTGCGGCCTGGCCATGGACGATTTCGGCGCCGGCTACGCCAGCCTGGATCGCCTGTGTGAACTGCCCTTCAGCCAGATCAAGCTCGATGGCGCTTTCGTGCGCAAGATGGGGCATCAACCCAGGAGCAATGCGGTCATCAGCTACACCGTAGCGCTGGCTCGCTCGCTGGGCATGTCATTGATCATCGAAGGGGTAGAAACCCGCGAGCAGCAGGAACGCCTGCTGACGCTGGGGTGCGAAACCGCGCAGGGTTTTCTGTTCGCGCGTCCCATGCCGGAAAATCACTTCATCGCCTATTGCACCCGCTAGCTCCCCACGACAGCCGTTCAAGGTGGCGACCCATGGCCCCACTTCATGTACCGTCCGCCCGGCGCGCATTGCGCTACGACTCCCGGCTCAAGCCCTCCTGCCCTCCTACTTTCGACGCGATCATGCATTCACGATTTATCTGGCTGTTTTTCTGCTTGGCGCTCACCGCTGTGCAACCGGCAGCGGCCGAGCCCGCGACAGTGCCCAATACCCTGCACAGCACGGTTCACCTCGACCACCACGATCTGGCCCTGGAGGATGAAGACTGGCATTGGCTGCGCCACAAGTCCGCGTTGAAAATCGGTGCCGTCGCCACCGAGTCGGCACCGTTCAATGTCAGTTACAACGACAACTACTACGAAGGCATTTCCGCCGACGTCAGTGCCTTGATCGGGCAGATGCTCGGGATACGCATCAAGGTCGTACCCTTTGCCACCCGGGACGCCGCCTTGCAGGCCTTGCAGGCCGCCGACATCGATCTGCTGGGCAGCTACAGCTCGGAGCCAGCCAGTACCGATCCCCTCAGGTTCAGCCGCCCCTTCGCCGAGGGTCGCCTAGCGCTGTTCAGCCGCAACAACGACCTGAGGCCGGCATCCGCCGACCTGGCCGGGCTGCGGCTAGCCGTCCCCCAGGAGCACAGCGCCGAACTGCTGTCACGCTTCCCCCTCGCCCACCTGATGATCTACCCCACCCCTGACGAAGCCATTGCCGCGGCGGCCTTCGGCCATGCCGACATGTACCTGGACGATGTGCTCAGCGCCTATTTCCGTATCAATCGCTCCTACTACAGCTACCTCAAGTTCGAACGTTTCGCTGAGTTTTCCGAGGGTGGCTATGGCTTTGCACTCAAGGGGGACAACCAGCGCCTGCAGCGCATCGTCGACCAGTGCATCGAAGCCATTGGCCGGGAAAAACTCATCAGCCTCAGTCGCCGCTGGGTAGGCAGCGGCTTCATTCCAACGGACGAGAAGGTGGCCCTGACGCCAGAGGAATCGCGCTGGATCGCCCGCAATCCAGTGGTCCGCCTGGTGATCAACGATGACCTGGCACCTGTGGCCTTTTTTGACGCCAACGGCATTTTCTCCGGAGTCACCGCCGAACTGCTGGAGCTGATTGCCCAACGTACCGGCCTACGTTTCCAGGTGACCGCCCGCAACGGTAGCTACCCGGAACAGGTTGAAGCCCTGCGTAAATCGGAAGCGGACCTGGCCATCATGACCGCCAGCGCGCAACGCGAGAACAATCTGCGCTTCACCCGGCCCTTTCTGAGCAGCCCCTTTGTCCTCGTCACCCAAACCGACAAGAACGGCAGGGCACTGCCTGCCGGAGAACTGGTCGGCAAGCGCCTGGCCATACCGAGCGGCCATGTCACGTTGCAACAGGTGCGCGAGCTGTATCCACGAACCCGGGTGATCGAAGCCGGTGCCTCGCTGGACGCCATGAACATGGTCTATGAAGGCAGCGCCGATGCTGCGGTGGTATCCCTACCGGCCTCGCGTTATTACATTGTCCGTCTGTTTCAGAACCGCCTGGCCGTCGCCGACCTGATTCATACCACCCAGGCCACCGCCAACTTTGCCTTGCGCCGCAGCGACTCGGAACTGCAATCCATCCTCGACAAGGCCCTGCTCAGCCTACCCGCGGACGACCTGAACGCCATCGCCAGCCACTGGCGCTCGCCCCCGGGGATGAGCAGCCAAACCTGGCGCGACTACGCCCTGATGATCGCCGAGATCATCGCCGGAGCCTCGCTGCTGCTCCTGCTGTCACTGGCCTGGGTCTTCTCCTTGCGTCGCCGGGTCAAGGCCGAGCAAACCCTCAACGACCAATTGCGCTTTATCGAAACGCTGGCGGAAAACATGCCGCCTGCGCTCTATATCCGCGATATGGACGGCAACATGCTGTCCTGCAACCGCAGTTACCTGGAGAGCGTCGGGCTGCGCGCCGAAGAGGTGCTGAACCGCACCGTGCAGCAACTGCCGCCCGAGCACTTTGCGGCGGAACCCGATCTGCATCAGAACTACCTGCAGGCAATCAACGACGGCCAGACCATCACCTCGGTCTATGCGGTGAAGCTGCAGGGCAAGGAGGTCTGGATCGAGCACTGGATTCAGCCATTCAAGGATGCCAATGGCATTACCAAAGGCGTGATCTGTGGCTGGCTGGACATCACCAAGCATCGCCATCTGGTTCAGGAGCTGAAGGAAGCCAAGAACCTCGCGGACGAGGCCAGCCGGGCCAAGACCACGTTCCTGGCCACCATGAGCCATGAAATCCGCACGCCGATGAACGCGATCATCGGCATTCTGGAACTGGCGCTCAAACGCGCCGACAGCGACAGGATCGAACGCTCCAGCATTGAAATTGCCTACAGCTCGGCGCACAGCCTGCTGGAGCTGATCGGCGACATTCTTGATATCGCCCGTATCGAGTCGGGGCGCCTGAGTCTGTCGCCCAAACGGGCCAACCTGCGTGAACTGGTGGAGTCGGTGGCGCGGGTGTTCGAGGGGTTGGCCCGGCAGAAATGCCTGAGCCTGATCCTCGAAATCGACTCCAGCATCAACGGCGATGTACTGGTGGACGGCCTGCGTTTCAAGCAGATCCTGTCCAATCTGGTGAGCAACGCCATCAAATTCACCGAGGCCGGGTTTATCAAGGTGAGCATCGGCGGCGAACTGCTGGACAACGCGACGCTGCGAGTGCGGCTCTGTGTCGAGGACTCGGGGATCGGCATCTCGCCCTGCAGCCAGCAGCGTCTGTTCCAGCCTTTCGCCCAGGTGGAGCGCAACGTGCAGAACATCGAAGGCACGGGCCTGGGCCTGGTGATCTGCCGTTCCCTGTGCGAAATGATGGGGGGCCAGGTGTCGATGAGCAGCGCCGTGGGGCAAGGCACCCGCGTGGATGTGGAGTTACGCCTGCAGACGCTGGAGCGCGTGGCCGCCGCCGAGCGCCTGCCTGCGGTCAACAAGCGTCACATGTACCGATTGCAGATCCTGGTGGTGGACGATCATCCGGTGAACCGCCAGGTCCTGCAGCAGCAACTGTGCTTCCTCGGCCATGACGTGTTCGAGGCGCAAGACGGTCTGGAGGCCCTGCACATCTGGCGCGAGCAGGACTTCGACGTGATCATCACCGACTGCCACATGCCCATCATGAACGGGGCCGAGATGACCCGGGCGATTCGCCAGGATGAACGGGACAACGCCGCAGAGCCGATGATGATCATCGGCCTGACCGCTGACGCCCAGCAGGAGGAAGTGGAACGCTGCATCCAGGCGGGAATGAACGACTGCCTGATCAAGCCCATCAGCCTGGACGAGCTGGAGGAACGCCTGCTGGCCATGGGACAGGCCGATGAGGGCGAACACGAAAGCCTCGCCAGTCCGAAGTCCGCCAGCCCCCGCTCCTCCCGGGTATTCGATCTGGAGTCCTTGCATACCCTGGTGGGCAGCGAACCGACCATGCTGCAGCACATCCTGAGTGAGTTGCTGAGTAACAACCGCGTGGACATGCAAAGCCTCGATGCCTTGTTCCAGGAACAGGCGACCGTGGAACTGGCAGAGCTGGCGCACCGCATCAAGGGCGCTGCGCGAGTGGTCAAGGGTGAACAATTGGTCGAGAGCTGTCGCCAGCTGGAAGACGCATGCCTGAGTCCTGAGCTGTCTCTGGAGGCGGTCAGGGAGTGCATAGAGCAGGTGAAACAGGCGATCGTGACCCTGGAGGGGCGTCTGCTGGAACAGCGCAGGGTCTGGGAGGAGTTGCCCGTCGAATGAGGCAGGGGGCGCAGCTTCCTCCTGCCGCCCCGGGGCATTACGTTTTTGCAGACAAACGAAAAAGGGCACCTTGGAAGGTGCCCTTTATCGTGAATATGGTCGGGGTAAGGGGATTCGAACTCCTGACATCCTGCTCCCAAAGCAGGCGCGCTACCGGACTGCGCTATACCCCGGTAAAAAAAAGGCACCTTTAAAAGGCGCCTTCTGCGAACAGAGCTTTTGGCGTCTGATCTTAAGATTCGATTCCAGCGAACTGGTCTCAAAAATGGTGGGTCGTGTGGGATTCGAACCTACGACCAATTGGTTAAAAGCCAACTGCTCTACCAACTGAGCTAACGACCCAAAAATGGTCGGGGTAAGGGGATTCGAACTCCTGACATCCTGCTCCCAAAGCAGGCGCGCTACCGGACTGCGCTATACCCCGGTTTGAAATTGGCTCCGTGACCAGGACTCGAACCTGGGACCCAATGATTAACAGTCATTTGCTCTACCGACTGAGCTATCACGGAACTACATATTTCAAGTTACAACTCTTTACTTCATCCTCTTCGGCTGTCCCGTATCGCTACGTTCATGCCTCTGAGGCGCGCTATTTTACAATCTTCAAACTACCTGTCAACCCCTTAAATTGCTTTTAAGACAATGATTTGCGACTTCATTGCCGGTTTCTTCTACATCAGAAAAAACCTAGGGGGGTGACTGACTGCGGGGCGCACTTTACAAGCCTTTTCCTTACAGTTCAACACCCTAGTGAAAAAAAGGCCTCGCCAGGCGAGGCCTTTTTACTCACCGGCCACCCAAGGCTCAGGCAAAGACGATTTCGTCGTCCTGCACCGAGGCGGTGACTGTGGCGCCTGGCAGGAAGCCACCGGACAGGATCAACTGGGCCAGCGGGTTCTCGATCCAGCGCTGAATCGCCCGCTTCAACGGCCGCGCGCCATACACCGGGTCGTAACCCACGGCTATCAGCTTGTCCAAGGCCTCGTCGCTCAGCACCAGGCTCAGCTCGCGCTCTGCCAGACGGCTGCGCAGACGCCCCAGCTGGATCTGCGTGATGCCAGCGATCTGATCCCGCGCCAGAGGCTCGAAGATCACCACTTCGTCGACCCGGTTGATGAATTCAGGCCGGAAGTGGGTGGACACCGCATCCATCACCGCTGCCCGCTGTGCTTCACGGTCCCCTACCAACTCCTGGATCTGTGCCGAGCCCAGGTTGGAAGTCATGACGATCACCGTATTGCGGAAGTCCACGGTACGTCCGTGGCTGTCCGTCAGGCGACCATCTTCCAGCACCTGCAGCAGGATGTTGAACACATCCGGGTGCGCCTTCTCGACTTCGTCCAGCAGGATCACCGAGTACGGCTTGCGACGCACGGCTTCGGTCAGGTAGCCGCCCTCTTCATAACCGACATAGCCCGGTGGCGCACCGATCAGGCGAGCCACGGAATGTTTCTCCATGAACTCGGACATATCGATCCGCACCATGGCCTCTTCGGTGTCGAAGAGAAATTCCGCCAGGGCCTTGCACAGCTCGGTCTTACCCACACCGGTCGGGCCGAGGAACATGAACGAGCCGCTGGGCCGGTTCGGGTCGGACAACCCGGCTCGGGAACGGCGCACCGCATTGGCCACCGCCACCACGGCCTCGTTCTGGCCGATCACCCGCTGATGCAACAGGCTTTCCATCTTCAACAGCTTGTCGCGCTCGCCTTCGAGCATTTTCGACACAGGGATGCCGGTCCACTTGGACACCACTTCGGCAATTTCTTCCTCGGTAACCTTGCTACGCAGCAACTGGTTCTCGCTCTGGCCGTGCTGGTCGACCATCTGCAGGCTGCGCTCCAGATCGGGAATCACCCCGTACTGCAGTTCGGCCATACGATTGAGGTCGCCTTTACGCCGGGCCGCTTCCAGCTCCTGACGCGACTGCTCGATCTTCTGCTGGATCTGTGCAGAACCCTGCACTTCGGCTTTCTCCGAGGTCCAGACTTCTTCGAGGTCAGCGTATTCGCGCTCCAGACGGACAATCTCTTCCTGGAGTTTTTCCAGGCGTTTGATCGCCGCCTCATCGTCTTCTTTCTTCAAGGCCTGGGATTCAACCTTGAGCTGAATCAGGCGCCGCTCCAGGCGGTCCAGCACTTCCGGCTTGGAATCGATCTCCATGCGGATGCGACTGGCGGCCTCGTCGATCAGGTCGATGGCCTTGTCCGGCAGTTGCCGGTCAGTGATGTAACGATGGCTGAGCTTGGCCGCGGCAATGATCGCGCCGTCGGTGATCGCCACCTTGTGGTGCACCTCGTAGCGCTCTTTCAGGCCCCGCAGGATGGCAATGGTGTCTTCCTCGCTCGGCTCGTCCACCAGCACTTTCTGGAAGCGCCGTTCGAGGGCTGCATCCTTCTCTATATATTGGCGGTACTCGTTGAGCGTGGTGGCACCCACACAGTGCAGCTCGCCGCGGGCCAGCGCCGGCTTGAGCATATTGCCCGCATCCATGGAGCCTTCGCCCTTGCCGGCGCCGACCATGGTATGCAACTCATCGATGAACAGAATGATCTGCCCTTCCTGCTTCGACAGTTCATTGAGCAGGGATTTCAGGCGTTCTTCGAACTCGCCACGGTATTTGGCGCCAGCGATCAATGCCCCCATGTCCAGGGACAGCAGGCGCTTGCCTTTCAGGCCATCGGGCACTTCGCCATTGATGATCCGCTGGGCCAGGCCTTCGGCAATCGCGGTTTTACCCACGCCGGGCTCGCCGATCAGCACCGGGTTGTTCTTGGTCCGGCGCTGCAGCACCTGGATGGTCCGGCGAATTTCATCGTCACGGCCAATCACCGGATCGAGCTTGCCCTCTTCGGCGCGCTTGGTCAGGTCAACGGTGTATTTATCCAAGGCCTGACGCGACTCCTCGACGTTGGCGTCATTCACCGCCTCGCCGCCGCGCAGGTTGTTGATGGCGTTCTCCAGAGCCTTCTTGCTCACACCCTGGCCCAGCAGCAGTTTGCCGAGCTTGCTGTTTTCATCCATGGCCGCCAGCAGCACCAGCTCACTGGAAATGAACTGATCGCCTTTCTGCTGCGCCAGGCGATCGGCCTGGTTGAGCAGGCGCGCCAGATCCTGGGACATGTTGACGTCGCCAGTGGGGTTCTGGATTTTCGGCAGTTTATCGAGCTCTTTGCTCAGCTCCTTGCGCAGGCTGTTGACGTCGAAGCCCACCTGCATCAGCAAGGGCTTGATCGAACCGCCCTGCTGTTCAAGCAGCGCCTGCATCAGGTGCGCTGGCTCGATGGCCGGATGATCCAGGCCAACCGCCAGAGATTGAGAATCGGATAAGGCCAGCTGAAGCTTGCTGGTTAATCGGTCTATACGCATTAGTCACCTTCCTTTTGAGCAGGCCGGAGCGATGGACACACCTAAATAGAGAAACCTGCCAGATGTTTCTCTAGATGCGGTCGATTCTGGGAGATTCAAGCGCCAGCAGCTTGACGCAAGTCAGATTAGTCTAGCGCTGAAGCCAGATCAGGGAGGCAAAACGTCCGGTACGCGGGCTGCGCCGGTAAGAGTAGAAGCGTGGGTCAGTCACGGTGCAGTAACCGCCACCATAGACCGCCGTTACCCCCCGCGCCGCCAGGCGCAGGCGTGCCAGTTGGTAGATGTCGGCCATGAAGCGGCCGGCATTGACGCTTGGCACAAAGGCTTGCTCGGTAGCAGCCAACTGGCTGACGAAGGCTTCGCGCACTTCAGCCCCGACCTCAAAACGCTCCGGGCCAATGGCCGGCCCCAGCCATACCAGTACCTCGGCGGGTGCAGTATCCAGGCTGTCGAGGGTGGCCTCCAGCACACCGGCCGCCAGCCCGCGCCAACCGGCATGAGCCGCCGCAACCCGGGTTCCACTTTGGTTGCAGAACAGCGCCGGCAGACAATCGGCAGTCATCACCGCACAGGCAATACCCGGAGTCGCGGACCAACTGGCATCGGCGGTTGCCACCACCGAAGGATCCGCGTGAGCCACGGCAATCCCGTGCACCTGCTGCAACCAGGCCGGCGCAATGTCGAAACGCTCGGTCAGGCGTCGTCGGTTTTCGGCCACCGCTTCAGGTTGGTCTTCAACGTGATTGCCCAGATTGAGGCTGTCGAACGGCGCCAGGCTGACGCCGCCGCTGCGGGTGGTGACACAGGCTTTGACCCCGGCCGGCGCGGGCCAGTCAGGCAGCAGCCAGTCACTCATCCGACGAACGCCTCACGGTCTTGCTTGAGCAGTGACAACAGCCAGACGAAGTCATCCGGCAATGGCGACTCCCAGCTCATGCGTTCACCGGTGGTCGGATGATCCAGCTCCAGGAAACGGGCATGCAGGGCCTGGCGCGGGAAGTTTTTCAGCGACTCGACCATGGTCTGGCTGGCCGCCGGTGGAATGCGGAAACGACCGCCATAGGCCGGGTCGCCCACCAGCGGGAAGTTGATATGGGCCATGTGCACCCGGATCTGGTGGGTACGACCGGTTTCCAGCTTGACCCGCACATGGGTGTGGGAACGGAAACGCTCCAGTACTCGATAGTGGCTGACGGCCTGCTTGCCGCCTTCCATCACCGCCATACGCTGACGCTGCTGGCCATGACGGCCGATGGGCGCGTTGATCTTGCCCCCGGCGGTGACCACACCGATCACGATGCATTCATAGATGCGGCTGACGCTGCGACTCTGCAGTTGGGCCACCAACTGGGTCTGCGCCTGGATGGTCTTGGCCACCACCATCAGACCGGTGGTGTCCTTGTCCAGACGGTGGACGATACCGGCCCGAGGCACATTGATAATGTCGGGAACGTGATGCAGCAAGGCGTTGAGCAAGGTGCCATCAGCATGGCCAGCAGCCGGGTGCACCACCAGGCCCGCGGGCTTGTTGATCACCAGGATGTCGTCATCCTCATAGACGATGTCCAGCTCGATGTCCTGGGCGATCCACTCGCCCTGGGCCTCCTGCTCGGCGGTCAGCTCGAGTACGGCACCGCCGTGCACGATGTCCCGCGGGCGGATCACCGCTCCGTCCACAGTCAGGCGGCCGTCTTTGATCCAGGCGGAAAGGCGCGAGCGCGAATGCTCAGCGAATAGTTGGGCGGCGACTTGATCGAGGCGTTGACCGCCCAGTTCGGACGGCACCTCTGCGCGAAGTTCAATTTTATCGGACATGCTCGGACTGGGCGTCGGCACAGCCTTTGGTTTCGGCTGCGCGCTTGTGGTTAAATACGGCGTCTTTTGCCCCGAGGCTTTCAACGGGGCGCTCATCATAACAGGACGGCCCCGCCCAAGACAGCGGCCGTCATAGGGACGCAAGCCGCCATGCAAGTGAAACACCTGCTGCTGATCGCCATCCTCGCACTGACCGCTGCTTGCTCATCGAAGGAAGTCGTTGACGAAAACCTGAGCGAAGTCGAGTTGTACCAGCAGGCGCAGACCGACCTGGACAACCACAGCTACACCAGCGCCACTGCCAAGCTCAAGGCCCTGGAATCGCGCTATCCCTTTGGTCGCTACGCCGATCAGGCACAGCTCGAGCTGATCTACGCCAACTACAAGAATGCCGAGCCCGAGGCCGCCAAGTCCGCCGCCGAGCGCTTCATTCGCCTGCATCCCCAGCACCCGAACGTGGACTACGCCTACTACCTCAAGGGCCTGACCTCCTTCGACCAGGACGTCGGTCTGCTGGCGCGCTTCCTGCCACTGGACATGACCAAGCGTGACCCGGGTGCCGCCCGCGACTCCTATAACGAGTTCGCCCAGCTCACCAGCCGTTTCCCCAACAGCCGCTACGCCCCGGACGCCAAGCAGCGCATGATCTACCTGCGCAACCTGCTGGCCTCCTACGAAATCCACGTGGCCGACTACTACCTGACCCGCCAGGCCTATGTCGCCGCCGCCAACCGTGGCCGCTACGTCGTGGAAAACTTCCAGGAAACCCCTTCCGTGGGTGACGGCCTGGCGGTGATGACCGAGGCCTACCAGCGCCTGCATCTGGACGAGCTGGCCGCAACCAGCCTGGAAACCCTGAAGCTCAACTACCCGAATCACCCAAGCCTGGTGGACGGCCAGTTCGTGCCGCGCGTGGCCGAAGCCGACAACCGTTCGTGGCTGAGCAAGGCCACCCTGGGCCTGATCGAATCCCGCCCACCGCTGCCGCCGGGAGAAACCCGCGCCAACCAGGACGTGATGAAGCAGTACCAGGATGCCAAGGACGCGATCCCGTCGGAGCTCAAGCCCAAAGACAGCAACGGCGATGCGATCGAGGAAGAAAAGCACGAGGCCGCCGGCAACAACGGCGACCGCTCCTGGTTCAGCTACATGACCTTCGGCGTGTTCGACTGATAGCCAGCGCAGCTAATAAAGGGAGACTTCATGTCTCCCTTTTTCATGCCTGACACTTCTCGGGCCTGTGCGCCTGCCAGGCGCTTGGCTAAACTGCCGCCTCTCTCCCCCCACAAAGCGGGTCACCATGCTTCGTTTACTGTTCTGGATCGCCCTGATTGCCGCTGCGGTATGGTTCTGGCGCAAGTTCAAGCGCCCCGCGGCCACACCCCGCAGCCCCGCCGAACCGGCCACTACACCAATGGTGCGCTGTGCCCATTGTGGTGTGCACCTGCCTCAGGACCGGGCGCTGAGCCTGTCGCAACAGTGGTACTGCAGCCAGGCACATCTGGAACAAGGCCCAGGCCGCCAGGACCGCTGACAGCTGCGACAAGGGCTCTAGCGCGCAGCCATTCCCGACATGCGCGCCTCGAGCCCTTGCCTGCACGGGAAGCCGTTGCTTTCCCCTCGCCCTGCCAACTGCGGACTCACAGCGACAACCCACACAACTGGCGACAAAATAACCGTCGCCCAAGCCCCTGCGCGCGCCTCCCCACGGGCCTAGACTTCATCTCTCGCCTACAGCACGAGCGCTGTCGCCCGCTGTTCACTCTCGGAGAAAGACGGCCGCCGCCATGAATCCACAGCACAGAGCGCTGGTGGTCGATCAGACCAGGGAAATCCGCTCTGTGCTGGAGATCACCCTGGGCCGCATGCGTCTGCACACCCAAAGCGCCCGCAGCCTGCAGGAAGCCCGCAGCCATCTGGCCCGGGAGCACTTCGACCTGTGCCTGACCGACCTGCACCTGCCGGACGGCAGCGGCCTTGAGCTGCTGCAACATATTCGCCGGCACCATCCCCAACTGCCGGTGGCCCTGTTCAGCCACGAGGCCAGCGCGCCAACCAGCGCCCTGGCAGCCGAAACCTGCGAGCTGCTGCCAAAACCTCTGGACCTCAGGCGCCTGCGGGACTGGGTGGCCACAGCTCTGAAACGGCCACAGGCTTGCACCGCGACTCACGCCTCAGAGCAACTGCCGGGGGATTCACCGCCCATGGTCTTGCTGCGCCGGCACATCGCCAAACTGGCCGCCAGCCTCGCGCCGGTCTATATCAGCGGTGAGTCCGGCAGCGGCAAGGAACGAGTGGCCCGGTGGATCCACCAGTCGGGCCCCAGAGGCTCACAGCCCTTTGTCCCGGTCAACTGCGGGGCAATACCCAGCGAACTGATGGAGAGCGAGTTTTTCGGTCACCGCAAGGGCAGCTTCAGCGGCGCGCTGATGGATCAGCCCGGACTGTTCCGGGCCGCTCATGGTGGCACCCTGTTCCTCGACGAGATCGCCGACCTGCCGCTGGTCATGCAGGTGAAACTGCTGCGAGCCTTGCAGGAAAAGTCCGTACGCCCAGTAGGCACTCAAGAAGAACAGGCGGTGGATGTGCGAATCCTCTGTGCGACCCACAAGGACCTGAAAAGCGAGGTGCAAGCCGGACGTTTCCGCCAGGACCTGTTCTATCGGCTGAACGTCATCGAGTTACGGGTTCCCGCCCTGCGCGAACGTCGGGGCGATATCGGGCTACTGGCCAGGCACATCCTCCAGCGCCTGGCCACCAGCAGTGGCCGGCCAGCCCCACAGTTGCGCCCGCAAGCGCTGCACGCCCTGGAGCGCTACGACTTTCCCGGCAACGTGCGTGAACTGGAGAATCTGCTGGAACGGGCCCAGGCCCTTTGCGAGAGTCCGTGGATTGAGGTGGCAGACCTGAATTTACCCGCCCCCGAACCTGAGGACGAGCTCACGCCAGGGCCCGCCCCCAACCTCGATCTGGCGCGGCACCTGCAGCAGGTGGAGCGCCAACTGCTGCTCCAGGCCCTGGAACAAACCCGCTGGAACCGCACGGAGGCGGCCCGGCGGTTGAGCCTGTCGCTGCGCTCGATGCGCTATCGCATGAAGAAACTCGGACTGGACTAGACACGCCCTTCGGGGGCATAGGGCGCCGGATCGATGATCGGTGGATGCCCCAGCAACAGGTCGCAGAACAACTGGCAGGAAGCCGGTGCCAGCACCAGACCGTTGCGGTAATGCCCGCAGTTGAGCCACAGGCCGGCAAACCCGGGAACCGCTCCGATATAGGGAATACCCTCGGGAGAGCCGGGGCGCAGCCCGGCCCAGTGCCCCACCACTTCGGCATCCGCCAGGGCCGGGATCAGCTCGACGGCCGAGGCCTTGAGGCTCTCCAGTGCCGAGGCGGTCGGGGTCTTGTCGAAGCCCTCATGCTCCAGAGTGCTGCCCACCAGGATATGGCCGTCACGTCGGGGAATGGCATAACGCCCCTTGGCCAGAACCATGCAGGATAGGAAATCAGCAGCGCACTTGTAGAGGATCATCTGCCCTTTAACCGGCTCCACTGGCAGCTCCAGCCCCAGGCTGGCAAGCAACTCGCCACTCCAGGCACCGGCACAAAGCACCACCTGATCGGCACGAATCTCTCCGAGCGAGCTATGCACCCCTACCACTTGCTGGCCGTCGCGGATAAAACCACTGACCGCGCATTGCTCGTCAATGCGCACATTGGGCAAGGCCTGCAATGCCGCCTTGAGGGATTTGACCAGACGCGGGTTACGCACATTGGCCACATTGGCCATGTAGATCGCCCGCTGGTAGCCGGCGCCCAGCACCGGCACTCCGTCATGCACCGCGGAGATATCCACGGCACTCAGGGGACGGCCTTCGCGTTGCGCCCACTCCAGCGCCTGGGCCTGATCTTCGAGATCCAGCCAGTAGAGCCCGGTGGTGTGGACCTCGGGATCGACCCCGGTGGCGTTCAACAGTTGCTGCGCCAGCTGTGGATAAAAATCCTGGGACCAGTGGGCCAGGGCCGTAACCGCCGGGCTGTAGCGCCAGGGATACAGCGGCGAGACGATCCCGCCACCGGCCCAAGACGACTCACGCCCCAACTCCGAGCGCTCCACAAGTCGTACCCGCTGGCCCCGGGACGCCAGATTGAAGGCCGTGAGCAGACCGATCACCCCGCCGCCCACCACCAGCACTTGCTGTTGTTCAACCATAGTCAGATCCATTCAAGAGAAAGACAGTGGGCGCCGCAGCCCCCGAAACAAGTGATCAACGCCCCCAGCAGTCCTTGGCCGTCAGTCCTTCGGCCTGACCGCTGACGCTGGTGGCGCCGGTTTGATCGATGCTGAAACTGCCGCATTTGTCCCCCGCCATCAGCGTATCGGCCTTGGGCGAAGCGGTCAGCGAGAAGCCGGTGTCGGTCAGGGTCGGGGCAATGCTGTAGTAATCGTTGCCAGCACTCAGGTCCGGGGCGTTGCTGTAGACACCGGCTTTGGAAAAGTGGCGTTCGAGCTGCTGCGCCTGCTCGGTGAGCAACGCCGCGATCTCGCTGCGATGGGGCTTCTTCAGGTGTTCGGTGATGCTGGGAAGGCTCAAGGTCAGGACCAGACCTATGATCGCAATCACGATCATGATTTCGATCAGGGTAAAACCTTGGTTGGATCTGCGCATGGTCAAGAATCTCGCTTACTGAATTTGTCGCCACAGGATGCGCCGGCTGCCACCCCTGGAGCTTTCCTCCAGGGAGCTGCTGGCGCCGCCAGGGTCGCTGACGATCTTGCGGGGCTGATGGCTGGAAACACCCGCACGGCCGGTGAGCGCATCAACGGTGCCCGTGAAGAAGGCTTCCTTGTCCGCCACGTCTCCGGCACCGTCGGCGTCCAGCGGCGCGGCGCCGAGCATCTTACCGCTGAACGCCTGCAACTCGATCAATTTCCCGCAGGCCAGGCTTGAACATCCCACGCCAGCCTTGAACCACCCAGCACTCAAGGGCCACGGACCGGATAGACCGAACGGCTGCGAAACCTGATCAGCTACCGTGGCTGGCGACTGGACATCACTCGCGACAACCAGCCCCCAATTGCCCGGCAGCGCGACTGCAAACACCAACGGCCGCAGGTATCGAAGCACGCCGGACTCAGTACTTGGCATAAATGCTCTCAAGCACGCTGCGCGCCTGCCCCGCCAGCCCTATTGCAGTCACTCGGTACAACGTGGCCGAGGTGTCGGGGGGCAGGCCGACCGCATTCAGGACAGTCCCCAGGTTCTGCACCGCATAAAAACCCTCGCCAGTGGCGATCCAGGTCACGGCCGAAACCTCATTGAACCCGGCACCGTTGACCACCGTCGATTCAGCGGGAGGTGCGCAGCGCACAGGATCTGCGCACAGCGGCAAAGAGTAATCACCCTGGCGGACCGCGCTTTCCCCCAGGCGCAACGCCGCCTCCGCGGCCTGGAAAGCCCGATTGTGCCGGACCAGACTGGCGGCCATCTTTTCCTGCAAAGTGGCGTTCTGCAGGGATGACAGGCCAATCAGGCTCAGCACCAGCAGAAACACCAGACTCACCAACAGCGCCATGCCCCGCTCACCGACGGGCTTGAATCCTGCCGCGAACCTCATCAGGGCAACCTGTTGCGCAAGGCCACTACCACCGTGTAGCTCTGCGGGCGGACACGGGCGTCGGGATCGGCCAGGGTCAGGCGCAATCGCACGCTGCGAATCCGCGCCGGATCACCCGGATGCGAGCTGTAGCTTGAAACCTCGCTATCCGTTGCAGTGCGGGCCACACCGAAACCGACGTCAAAGGCTTCGACGTTGTCCAGCAGCACTGCTTGCTGCTTGCCCAGGCCACTGCCCAGCAACAGTTGACGGTTCCTGAAGCTGTAGAACACTCGTCGCAAGGCAAACACCTGCTGCCCGACGCCTCCTTGATGAGCCCCCGAATAGGCCACCGCGCTGCGCTGGCAGTCGGTGACCAGGCTCCAGGTCGGCGCCCCGCCATCCTCACCGACATCCGCAGTGATCAGGGTCAGCTTGTGCTCGGCACTGTCCCACTGAATCGGGGTGGCCCGGTAGCGAGAAAACTCCGTGGCGCTGCTCGCGTCGTCAACCTCGCGCAAACAACCTGCCAGCCCCGCCATGCGAATTTCCTGGAGCATCTTGCTCAGGACAAATCGCCCGTCCTCCTGCAAGTAGGCCGCGGCGTTCTGGCTGAGGTAGGTGTTCTTCGCCGCGATAAATACCTGGGTTGCGGCCAAAACCAGCACCAGCCCCAAGAGCAGGGCCAGCATCATCTCCACCAGCGCAAAACCGCAGTTGCCTCGCTTCACCGCGTGCCTCCCGGCTCCACCGCCACTCGGCTGCTGACTTCAAGGCTGCGCTGGCTTTCGACCTGGCCCGCGGCGCGGGAGTCGTCCCAGGTGATGCGAACGGTATAGACCTGCCCGCTGACGCTGATGCGGCCCTTGGCGCTGGGGCCGCCAAAGCTGGCGACGTTGCCGGCGAAGTCCGCCAAGTCCTGATCCCGCACCGTGCCCGCACTGCCCCCAGAGGGAGTGGCAAGGGTGTAGTCGGCAGATGCATTGGCCCGGATGCGGTCGAGCATGTCGTAGGCGATAAAGCTGGCCTGGGTGCTCATACGCGCACTGTCGGTATGCTGCAGCGCCCTGATCTGCAGCGCCGCGGCTCCCAACAGGCCCAACGCCAGAATCGACAGCGCCACCAGCACCTCGATCAAGGACATGCCGTCCTGTGCATGCCACCGGTTCATCCGTAACGTCCTCCATGACTCCCCTTTCATTGCGCCAGACACCGGCCACTCGCCGCAGCGGCTGCCGCACGCAGGCGATGGCCCATCGAGCTCCGCCAGGAAGGCGCAAATCGATGCCGCCTCCAGAGGTTAGTCTCGGCGTCGCTTCCAGGGCGCTGGCTGGAACACCTCGCAATACATTGCCCTGCGCCCCCACACAGCGCGTACCGAAGGCGACAACGGACAGAACGATCTACGGTTGCGGCTAGCTGAAACCCTTTGTACGCAAATTCACCGCAGGCCTTGGCAAAGTCCTCGGCTATAACAATTCAACGCCTGGCCGGTCGGAGACTGGCACCTCGGCCCTTTGGCTCAAGGGCCGTTAAGCTATTGCGTGAAACCGGGCGCACCAGGGAGGGATACCGCATGCATGAGAAGGGTTTCAGCCTGATCGAACTGCTGAGCGCGCTGGCGGTGCTGGCGCTGTTGCTGCCACTGTCCGGCGCCGCCTTCAGTGAGCTGCTGCGCTCCAATCGCCAGCAGGACACCGCGCAGATGCTTGCCAGTGGCCTGCGCAATGCCCGGGCGGCGGCGATCCTGCATCAACGCACCGCGCTGATCCATGGCCTGGACAACGACTGGAGCCAAGGCTGGCGCATCATTCTGGACATCAGTGGCAAGGGGCCGGAGGATTCGGGAAATCCGCTATTGATCGAGCGGCGCAGCGGCGGGCAGGTACTGATCGTGGGTAATCGCCCCGTGCAGTACTACGTGCGTTTCAGCCCACTGGGCAACCCGTTGCTGCCCAGTGGCGCCTTCCAGGCCGGCACCCTGCACATCTGCCAGGCCGGCCAGGAGCACGGCCGTCATCAGGTGGTGCTGTCACGCAGCGGGCGGGTCAGCCTGCGCAGCGATTCCGCCGAGCAGGCCTTGTGCGCGCCAGCAGGCTGATCAGAGCAGGGAGCGAACCCGCAGCTCTTTGGGCATGGAGAAGGTGATGTTCTCTTCGCGCCCCGCCAGTTCGTCGGCTCCCGTTGCACCCCAGGCTTGCAGTTGCTGGATCACGCCACGCACCAGCACTTCCGGAGCCGAAGCGCCGGCGGTGATGCCGATGCGCTCGACACCGTCGAACCAGCTGCGCTGCAGATCCTCGGCACCGTCGATCAGGTAGGCCGGGGTGGCCATGCGCTCGGCCAGCTCGCGCAGGCGGTTGGAGTTGGAGCTGTTGGGGCTGCCGACCACCAGCACCACGTCGCACTCGTCGGCCAGTTGCTTGACCGCGTCCTGGCGGTTTTGCGTGGCGTAGCAAATGTCGTCCTTGCGCGGGCCGCCGATGGCCGGGAAACGCGCACGCAGGGCATCGATCACCCGGCTGGTGTCATCCATGGACAAGGTGGTCTGGGTCACGAAGGCCAGGCGCTCGGGGTTGCGCACCTGCAGCGCGGCCACGTCCTTCTCGTCTTCTACCAGGTAGATGGCGCCGCCGTTGCTGGCATCGTACTGGCCCATGGTGCCTTCGACTTCAGGGTGGCCGGCATGGCCAATCAGGATGCATTCGCGACCGTCGCGGCTGTAGCGCGCCACTTCGATATGCACCTTGGTCACCAGCGGGCAGGTGGCATCGAACACCTTGAGGCCACGACCGGCGGCCTCGTTGCGAACTGCCTGGGAAACACCGTGGGCGCTGAAGATGACAATGACGTCATCCGGCACCTGGTCCAGCTCTTCGACGAAGATCGCTCCGCGATTGCGCAGGTCTTCGACGACAAATTTGTTGTGCACCACTTCATGCCGGACGTAGATCGGCGGCCCGAAGACTTCCAGGGCGCGATTGACGATTTCGATCGCCCGGTCCACACCGGCGCAGAAGCCACGGGGGTTGGCGAGTTTGATTTGCATGCTGTGCCTCGTGTCTTGCGCGCAAGAAGTTAGATCGTTGTAGACAGCGGATCGCCGGCAAGCCAGCTCCTACAGAATAGGAGACAGCTTGCCGGCGATGCTTTTAAAGCGCTTTGACGTCGATGATCTCGACATCGAAGGTCAGGGTCTTGCCGGCCAGCGGGTGGTTGAAGTCGACGGTGACCTGAGCGTCATCGAAGGCTTTGACCACACCGGGCAATTCAGTGTTCGCCGCGTCATTGAAGATCACCAGCAAGCCTTCCGACAGCTCCATGTCCTGGAACTGCGAACGCGGGATGATCTGTACGTTCTGCGGGTTGGGCTGGCCGAAGGCGTTTTCCGGCTCGATCGTCAGCTTGCGCTTGTCACCGGCCTTGAAGCCGAACAGCGCTGCTTCGAACCCGGGCAGCAGGTTGCCATCGCCGACCTTGAAGGTCGCCGGGGCCTTGTCGAAGGTGCTGTCTACGGTGTCGCCGTTCTCCAGGCGCAATGCGAAGTGCAAAGTGACTTCGGTGTTCTGACCGATGCGTTGTTCAGCCAATACCTGTTCAGTCATGAACGGCTTCTCCGGTTTTCTTGCTCTTGAACATATCCAGGGCCAGCATCACCGCGCCGACGGTAATGGCGCTGTCGGCGAAGTTGAATGCCGGGAAGTACCAGCGGTTCTGCCAGTGCACCAGGATGAAATCGATCACGTGCCCCAGGGCGATGCGGTCGTAAAGGTTGCCCAAGGCACCGCCCAGCACCAGGGCCAGGGCGACGGCCAGCCAGGTTTCATTGCGCCCCAGGCGCTTGAGCCAGATCACCAGCACCGCGCTGACCACGATCGCGATCAGGGCAAACAGCCAGCGCTGCCAGCCGGAACTGTCAGCCAGGAAGCTGAAGGCGGCGCCGGTGTTGTAGGCCAGGGTCCAGCTGAAGTAGTCCGGGATCACCACCACCTGCTGGTACATGCTCAACGAACTTTCGAAGTGCAGCTTGCTGACCTGGTCGATGACCAGGACCAGCACGCTCAACCACAGCCAGCCCAGACGGCCGAAACGGCCTGCGGCGTTAGGCATAGTGACGAACCTCGCCTGCGCCGCTGATGTTGTCGACGCAACGTCCGCAGATCTCCGGGTGCTCCGGATGCACACCAACGTCTTCGCGGCAGTGCCAGCAACGGGCGCACTTGACGAAGCTCGACTTGACCACTTTCAGCTTGAGACCGCTGACTTCGGTTTCCACCGCGTCGGCCGGGGCCTGGGCCAGGGGTGCGACGCTGGCAGTGGAAGTGATCAGCACGAAGCGCAGTTCGTTGCTCAGCTTGGCCAGATCGGCCGACAGCGAGTCCTCGGCGTACAGGGTCACTTCGGCCTGCAGGTTGCCACCCACCGCTTTCGCGGCGCGCTGGTTCTCCAGTTCCTTGTTGACCGCCGCCTTGACCGCCATGATCCGCTCCCAGAAGGCACGGTCCAGCTCGAAGCCTTCCGGCAGTTCGCTCAGGCCTTCGTACCAGGTGTTGAGCATCACCGATTCGTTGCGCTCGCCCGGCAGGTACTGCCACAGCTCGTCGGCGGTGAAGGCCAGGATCGGTGCGATCCAGCGCACCAGCGCTTCGGAAATGTGGAACAGCGCAGTCTGGCACGAACGCCGGGCCTGGCTGTTGGCACCAGTGGTGTACTGGCGGTCCTTGATGATGTCCAGGTAGAAGCCGCCCAGCTCCTGCACGCAGAAGTTGTGCACCTTGGAGTAGACGTTCCAGAAGCGGTATTCGCCGTAGTGCAGCTCCAGCTCGCGCTGCAGCAGCAAGGTACGGTCCACGGCCCAACGGTCCAGGGCCAGCATGTCTTCAGCCGGCAGCAGGTCGGTGGCCGGGTTGAAACCGCTCAGGTTGGAGAGCAGGAAGCGCGCGGTGTTGCGGATCCGCCGGTAGGCGTCGGCGCTGCGCTGCAGGATCTGGTCGGAAACCGCCATCTCGCCGGAGTAGTCGGTGGCCGAAACCCACAGGCGCATGATGTCGGCGCCCAGGGTGTCGTTGACCTTCTGCGGGGCGATCACGTTGCCCAGGGACTTGGACATCTTGCGGCCGTTCTCGTCCACGGTGAAACCGTGGGTCAGCAGCTCGCGGTAAGGCGCGTGGTTGTCGATGGCGCAACCGGTGAGCAGGGACGAGTGGAACCAGCCGCGGTGCTGGTCGGAACCTTCCAGGTACAGGTCGGCCCGCGGGCCGCTTTCGTGGCCCATCGGGTGCGAGCCGCGCAGCACGTGCCAGTGGGTGGTGCCGGAATCGAACCAGACGTCCAGGGTGTCGCTGATCTTGTCGTACTGGCCGGCTTCGTCGCCCAGCAGTTCAGCCGAGTCCATCTTGAACCAGGCTTCGATGCCTTGCTGTTCGACGCGCTTGGCCACCTCTTCCATCAGCTCGACGGTACGTGGGTGCAGCTCGCCGCTTTCCTTGTGCAGGAAGAACGGAATCGGCACGCCCCAGTTGCGCTGGCGGGAGATGCACCAGTCCGGACGGTTGGCGATCATCGAGTGCAGGCGCGCCTGGCCCCAGGCCGGGACGAACTGGGTGTCCTCGATGGCTTGCAGGGCACGCTGGCGCAGGGTGCCGCCGGCTTCCGGCTGCTTGTCCATGCCGACGAACCATTGCGCGGTGGCGCGATAGATCAGCGGGGTCTTGTGGCGCCAGCAGTGCATGTAGCTGTGGCTGATGGTTTCGGTGTGCAGCAGCGCACCGACTTCGCTCAGCTTGTCGACGATGGCCGGGTTGGCCTTCCAGATGAACTGGCCGCCGAAGAACTCCAGCGACGACGCGTAGACACCGTTGCTCTGTACCGGATTGAGGATGTCGTCGTTGACCATGCCATAGCGCTTGCAGGTCACGAAGTCGTCTTCACCGTAGGCAGGCGAGGAGTGAACCACGCCGGTACCGGCGCCCAGTTCCACGTACTCGGCCAGGTACACCGGCGATAGACGGTCATAGAACGGGTGACGGAAATTGATCAGTTCCAGGGCCGAACCCGGGGCGGTGGCGATCACCGAGCCTTCCAGGCCGTAGCGGGCCAGGCATGACTCCACCAGCTCCTCGGCCAGCACCAGCAGGCGCTCGCCGGCGTCGACCAGAGCGTAATTGAACTCCGGATGGACGTTCAGCGCCTGGTTGGCCGGGATGGTCCATGGGGTGGTGGTCCAGATCACGATGGCCGCTGGCTTGGCCAGCTTGGCCAGGCCGAAGGCGGCAGCCAGCTTGGCTTCGTCGGCAATCGGGAAGGCCACGTCGATGGTGGCGGACTTCTTGTCCTGGTACTCGACTTCCGCCTCGGCCAGGGCCGAGCCGCAGTCGAAGCACCAGTTCACCGGCTTCAAGCCCTTGAACACGAAGCCGCCCTTGACCATCTCTGCCAGGGCACGGATCTCCCCGGCCTCGTTGGCGAAGTTCATGGTCTTGTAGGGGTTGGCCCAGTCACCCAGCACGCCCAGGCGGATGAACTCGGCCTTCTGCCCTTCGATCTGCTCCGACGCGTAGGCGCGGCACAGCTCGCGGGTCTGGTCCGAGGACAGGTTCTTGCCGTGAGTCACCTCGACCTTGTGCTCGATCGGCAGACCGTGGCAGTCCCAGCCCGGAACATAAGGCGCGTCGAAACCCGCCAGGGTTTTCGAGCGGATGATCATGTCCTTGAGAATCTTGTTGACCGCATGACCGATGTGAATCGAGCCGTTGGCATAGGGAGGACCGTCGTGCAGGACGAATTTCGGACGATCCTTGCCAATCTCGCGCAACTTTCCGTACAGGCCAATGCTGTCCCAACGCTGCAGAATCTGTGGTTCGCGCTGAGGCAGGCCGGCCTTCATTGGGAAGGCGGTGTCCGGAAGGTTTAACGTGGCTTTATAGTCGGTCATTTAAGGCTCTTCATTAGCGATTGGCGCTATGGATACGTGCCACTTGGGCACGGGCGGCGGCAACATCCGCATTGATCGCCGTCTTCAACGCCTCCAGGGAGGCGAAACGCTGCTCTTCACGCAGCTTGTGGTGGAAAACCACCGTCAAACGCCGGTCATACAGATCGCCGGCAAAATCTAAAAGATGAACTTCCAGGTGGGCCTTGCCATCACCTGCAACCGTGGGCCGCACGCCGATATTGGCGACGCCGGGCCAGGTCTTGCCATCGATATCGACGCTCACCAGGTAGACCCCGGAGAGCGGCACGCGGCGGCGCTTCAATTGCACGTTGGCAGTGGGCGTACCCAACTGACGCGCCAGCTTCTGCCCGTGCAGGACCCGTCCGGCAATCCGGTACGGACGACCGAGCAACCGCTCGGCCAGAGCAAAGTCGGCAGCGGCCAGGGCATTGCGGACCTGGGTGCTACTCACGCGCAAGCCATCCAGCTCAACGGTCTGCGCGGCTTCCACGGTAAATCCGTGGCTGGCTCCGGCCTGTTGCAGGAACTCGAAATCGCCGACCCGGTCGCAACCGAAGCGAAAGTCGTCCCCCACTTCCAGGTGCTGCACCCCCAGGCCGTCCACCAGGATCCGCTCGACGAACTCGCTGGCGCCAAGCTTGCTCAGGCGCTGGTTGAAGGCCAGGCACAGGACCCGATCGACACCGGCCTGGGCCAGCAACTGCAACTTGTCGCGCAAACGGGCCAAGCGGGCCGGGGCGGTTTCCGGTGAGAAAAACTCCCGCGGCTGCGGCTCGAAGATCACCACGCAGCTGGGCACGCCCAACTCGAGCGCACGCTCACGCAGTCGCCCCAGAATAGCCTGGTGACCACGGTGAACACCGTCAAAGTTGCCAATAGTGGCGACGCAGCCCCGATGCTGGGGGCGCAGATTGTGGAGGCCTCGAACCAGCTGCATAACGCGCTTCTTGCTCATAAAGTGGCCGATTATAACCACACCCGGCGGCCGACGACAGGCAGCACCGTAACCCAAAGTGATCGAACCGACAAAACCGGTACCCACCCTGCCCCGACCATTAAAGCGTCATCAGTTCAAGGCTTTGCGATTGAAGTCGCGCAAACGGAAGCCCAGCAGGGCCAGCATGCCGAAATAGGCCACCACGCCAGCCACCACCAGAAGTCCCAGACGCAGGAAACGCGCAAGCATGAGCCCTTGGTCCCAGGCCGGCATGAAATGCAGCAATCCCAGAAGCACAGCGGACATTACCGCCACGGCCACCACCAGCTTCAGTGCAAAGCGTCCCCAGCCCGGCTGCGGCTGGAACATCTGCTGTTTGCGCAGCTGATAAAACAAAAGACCCGCATTGATGCAGGCTCCGGCACTGATGGCCAGGGCCAGGCCGGCGTGTTTCAAGGGGCCAATAAAGGCCAGGTTGAGCAACTGGGTCACGATCAGGGTGAAAATGGCGATTTTCACCGGCGTGCGGATGTTCTGCTGCGCATAAAAGCCCGGCGCCAACACCTTGATCACGATGATCCCCAGCAAACCAACGGCATAAGCCACCAGTGCGCGCTGGGTCATGGAAGCATCAAAGGCGCTGAACTCGCCATATTGGAACAGCGAGACAGTCAGCGGCTCGGCGAGTATGCCCAGCGCCAGGGCACACGGCAGCACCAGGATGAAACACAGGCGCAGCCCCCAATCGAGAATCCGCGAGTACTCATGACGATCCTTGCTGGCGTAGGTCTTGGCCAGGGTCGGCAGCAGAATGGTCCCCAAAGCGACACCCAGCACGCCGGACGGCAGTTCCATGAGCCGGTCGGCGTAATACATCCAGGACACGGAGCCGGCCACCAGAAACGAAGCAAAGATGGTGTTGATGATCAGCGAGATCTGGCTGACGGACACCCCGAGGATCGCCGGCAGCATCTGTTTCATCACTCGCCAGACACCGGTGTCCCGCAGATTCAAGCGTGGCAGCACCAGCATGCCGATCTTCTTCAGGTGCGGCAGTTGGTAGAGCAATTGCGCCAGGCCACCGGCCAGTACCGCCCAACCCAGCGCCATCACGGGCGGATCGAAATACGGGGTGAGGAACAGCGCAAAGATGATCATGCTGACATTCAGCAGCGTCGGCACGAAGGCCGGTACCGAGAAGCGATTCCAGGTATTGAGGATCGCCCCGGCCAGAGAGGACAGCGAGATCAGCAATATATAAGGAAAGGTCACTCGCAACAGATCGGAGGTCAGGGCGAATTTTTCCGATGAATCGACGAAACCCGGCGCCGTGGCCCAGATCACCCACGGCGCGGCAATGATGCCCAGGGCTGTAACCAGGGCCAGCACCAGAGTCAGCAACCCCGAGACGTAGGCAATAAAGGTGCGGGTTGCCTCCTCGCCCTGTTGACTCTTGTACTCCGCGAGGATCGGCACGAAGGCCTGGGAGAAGGCGCCCTCGGCAAAGATCCGCCGCAGCAGGTTGGGCAGTTTGAAGGCGATGAAGAAGGCATCCGTCGCCATCCCGGCGCCGAAGGTGCGCGCGATGATGGTATCGCGGACAAACCCCAGCACCCGGGAAAGCATCGTGATAGAGCTGACCGCGGCCAATGACTTGAGCAGGTTCATGAAAAGGTTGTTTGCCTGTAGATAAACAGCAGGCGAAAAGACGCCCACCTATGCGATACTCCGCGCCGCAACAGCACAGAGCCAAAGCTCGCGAGTTTACAGGTCAAGCGCCGGAAATAAATATCCCGCCTCTTCAGATCGACCACTCAGCGGAACGTATCACCCGCCCTTGACAAGACTTCAACTCATCGGCATGATTCGCGGCCTATTTTGTTTGCTATTTCCCAAAAAGTCTTTCGAGGAGCTCGACGGTGGCCAACACACCTTCCGCCAAAAAACGTGCAAAACAGGCTGAGAAGCGTCGCAGCCACAACGCCAGCCTGCGTTCCATGGTTCGTACCTACATCAAGAACGTAGTTAAGGCCATCGACGCCAAAGACGCCGCTAAAGCGCAAGCTGCTTATGTTCTGGCCGTGCCAGTTATCGACCGTATGGCCGATAAAGGCATCATCCACAAGAACAAAGCTGCTCGCCATAAAGGTCGTCTGAATGGCCACATCAAGGCTCTGAACCTTGCTGCTGCAGCCTAAGCGACGCGCTTGTTAAAAAACCGACCCAAGGGTCGGTTTTTTATTGCCTGCCATTTATCACCTCGACCAGCCAGCCCCACCCGGAGCCGGCTCGCCAAGATTCAACATTTCACTGATGTGGCCAAGGCAGGATAGGAATCGCCGTCACCGCATTCTGCGGACTGCCCTCGATCACCCGATCGCTGTAGACCAGGTACACCAGGGTGTTGCGCTTCTTATCGAGAAAACGCACCACCTGCATGGTCTTGAACACCAGGGAAGTACGCTCCTTGAAGACCTCCTCACCATCCTTGACCTCACCCTTGAACGCGATCGGCCCCACCTGGCGACAAGCGATGGACGCCTCGGCACGATCCTCCGCCAAACCCAGGCCACCCTTGAGGCCACCCGTCTTGGCTCGCGACAGATAGCACGTCACGCCGTCCACCTTGGGATCATCGAAAGCCTCGACCACGATGCGATCATTCGGCCCGACAAACTTGAACACCGTGGACACCTGGCCAATTTCCTCGGCCGAAACCATGAACGGCATCGCCAAGAGCAAGCCCAACAATCCTTTTGCTACGCGCATTCGCTTTTCCTTCGTTCGCTTACACCAGAATCAGGTTATCGCGGTGAACCAGCTCCGGCTCAGCCATGTAACCCAGGACACCCACAATTGCATCAGAGGGCTGACCGATAATCTTCTGCGCCTCAAGCGCACTATAGTTGGCCAGGCCACGGGCGATCTCACGACCGTCAGGCGCCACGCAAACCACCATTTCGCCACGCCGGAAACCACCCTGCACCTGCTTGACCCCCACCGGTAACAAGCTCTTGTTGCCCTGGGCGAGCGCCGATACCGCCCCCTCATCCAGCACCAGGGTGCCACGGGTCTGCAGATGGCCGGCCAGCCACTGCTTGCGCGCCGCCAGCATGCCGCGCTCCGGCGACAACAAGGTGCCAATGCGCTCGCCGGCCTTGAGGCGATCCAGCACCCGCTCCAGACGCCCACCCACAATGATGGTGTGCGCACCGGAGCGCGCCGCCAGTCGCGCCGCACGCAGCTTGGTCTGCATGCCGCCGCGCCCCAGGGCACCACCAGTACCGCCAGCCACGGCATCCAGCGCCGGATCGTCGGCACGCGCCTCGTAAATCAACTGAGCATCGGGATTGCTGCGCGGATCAGCATCGAACATGCCATCGCGATCCGTGAGAATCACCAGCAGATCGGCCTCCACCAGGTTGGCAACCAGCGCCGCCAGGGTGTCGTTGTCGCCAAAGCGGATTTCATCAGTGACCACGGTGTCGTTTTCATTGATCACCGGGATGACCTTGAGCTCCACCAGCGCCCGCAGGGTACTGCGCGCATTGAGGTAACGCTTGCGGTCCGACAGGTCGTCATGGGTCAGCAGAATCTGCGCGGTATGCCGGCCATGCTCGGCAAAACTCGACTCCCAGGCCTGCACCAACCCCATCTGGCCAATGGCAGCGGCCGCCTGCAACTCATGCATCGCACTCGGTCGTGCGGTCCAGCCCAGGCGGCTCATCCCGGCCGCCACAGCGCCCGAGGAAACCAATACCAATTCGACGCCAGCCTCATGCAAGGCCACCATCTGCTCGACCCATACACCCATTGCAGCGCGATCCAGCCCCTTGCCGTCCGCCGTCAGCAGCGCGCTACCGATCTTCACGACCCAGCGTTGCGCACCCGTCACCTTGCTCCGCATCTTATTCAACCTTTGCCAGCGAGCAGCGCGACCGAGCGCCACTCATGGGGTTATTCGTATTTACGCCTTGCAGATACCAAAACGCCGCTCGAATGAGCGGCGCCTTGAGAGCTGGCTGGCAGCGATGATAACACCGCGCCACGCCAGATAAACCGTCTTCGCGGGCCAGCCCGCGACGACAGGATCAGTCGCGGACGTAGATGATTTCCGGACCATCCTCGTCATCCACATCCTCTTCATCCCAATCATCGTCACCGATGTCGTGGACACTCTTGACGCCACTGCGACGCAGAGCACGCTGATCATCCAGCGCCTGCAACTGGGCACGCGCCTCATCCTCGATACGCTGATCCAGCTCGGCCAGCTCGTCGGCGTAGGCCGGGTCGGCCGCCAGACGGTCAGCGCGATCCTCCAGGTAACGCATGATGTCGCGACTCAGACGCTCGGTGCCATCCTTGGAAATGGCCGAGATCACATAGACAGGACCGGTCCACTGCAGGCGATCAACGATCTCCTTGACTCGCTCCTCACGCTCTTCCTCAAGGATCTGATCGCTCTTGTTCAATACCAGCCAACGCTCGCGCTCGGCCAGGGACGGACTGAACTTGACCAGCTCGTTGACAATCACCTCCGCAGCATCCGCCGGACTGCTTTCGTCCAGCGGCGCCATATCCACCAGGTGCAGCAGGATACGCGTGCGCGCCAAGTGCTTGAGGAAGCGAATCCCCAGGCCCGCACCATCGGAAGCCCCTTCGATCAGCCCCGGAATATCGGCAATGACGAAGCTCTTCCAGCGATCGACGCTGACCACGCCCAGGTTCGGCACCAGGGTGGTGAACGGATAATCGGCCACCTTCGGCTTGGCCGCGGAAACCGAGCGAATAAAGGTACTTTTGCCGGCATTCGGCAGGCCCAGCAGACCGACGTCCGCCAGCACCTTCAGCTCCAGCTTGAGATCACGCTGCTCACCCGGCTTGCCTGGAGTGGTTTGGCGCGGCGCACGATTGGTACTGGACTTGAACCGGGTGTTACCCAGGCCGTGCCAGCCGCCCTGCACCACCATCAGGCGCTGACCGGCCTTGGTCAGGTCGCCAATGACCTCCTGAGTGCCGGCATCGATGATGGTGGTGCCGACCGGAACCCGCAGCTCCAGATCTTCACCCTTCTTGCCGGTGCAGTCGGTACTACCACCATTGGAACCGCGCTCGGCATCGAAATGCCGGGTGTAACGATAATCCACCAGAGTATTGAGGTTTTCGTCGGCGACCATATAGATCGAGCCGCCGTCACCACCATCGCCGCCGTTGGGACCACCGTTCTCGATGAATTTTTCCCGACGGAAACTCATGCAGCCATTGCCGCCGTCGCCGGCCTTTACTCGAATCGAAACTTCATCAACAAACTTCATGTTCAAACGCCTCTCGCCACACGGGCGAGCTGAAAAGCACTAAGACATAAGACTCTTGCAAAAATGAGCGCAGCGACCTCAATCAACGACCGAAACATCCAACGCTGGCAGCTCGTACAAACAGTTTTGCAAGAGACTCATCCCACAAACGAAAAAGCCCCGTCGCGAGACAGGGCTTTTCCAGCGATCGCGCAATTAAGCTGCGACAACGCTCACGTAACGACGACCGAAGGCGCCTTTTACTTCGAACTTGATCACGCCTTCGATTTTCGCGAAGAGGGTGTGATCTTTACCCATGCCAACGCCGTAGCCAGCGTGGAATTGGGTGCCGCGCTGACGCACGATGATGTTGCCGGCCTTGATGACCTGGCCGCCATACATCTTCACGCCAAGGCGTTTGGCTTCTGAGTCGCGACCGTTACGGGTACTACCACCAGCTTTTTTGTGTGCCATGAGTTCAATTCTCCTAGTGAGGAATTAGGCTGAAATTAAGCCTGAATACCGGTGATTTTGATCTCGGTGAACCACTGGCGGTGGCCCATACGCTTCATGTGGTGCTTACGGCGACGGAACTTGATGATGCGGACTTTATCGTGACGACCTTGGGAGATCACTTCAGCCTTGACGGTTGCGCCAGCAACAACAGGTGCGCCGATGTTCACGTCGTCGCCGTTGGCGACCAGCAGAACGCGGTCAAAAGTCACGGATTCGCCAGTGGCGACTTCCAGTTTTTCGATCTTCAGGTATTCACCTTCAGCGACCTTGTATTGCTTACCGCCGGTAACGATTACTGCGTACATGGTATTTCTCCGATAATCCTGCTCACCCAGCTCTTTATAAGAAGAGGTATTGGCTGGCATGGCTGCATGGGGCTGGAACGGCCCAAGTGCAATTGCGTAAGGCAGGTGCTGCCCAGGAAGTTCAGGGTGCGCGATTGTACGCAAGGCACAATAGCGATGCAAGTGCCGTTCAGGCGGCGCGAAGCACCGCCGGGAGCGCGCCTTGACACCTGCGGACGCGGGTCCTAGCATGCCGCGCAACCCTTCTGGAGCACCTGTCGCTGATGCAACCCCAAGCTTTCTACCGCGCGGTGGCGGACGATTTTAGCGCCGTCGACGGCATCATCAAGAAACAGTTGACTTCCCGAGTACCGCTGGTTTCAAAAATCGGTGACTACATCACCTCGGCCGGAGGCAAGCGCCTGCGTCCGCTGCTGGTGTTGCTATGTGGCAAGGCCCTGGGCCGCGAAGGCGATGACCTGCGCCTACTGGCCGCCACCATCGAGTTCCTGCACACCGCCACCCTGCTGCACGACGACGTGGTCGACATGTCCGGCATGCGCCGTGGCCGCTCCACCGCCAACGCCATGTGGGGCAATGCTCCCAGCGTCCTGGTGGGCGATTTCCTGTACTCGCGCTCCTTCGAGATGATGGTTGAACTGGGCTCGATGCCGGTCATGCGCATTCTGTCCCAGGCCACGCGGATCATCGCCGAAGGCGAAGTGCTGCAACTGTCCAAGGTGCGTGACGCCAGCACCACCGAAGAAACCTATATGGAAGTCATTCGCGGCAAGACCGCGATGCTCTTCGAAGCCTCGACCCACAGCGCCGCCGCCCTGGCCGGCGCGACGCCGGAACAGGCCGAAGCCCTGCGCACCTTTGGCGACCATCTGGGCGTGGCCTTCCAACTGGTAGACGACCTGCTGGACTACCGTGGCGATGCCGAAACCCTGGGCAAGAACGTCGGTGACGACCTGGCGGAGGGTAAACCGACCCTGCCGCTGATCTACACCATGCGTGAAGGCACCCCGGAACAGGCAGCCCTGGTACGCCAGGCGATCCAGAAAGGCGGTATCGAGGACCTGGAAAGCATCCGTGCCGCGGTTGAGGCGTCGGGCTCCCTGGACTACACCGCGCAACTGGCTCGCGACTACGTGGCTCGCGCCATTACCTGCCTGGAAGCCCTGCCACCCAGCGAATACCGTGACGCGCTGGTGGAACTGAGCGAATTCGCCGTCGCCCGCACCCACTAAACCGCGCTGGCTCCTGCCGATCTGCAGGAGCCGGCTCGCCGGTGCAGCTGCCCAGCGCCCCCTCCGCGACAAAACCCTATACAATGTGCGCTTTTTAGCCATCCTGACTTTGAGGAGCTTAAGTGAGCACTTTGCCACCCTGCCCAAAATGCAATTCCGAATACACCTACGAGGACGGCACCCAGCTGATCTGCCCCGAGTGCGCCCACGAGTGGTCTGCCAGCGGCGAAGCCGAAGCCGCATCCGATGAAGCCGTGAAGAAAGATTCGGTGGGCAACGTGCTGCAAGACGGCGACACCATCACCGTGATCAAGGACCTCAAGGTCAAGGGCACCTCTCTGGTGGTCAAGGTCGGCACCAAGGTCAAGAACATCCGCCTGTGCGATGGCGACCACGACATCGACTGCAAGATCGACGGCATCGGCCCGATGAAGCTCAAATCCGAGTTCGTCCGCAAGGTCTGACGCCTGCACCCTCTCGCGCCTGCCGCGAGAGGGTATCCCGCCTATACCCCCGCCATGCTTGATTCATACGCCTGCTAGCGAAAAGCCAGCCGATTTGATCGAAAACAATTTCCACACAGAAAAAAGCAGAAACCGCCAATAGGTACTTGCTATTCATTGAATAAGAATTATTCTCATTGAAACCCATTCAAGGAGATGACACCCATGACTTATTTGATTGATGCCTGGCTGGACCGGCCACACCCCTATCTGCGAATCCTGCATCGGGAAACCGGGGAAGTCTGTGCTGTGCTGGAAGAGGAAGCCCTGAGCGAGCTGCAGGACCAGGGGGATCTGGACCTGAACGGTTTGAGCTCCAGCGAGCCGCTGGTACTCAAGGAGTTGGTGCGCAACCTGTTTTTGTTCTGCTACGCCAGAGCCTTGCGGCCAACCGGCGCCGATGGCCAGAGCCTGGGCGCAAAAATCCGTCTATGAAACCAGGACCGCGAAAGGGGCAAGCTGGCCGAAGATGAACTGACCGCGCGTGCGCGGCCGCCATCGCCAGCCATCTGGCCCCTACACGGGTTACAGAACGTCCAGCAGCTCGACGTCGAACACCAGAACGCTGTGCGGCGGGATGCTGCCCACGCCTTGTGCGCCGTAAGCCAGTTCGCTCGGCACGTACAGACGCCATTTGCTACCGGCGTTCATCAGTTGCAGCGCTTCGGTCCAGCCGGCGATCACGCCACCTACCGGGAACTCGGCAGGCTGGCCGCGCTCGTAGGAGCTGTCGAACACGGTGCCGTCGATCAGGGTGCCGTGATAGTGGGTGCGCACGCTGTCTTCGCGAGATGGCTTGGCGCCGTCGCCCTGGGTCAGCACTTCAAATTGCAGACCGGAAGCCAGGGTGGTGATGCCTTCACGCTTGGCGTTTTCCGCCAGGAAAGCCAGGCCGGCACCAGCAGCCGCTTCAGCCTTGGCTGCCGCTTCGGCCTGCATGATTTCGCGAATCACCTTGAAGCTGGCGGACATCTCTTCCTGACCCACACGGCTTGGCTTACCGGCGAATGCGTCGGTCAGGCCCGCCAGGATTGCGTCCAGGCTCACACCCGGTGGCGGGTTGTCGCGCAGCTGGTCACCCAGCTGACGGCCAATACCGTAGCTGACGCGGGTTTCGTCGGTGGACAGATTTACTTCGGACATGACACTGCTCCGCTGTGCGGACGGCCCAGGAACGGCCGCAAAAACTCAGGGCCTCCCGGAGCGCCCGGAATCAAAAGGGCGAGCAGACTAGCACAGAAGTTCGGCGATAATCAGCGCAACCCCGCCATTACCAGGCAGAGCGCATAGTGATCGGTACCTTCAGGCTTTCTTCGGCACTGGCGGACAAACCGCACATCTCATCGTGCACCGAAGTGTGGATCAGGTTGAAAGGCAACTTGGGAAAGGACTGCAATACCTCACGGGCATGCTCTACCGAACGCAGATGAAACATCTGCCCCTGGGCGTCGCTGAGCGGGTAAGCAGCCCCGTGCATGCGCGCTTCCAGCAGATAGATCCCGCCTTCCAGGGAGATCAGGTTCAATTCATCGACTTTTCCGGCGATGGCGTAGGCATTCATTTCCTGCAGGTTCATGAGCGCACCTCGTGCATTGGAAACCTCCGACGCCTACATGGATATTCCTCGGCCAAGAAAAGCACAAGCCACAAACAACACCGCCCGTCCGTTTCGCAACGCACAGGCGGCCGGTATTCATCCAGCAGGCGCAATCAGTGCTTGGTCAGCTTGTCCAGGTAGCCCATGGCAAACGCCGAAATCACGAAGGTCATGTGAATCACCACGTACCACAGCAGGTACTCGGTCGGAGTGTTCTTGGCGTCCATGAACACCCGCAATGCGGATTTCGGTGAACGTGACCGAGCGTTTCGCTAATACGTGACCGGTGCTTCCACCCCGGTTGCGCGGGTTCTGGATTGTAATCGCATCGGTCACGATGCGGCTTGTTCCTCGGCTTTTTTTCGGCGCAGCGACTCGCCTTTCATCGTCAGTCGGTAGGCGTTGTGCACCAGGCGGTCGAGGATGGCATCGGCCAGGGTCGGGTCGTTGATCCAGCCGTGCCAGTGCTCGATGGGCAGTTGGCTCGTCAGGATGGTGGAGCGGCTGCCAGCGCGGTCGTCGATCACCTCCAGCAGGTCATGCCGGGCTCCTTCCTCCAGCGGGGCTAGCGCCCAGTCGTCCAGCACCAGGACGTCGACCTTTGCCAGCTGTTGCAGGGTACGGCCGAAGCTGCCGTCGCCATGAGCGATGCGCAGTTGTTCCAGCAGGCGCGGGGTGCGCAGGTACAGGGTGCTATAGCCCTGGCGGCAGGCCTGGTTGCCCAGGGCGCAGGCCAGCCAGGTTTTGCCGGCACCGGTCGGGCCGGTCAGCAGCAGGTTGTGCTGCTGGCGGATCCAGTCGCCACTGGCCAGGGTGGCGATCAGACGCTCGTCCAGGGCGCGTCCGGTGCGGCGGTCGAGATCTTCCAGGCAGGCGTTGGCGTACTTGAGCTTGGCCTTCTTGCGCAGCCGTACCAGGCGCTGGTTGTCACGCCAGGCCAGTTCGCGGTCGAGCAGTAGGCCGAGGCGTTCATCGAAGCTCAGGCTGTGGCTGGCCGGCAGCGTCCATTGCTCTTCCAGGGCGCGGGCCATGCCGTCCAGGCGTAGCTGGTGCAGTTGATTCAGGGTGTGTTGCGGCATCATCGAACAGCTCCTGTTGCGGGGGTTGGTAGTAGTCGGCGCCACGGACGTTCTCGTGGTCGCCGGGTAAGGTCGTTTCGGCGGCACGCTGGGGCAGCGGCTGTTGATCCAGGCCTTGCTGGAGCAGGTTGCGCACGCTGCGCCCGGTGAAGGCGCGCAGGTGTACGGCACGTTCGGCAGCGGCTTCCAGGCGTGCATTGCCATAGCGCCGGGCCAGCGAGAGCAGGCCGAGGCAGGCGCGGTAGCCCATCTCCGGGTGCGGCTTGTGGGTCAGTTGGTGATCGATCAGTTGGCGCGTGTAGGGGCCGATCCGCGCGCCCCAGTCGAGCAGGCGTTGTGGCGTCCATTCGCGATGCGCCTGGTGCGCCGCGGGCATGTGCTCGCGCTGGGTACTGTAAGCGCCGCGTCGCCCCAGCAGCAGGTGGCTGGCCACCCGCCGGTTGCCATGCAGCACTTCCAGGGTGTGTGCCGTCAGTCGCACGTCCACGTTCTGCCGGGCCAGGGCGGAGGGCACGCTGTAGAAGCTGCCATTGACCTCGATGTGGTAGTCGATGCTGACCTTGCAGCGCTTGAAGGTGGCGACCTCGTAGGGATGCACCGGCAGCGCTCGCAAGGCCGGGCGATCCAGGCGCTCGAACCAGTCGCGCCGGCAGCCATCGAGCCGCTTGAACGGGCGCCGATTCAGATCCTCCAGCAGCTCGGCGATGGCCTGGTTAAGCGCATGCAGGCTGAAGAACTGCCGATGGCGCAGCCGCGCCATGATCCAGCGCTCGACCACCTGCACCGCCACCTCGGCCTTGGCCTTGTCCTGAGGCTTGCGTGGCCGTGCCGGCAGGATCACCGTCTGGTAATGACGCGCGCACTCCAGCGTGGCCCGGTTCAGGCCCGGCTCGTAGCGATCCGGCTGGGCGACCAGGGCGCGCGGATTGTCCGGCACAACCATTTCCGGCACGCCGCCAAAGTAGGTCAGAGCCTGGCCCAGCGAGGTCAGCCAGTCCACCTGGGTTTCGCCTGGCGTCGCGCAGGCATAGGTGTAATTCGAGGCGCCCAGGGCGGCGACGAAGATGTGCGCCCGGCGCACTTCGCCGGTGGCCGGGTCGACCACCGGCAGCGTCGGCCCGGCATAGTCGATGAATAGCTTCTCGCCCGCACGGTGCAGCTGACGCATCGAACGTTTGAGCGTCTGGGCGTAGCGCCGGTAGTGCTCGACGAACTGGGTGTAGCGGTAGGTCGGCTGGCCCGCATGCGCGGCGAGATATTCCTCCCACAGCAGCTGCAAGGTCACGCCCTTGCGTCGCAACTCGCGGTGGATGCTCAGCACATCGGGCAGCACTCGCTCACCGCGCGGCTTGTTCGTCGACGTCGGTGCAAACAAGGCGGCCGCCAGCGCGGCCTCGTCCATGGCCACCAGCGCCGGCCAGTCCAGCCCGGCCACCCGCGCCGCCGCGATGTACTTGCTAACCACGCCCTTGGACAGCTGCAAGGCACGGGCAATCTTCTCGTGGGACAAGCCGGCCTCAAACTTGAGGCGCAGACATTCTTTGATGTTTCGCATGGCTACTCGCGGCGCCGCCATCTTCCTCTCCCGAAATCGGTCGAGGATGGCGGCGCATCAGGTCATGCGCAACGAAGGGGAAGGCTTTCGCTAAGTCGTGACCGGCGATTTCGGTAAGCCGTGACCACCTGTTTCGGAACAGGCGGAAAATCGGTCACGTTGCTACCGAAATGAGCGGTCACGCGTTAGCGAAATGACCGGTCACGATCAACCGAAACGGCCGGTCACGGTGCTCCGAAATCCGCACCCGCAACAGGTGAATCGACGAGATCGCCACGATGGACGCCGCCACCTTCATCTTCAGCGACGAAGAATCCATCTTGCCCAGCCAGCTGAGCTTTTCCTTGTTTTCATCAATGTCCAGCTGCGAGACGAAGTTCTCATAGCCGGAGATCATCACCATCACCAGCAGACCGCCCACCAGGGCCATGTCGATCAACGACAGCAGGACCAGGATCAGATCCGACTCAGCCATCGAAAACACATTGGGAATGACGTGAAAGACTTCCTGGAAGAACTTCAATGCCAACGCCAGCAGGCCCAGGGACAAACCGAAGTAGATCGGCGCCAGCAGCCAGCGTGAGGCATACATCGTATTTTCGATAAAACGTTCCATTGAATCTCGCACCCGGAGTAAAAAACGGCGGCGAGTATATCAGCGCGCCAAATGCCCATAAACCAAAGGCAATCTCCGTTTCTACGAGTTTTTCCGCACGTTTTTTCTGCTAGTGTCGAACCGTTCCTACCACTCACCGACATTGGACAGGAAGACTGGAAAATGGATTTGCGATTGCCTTTGACAAGCATCGGCCTTGGCCTGGTTCTGCTGATCAGCGGCGGCTGTTCACCCTGCGACGAAAACAAGCAGGCCAGCCTCGAAGAGAGAACCCGGCAGTTCGAGGCCTCCCTGGACGCTATCCAGGATCCCAAGCTCAAAGATGCCGTCAGCGATCTCGGGGGCTCGCTACTGCTTCTGGAGCGTGCGCAAGGCAAGCTTGCCAGCAAGCCGATCGACACCGAATACGGCGAAGACAGCCTGGCCCTGCTCAAGCACTACCCCACGCCACAAGCCTTGGTGGACACCTACGTCAATGGCCTGTTCGTGCTGCGCAAGCCTTCCAGCTCCGACTACCTGACCGACCTGCAACCGGTGTTTCCCTTCAGCTTCGACATGCCCGCGCAGTTCCCCTTTCCCCACGGCCTGGAGTGGCAGTCGGTCACCTTGAGCAACAACAAAGTCATCCCCTTCCAACCTGAATGGTCGGAAACCGATCCGGGGATTCAACTGAGCCCGTCAAGCTCCAACCTGACCAGTCCGGACGACCTGACCGTAACCTACCCTTTTATCGAGGGCCTGGAGGTGGACAACAAGAACCAGCCGCAGCCCGTCTCCCTGCTGGGCAAGCTTGAAGTGATCGCCCCCAGTCGCGTTCTCACCTTCGAGCTGAGCAAGGCCGATATCGGCAAGCCACGCCAAGACGGCAACATCCGCCTGACCCTGCTGTCGCTGGAGAAAAACGTCGCTGAAATCGAACTGAACAACAGCAGCCCGCTCCCCGAAGAGGCCAACGACACGTCGCTCAACCCGCTGTTGACACAAGCCCGGGACAGCACCGGCCAGATCCTCTCCCGCTCCGGCTCGATCAACGAGAGCGCGGCACAAATTGCCTTTTACCAACAGCAACTGGCCGAGATGCAGAAGCAGAAAAGCTGGAGCGACGACTTCGAGAAACAACTGGAGAACGAGCAGAAGGCCTTCGAGCAACAACACACCAATCATTACGCCAAGGTGTATTTCAACGGCGTGGTGGAAAAGCTCGAGGTGGCGGTGCTCGACTTCGCTCAGGCCAGCGTCACACGCAAGGACCTGGACCTGCCGGTGCATCGTTTCGACCGCAGCACCACCGACAAGAACGTCCAGCCGCTGCCCATGCCAGTGGTGGTCTATGACGATCAGGCTGCCAACTACCTCAAGGGCGCTCAGCTCGACGAGGAAACCCTGAAGAAATCCGTGACCATCAACCAATCGGTGGAGGATGCCAGCGCAATGCGCATTGAGTTCAGCCACCCACGGACCTTCAATGACGAACTGCTGGGCTCGGAGTTCAGCACCGGCGACACGCCCCTGACCTTCTTCACCCAGAACGACAAGGGCCAGCGCGGCGAACCGATCGAACTGCCCGACGAGGCCTTCGAGATCGACCCGCTGCGCGGCATCATCACCTACGACCTCAACCTGTTCCCGGAAACCCCGGCTTACGCCGTGGGCTCCATTCCACTGTTCCTGGCCAGCATCAAGAAGGACAGCATCAGCACCCGGCAGCTGCCCAAGGGGCTCGAGCTCAAGGGCAATGCCCTGATCGTGGACCAGAAACTCTTCCCCGCGGACGCCTGGCGCTTTTATGCCAAGGACGACAACGGCCAGTACCTGAAGGAGATTCTCGCGACCAGCCATACCGCCTCGGCCGATGGTCCGGCGCTGTTCGACGTGCACTACTTCTATGGCCAGCCCAGCCAGTTGGAGAGCTATACCCGCAGCGACCTCGAAACCGTGGAATATGGCTTCGAGGTCAAGTTGGAGAAAAGCGAGTCGGCACCACCGGCCTCCTGAGGATCAGGGCTCGGGCTGGAACTAGAAGTCGCCGACGCCGCGTCCCCGTTCGCCATTGATCTGCCGCAGTTGGGCCTGGAGGTGCAGGCACCAGATCTGCGGGTCGTCGGCCAACTGATAGCCATGGGTGGTCAGGCTTTCAACGATCGAGTCGAGAATCGATTCGGCGACCACGGGGCCACAGAACGGTCCCTGGGACTTGATCGCGGAGGGTTGTTCACCGGCCATTCCGGCGGCGAAGAGAAGAGTCCACATACCGTTGTCCCCCGCCAGTGGGCGGACGCTGCATTCGATACGGGTAACCAGGCCAAGGCATTGGCGGGTGAGACAAAGGTTGCGCGACATGGCGGCGACCCTCGGTAGAACCACTGTTCAGCCTTCAGTTGAGGGCTGTTTCGATCCAGCGACGACTGTCGTTCTCCTTGCCCTGAGAATAGAAGAAAAGCCCGATAAACAAAGTTGAGCGATCCGACAGGCGCCGAATGGTCTATTTTGTCAAATTGACGTCAGACTCCCGACGCCGACAGCGAGGGACACAGCCCTCGCCATCGACAGCCGTCACGCAGGCTTGGCCTCGCTCAACGCCTCTTGCGCCAACTCCTTTTCCGCCTCTTTGAGATCTTCTTCACTGATCATCTCGGCGATGACCCGCAGACGCTCCACAACCCGCGCATTGACGCTGCCTTCAGGGAACTGCCCTTCGGCATCCGGCTCACCGGCCGGCTCACCCACCAGCAAGCTCAGGGCCTCGTCTGCCTGACGCACCGCGTAGACATGGAACTGCCCGGCACGCACCGCCTGCAGCACTTTCTCGTCGAGCATCAGGGTGGCCACGTTGGCCTGGGGAATAATCGCCCCCTGCTCTCCCGTCAGGCCGCGAGCCTCGCACAACCGGAAGAAGCCTTCGATCTTCTCGTTGACCCCGCCTACCGCCTGCACTTCGCCGAACTGGTTGATCGAGCCGGTGATGGCAAAACACTGCTTGAGCGGGGTTTTCGACAGCGCCGAAATCAACGTGCAGGCCTCTCCCAGGGAGGCACTGTCGCCGTCCACGTAGCCGTAGGACTGCTCCAGGGCAATGCTGGCGGAAATCGCCAGAGGGAACTCCTGAGCATAGCGGCTGCCCAGGTAACCGGTCAGGATCATCACCCCCTTGGAGTGAATCGGCTGACCAAGATTGACCTCACGCTCGATGTCGACAATACCGCTGCCGCCCGGATACACCGTGGCGGAAATCCGCGCCGGCACCCCGAACGCCGAGTCGCCGACTTCCAGCACCGTCAGGCCGTTGCACTTGCCCACGGCCGCGCCGTCGGTGTCGATCAGGATGATCCCGGCCAGCATGTCGTCGAGGATCCGCGCCGACACCCGGCCGGTACGCGTGGCCTTGGCTTTCAGTGCCCGCTCGATGTGCCCGGCGTCGGTCATCTCGTCCGAGGCCAGGTGACGGATGAAGTCGGCCTCGCTGACCAGCTGGAACAGATCGCCAATCCGCGCCGAAAGGCGCCCCTGGTGTTCCGCCAGACGTGCACTGTAGGTAGCCAGCCGCGCCACGGCATCGGCTGTCAGCGGCGCCATGCCCTCCTCCGAGGTGCGGGTTTTGAGCAGCTGGGCGAATTGCTCCAGGCTCTCGTCCACCATCGGAATGTCTTCGTCGAAATCCACCAGTACCCGGAACATCTCCTGGAAGTCCGGGTCCAGGTCCTGCAGCGTGTAATACAGCTGGCGGGCACCGATGATGATGACCTTCACCTGCAACGGGATCATCTGCGGCGTCAGGGTCACGGTGGCCAGGCGACCCATCTCGCCCAGAGGCGATTCCATCTTCAGCTTGCGCGACTGCAGGGCACGCTTGAGGGCGTCCCAGACAAAGGGCTCGCTGAGCATCTTCTCGGCTTCCAGGATCAGGAAGCCGCCATTGGCCCGATGCAAGGCACCGGGGCGCAGTTGCCGGTAAGTGGTGTAGAGCGCGCCCTGATCGGTGCTGTACTCGATCCGGCCAAACAGATTGTCGTAGGTCGGATGAGGCTCGAACACCACCGGCGCACCACCACTGGCCGGGTGACCCACCACCAGGCTCGGGCAGTACTGCTCTTCCAGCAGCTTGCGCGCCACCGCGTCGGTCTTGCTGTCGTCCACCAACTGCTCGACCACCGTCTTCAACAGATAGACCTGCATCGCCTGCAGATATCCACAGACTCCGGCGTTTTCCGCGTACTTCTCGGACAGCGGCGCGAGCAAGGGCTGCAAGGCCAGGGTGATGGTTTCCTCATTGAGCTGGCGCAACTGGTTGCTCGACTCGCGCTTCCATTGCGGCAGACTCGCCAGCTCTTCGTTGAGGCGCTCTTCCAATGCGGAAATGTCCTCATGGAAGCGCTCGCGATCGGCCTCCGGCAACTGAGCGAATTCGGCTTCGTCCAGGGCCTTGCCATCGAACATCGGGGTAAAGGCGATGTTGCTGCTGTCGCGGTACAGCGCCACGTCCTTTTCCAGCGCCAGGCGCTCGATCACATCCAGGGCACGGTCATAACGCTGGTTGAAGGCGCGGTCGATGGCGCTCTTCTTCTGCTGATAAGACGGATGCTCGAACACCGCTGGGAAGGTCGCCAGCAGGTTATCGATCAGGCCGTTGATATCGCTGATGAAGCTGCCCGCGGCACCGGCGGGCAACTCCAGTGCCCTGGGCTCCCTGGGCTCGTCGAAATTGTTGACGTAGACCCAGTCGGACGGGGTCTGCAGGCGCTTGCCTTCGGCCTTCAGGTAACGCTTGACGAAGGAGAAGCGACCGGTGCCCGGCTCGCCCATGACAAACACGTTGTAACCGGGGCGCGGCATGGCCACGCCAAACTGCAAGGCTTCGACCGCACGTTCCTGGCCAAGCACACCGCGAAAGGGCTCCAAATCATTGGTGGTCGAGAAGCTGAACTGTTCAGCAGAGAAAGGGCGGGTCAGCGCTTCAGGCGCAAGACGCAGGCTGGCAGCAACAGGATCAGGCATCGGGCTTCCTTACATCAGGCGGGGCAGATGGCGGCATTCTGGCGCCGGGTATGCCCGGCTGGCAAGGCGCGCCTCAGGGGAAAGCATAGACAAGCCGGATACCGTCCCCAGCGACAAATAAATCCTGCTGTTTCAGGCACTGTTTGTAAAAAATCACGGAACCCGGGGAACCTGCCTAAACTCCAAACTGCGCGGCTGGATAGATAACCGGCCCACTGGTGCCCCCACGGGCCAGTCTCCCCCCGTCCATTGGTATGCACACAAAGAGAACAACGCTATGAAACGGATTCTTCTCGGTACTCTTTTCACCGCTGTATCCATCAACGCCATGGCTCAAGCGCCCGGCGGTCCGGATTGCGGCTGGGGCAACATGCTGTTCCAAGGCCAGCGTGGCACGCCTGCGCACTTCCTGGCCTCCACCACCAACGGCACCTCCGGCAACGCCACCTTCGGCATGACCTCCGGCACCAACGGTTGCTCCACCAACGCCTCGCTGACCTATGGTGGCAAATCCTGGTTTGCCATGAACGGCATGATGAACGAGCTCTCCGAAGACATGGCCAAGGGTCAAGGCGAAGCCCTGACCACCTACGCCGTGGTACTCGGCGTAGCACCTGAAGACCGAGCGCACTTTGCCGCGGTCACCCACGAACACTTCCAGCAGATCTTCAGCAAGGCTGACGTGACCGCGGAAGATGTGCACACCAATACCCTGGCCGTGTTGAAGAACGATGCGCGCCTGGCGAAATACGCCACTCCAGCTTAATCTCGACCCGCCCGCTTCCTTCGGGGAGCGGGTTTTATTTTGCGGACCTTGCCCATCTTGGGTCTTTGTATTTCCGACTTAAGTTGCCCACCATGCTCAAACGCCTTGCCTACCTGGCGCTCTGTGTCTGCGCCCCGCTGTATGCCGCGCCCCAGATCGACCCTCAACGTTTGCAGCAACTGGCCCATGACCCCTTCTGGATTTCCATAGGTCATTACGAAACCGCCAAGCTCGGTGGCTGGCGCAGTTACGTCAGCGACCCGAAGTTCTTCCTGGCGGTCGACGGTGCCCATCATCCCGATGCCGAACTGGCCGCGACCCTGAAAGCCCTCTACGCCCCGGCCGACGCAGGTGACCGGCATGCCCAGTGCGTCTACCCATCCCGCACCCGCTGGCTCAAGGCACAACTGGGCCTGAACGATTTGCCCCAGGTGGACTGCGCCGAGTTCAGGCAGTGGTTCAAGGATGTGTCGCCCCACAGCACGGTGATGATCTTTCCGGCCGCGTACCTGAACAGCCCCTCGTCGATGTTCGGCCACACCCTGTTGCGCATCGACCAGGCCGATGTGCAGAGCAACCACACCGCCCTGCTCAGCTACGCGATCAACTTCGGCGCCTATATCGAAGGGTCCGACAACAGCATCCTCTACGCCTGGAAAGGCTTGATGGGCGGCTACCCGGGGCTGTTCGCCCTGGTGCCCTACCAGGAAAAGCTCTCGGAATACCGCAGCCTGGAAAACCGCGACCTTTGGGAGTACCGGCTGAACCTGACCCAAGCCGAAACCGAACGCATGGTGGAGCACGTCTGGGAACTCAAGCAGATCAAGTTCGACTACTTCTTCTTCGACGAAAACTGCTCCTACCGCCTGCTGGAACTGCTGCAGGTGGCTCGGCCAAGCCTGCGCCTGACCGGCCAGTTCCCCCTGACCGCCATTCCCACCGACACGGTCAAGGCCGTCAAGGACGCCGGCCTGGTGGAGCGGATCGACTATCGCCCCTCCCGGGAGCGGGAGCTGCTCAGCCGCGCCCAGCCCCTGAGCCACGCCGAACAGCAGTGGGTACTCAAGGTCAGCGCCGATCAGAAACAAATGCAGACCGGCGAATTCAAGGCCCTGCCCCGGGATCGCCAGGCCTTGATCGTCGATGCCGCCTACCGCCTCGAACGCTACCGGGCCAACGGCCTGGAACGTGATGCGGAGCGCTCCCAGCGCAGCTTCGAACTGCTGCGGGCGATCAACCAGAACCCGGCGCCAGAGCTGCAGATCCAGCGGCCCGGCCTGCCGGAAGACGGACATCAGTCCCGCACCTGGCAACTGGGCGTCGGCACCCGGGACGACCGGGCTTTCGCCGAATACGGCCTGCGCATGGCCTACCACGACCTGAACGACAACGCCGAAGGCTTCCCCCTGGGGGCGCAGATCGAGATCCTGCAGATGAAACTGCGCCAGTACGAAGGCAACCACTGGCAGCTGCAACAGCTGGACCTGGCCACCATCCGCTCGCTGACCCCGCGCAACGAACTGCTGCAACCCTGGTCCTGGCAGGTCACCGGCGGCCTGGAGCGGGTGCCGGGCAAGCACGACGATGAAACCCTGGTCAGCCACGTCAACGGTGGAGCCGGCGGCACCTGGCAACTGGGCGAGGACACCCTGGGCTTTGTCCTGGGCAGCGTGCGAGTCGAACACAACGCTGATTTCGCCGGTTTCATCGCCCCGGCGGCAGGCTTCAACTCCGGGCTGCTGTGGAAAAACCCGCTGGGCAATTTCAGCCTCGAAGCCAAGGGCGACTACTTCACCAACGGCGAGGTGCGCCGCAGCCTGAGCCTCAACCAGCAATGGGAACTGTCACGCAATCTGGGCCTGCGTTTGAGCGCGCAACGGGAGTTCAGCCAACTGGCGCCCCCGGTGAACGAAGTGCTGCTGGAACTCAAGTGGTATCACTATTAACAGCAGCCGCAAGCTTCAAGCTGTTAGCGACAAGGTTTTCACGCCTCGCCGACAATCGCCCTTCTAGACTTCACTCAGGTGAAGCCCGGGAGCTTGTGGATGTGGCGTTATGCTTGGGCTGTGCTGGCACTGGCCCTGATCGGTGGCTGTGAGTCGAACCACGAGTATTTGCTCAAGCAAGGCTATCCGCCGGACTTTGTCGACGGCTTCGATGCGGGCTGCGTCAGCGGCCGCCAGGCGGCCGGATCGATGAGCGGCGAGTATCGCAAGGACGTTCCGCGCTACCTGGCGGACCCGCAATACGCCGCGGGCTGGGACGACGGTTTCCGCCAATGCCAGGGCATGCTGGAGAATCAGGACCGCAACCGTTACCGCGATCGTCACTGGGACGAGCGGGAGCGGGCCTGGCAACAGGAAAAGGATCGCGACGCGGCCCGGGCCTATCGCTCGCCGTAAGTCGCTTACAGGCAACCGCCCTGCTTGAAAGTCTGCAACCATGGCCTCCCCTCCACTCAAGGAGCACCTCATGAGCCGCGCTTTCGTCAATGAAGATCAGGCCGCAGCCCAGGCCGAACAGCCCGTGGAGCGCCAGATCAGCACCCAGCCCAACTACGTCACGCCCCAGGGCCTTGCCGAATTGCAGGCCAAAGTCGCCCTGCTGCACAGCCAGCACGCGGAGCAAAATGCCCTGGGGGATGCCGCCGACAAGCAGCAGGTGGCCGAGCTTGAGCGCGACCTGCGTTATTTTACCCAGCGCCTGCATAGCGCCCAGGTGGTCACGCCAGCCACTTCAACCGACAAGGTACAGATCGGCAGCCGCGTAACCTTCGCCGATGAACAGGATCATCAGCAAAGCGTGCAACTGGTGGGAGAGGATCAAGCCGATGCGGCCCGGGGACTGATCAACTGGGCCTCGCCCCTGGGCCGTGCCCTGCTGGGGGCACAACCCGGTGACGAGGTTCTGTGGCAGCGGCCGGCGGGCAATCAGTTGATCGAGATCATCCGTATCGAACCGGCCTGAGACGCCTCAGACCACGCCCTGGGCCAGCATGGCATCGGCCACTTTGACGAAACCGGCGATGTTCGCGCCCTTGACGTAGTTGATCCGGCCATTTTCTTCGCCGTAGTGCACGCAGGCATGGTGGATCGACTGCATGATGGCGTGCAGTTTGCTGTCCACTTCACCCGCGGTCCACAGCAGGCGCATGGCGTTCTGCGACATCTCCAGGCCGCTCACCGCAACGCCACCGGCATTGGAGGCCTTGCCCGGGGCAAACAGGATGCCCGCATCGATAAAGATATCCACAGCCTCCAGCGTGGTGGGCATGTTGGCGCCTTCGGCCACGCAGGTGCAGCCGTTGCGCAACAGGTTGCGGGCGGCTTCGGCGTCCAGCTCGTTCTGCGTAGCGCAAGGCAGGGCGATATCGCAGGCCAGGTCCCATGGGGTCTTGCCGGCGCGGAACTCCAGGCCGAAACGGGCCGCCAGCTCGCTGATCCGCCCACGCTGCACGTTCTTCAGCTCCAACACCGCCAGCCACTGCTCCTCGCTCAGGCCGGACTCGCAGTACAGGGTGCCTTCGGAGTCGGACAGGGAAATCACCTTGCCCCCCAGGTCCATGACCTTGCGGGCCGCGTACTGGGCCACATTGCCGGAACCGGAGATCGCCACTCGCTTGCCTTCAACCCGGCCGCCACGACGCTTGAGCATTTCCTCGGCGAAGTACACACAACCGAACCCTGTGGCTTCCGGACGAATCAGGCTGCCGCCGTAGCTGATGCCCTTGCCGGTCAGCACGGAAGTGAACTGGTTGCTCAGGCGCTTGTACTGGCCAAAGAGGAAGCCGATTTCCCGGGCGCCAACGCCAATGTCGCCTGCCGGCACGTCCACATCGGCGCCGATATGCCGGTACAGCTCGGTCATGAAGGCCTGGCAGAAGCGCATGACCTCGGCATCGCTCTTGCCTTTGGGGTTGAAGTCCGAACCGCCCTTGCCGCCGCCCATGGGCAGCGACGTCAGGGAGTTCTTGAAGGTCTGTTCGAAGGCGAGAAACTTGAGCACGCCCATGTTGACCGACGGATGGAAGCGCAAGCCGCCCTTGTAGGGGCCGATGGCGCTGTTCATCTGGATGCGGAAGCCGCGGTTGACCCGGACCTTGCCCTGATCGTCGACCCAGGACACACGAAACACCACGGTGCGCTCCGGCTCGCAGATACGCTCGAGAATGCCCGAGCTCAGGTAGTGCGGATTGGCTTCGAGAAACGGCCAGAGGCTGCGCAGTACCTCTTCCACTGCCTGGTGAAACTCGGGCTGGTCCGGGTCGCGCTTTTTCAGGCGGGCGAGGAAGTCTTCGACGGATTCGATCATGGGAAGTCTCGGCAAATTTATTGTCGTTAAGGAGAGATTTGCTCAGGACTTTATCAATTCAATCCGCACCGTGACAGCGCAAAATGTCGCAGTTCTGAATTTAAATGGTGCATTAGATATAAATGGCGACGATTTTCAGGGGTTTTGTGCACGGATTTGGTGGCACAAATTGCTGGGCCTGCACGCTTTTGGGGAGCCGCGAAAACCCCTTCGCCGGCATGTCGACGAACAAAAAAAAACGGAGCCCGAAGGCTCCGTCTCTTTCAAGCAGCGACCCGATCAGGCCAGCTTCTTGTGCCGCACACGGTGCGGTTGCGCCGCGGCTTCGCCCAGGCGCTTCTTGCGATCGGCTTCGTACTCGGTGTAGTTGCCTTCGAAGAACACCGCTTGGGAATCGTCTTCGTACGCCAGGATGTGAGTAGCCACCCGGTCCAGGAACCACCGGTCGTGGGAGATCACAATGGCGGCGCCCGGGAAGTCCAGCAGGGCTTCTTCCAGGGAACGCAGGGTTTCAACGTCGAGGTCGTTGGACGGTTCGTCGAGCAGCAGGACGTTGCCGCCCTCTTTCAGGGTCAGGGCCAGGTGCAGGCGACCGCGCTCACCACCGGACAAGTCCTTGACGAACTTCTGCTGGTCACCGCCCTTGAAGTTGAAACGACCGACGTAGGTACGCGACGGGATCTCGTAGTTGCCGATGCGGATCTGGTCGGAACCGTCGGAAATCTGCTGGAACACGGTCTTGCTGCCGTCCAGGTCCTCACGGCTCTGGTCCACACAGGCAAGCTGCACGGTTTCGCCGATCTCGATGCTGCCCGAATCCGGGGTTTCCTTGCCCATGAGCATGCGGAACAGGGTCGATTTACCGGCACCGTTGCCGCCGATCACGCCAACGATGGCGCCTTTGGGCATGGAGAACGACAGGTTGTCGATCAGCACGCGATCGCCATAACCCTTGGTGACGTTCTTGAATTCGATGACCTTGTCACCCAGGCGCGGACCGGCCGGGATGTAGATCTCGTTGGTTTCGCTGCGCTTCTGGAATTCCTGGGACTGCATTTCCTCGAAGCGTTGCAGACGGGCCTTGGATTTCGACTGGCGGGCCTTGGCGCCTTTGCGCACCCACTCCAGCTCTTCCTTCATGGCCTTCTCATGGGCCGACTGCTGCTTGGATTCCTGGGCCAGACGCGCGGACTTGGCTTCCAGCCAACCCGAGTAGTTGCCCTCGTAGGGAATACCGGCGCCGCGGTCGAGTTCGAGAATCCAGCCGGCGACGTTGTCCAGGAAGTAACGGTCGTGCGTGATCGCGACCACGGTGCCCGGGAAGTCGTGGAGGAAATGCTCCAGCCAGGCCACCGAGTCGGCGTCCAGGTGGTTGGTCGGTTCGTCCAGCAGCAGCATGTCGGGGGCCGACAGCAGCAGGCGGCACAGCGCCACGCGACGCTTCTCACCACCGGACAGGTGCTCGACCTTGGCATCCCAGGCTGGCAGGCGCAGGGCGTCGGCGGCCACTTCCAGCTGGCGCTCCAGATTATGGCCGTCGCTGGCTTGCAGGATGGCTTCCAGCTTGGCCTGTTCGGCGGCCAGCTTGTCGAAGTCGGCATCCGGCTCGGCGTAGGCGGCGTAGACTTCGTCCAGGCGCGCCTGGGCGTCCTTGATCACGCTCACCGCTTCCTCGACCACTTCACGCACGGTCTTGGTCGGATCCAGCTGTGGTTCCTGAGGCAGGTAGCCGATGTTCAGGTCCGGCATCGGACGGGCTTCACCTTCGAACTCGGTGTCGACGCCGGCCATGATTTTCAGCAGCGTGGACTTGCCCGAACCGTTGAGGCCCAGCACGCCGATCTTGGCGCCGGGGAAAAAAGACAGGGAGATGTTTTTCAGGATTTCCCGCTTCGGCGGAACAACTTTGCCCAGCCGATGCATGGTGAAGACGTATTGAGCCATGGTGAACCTAGCGTCAGTGACTGATGAATAGAACGGGCCGGGCCCGGGCCAGGCCATGCGCAGCGCTGGCATTGACCATGATCAATACCGGCGGGCGGAAAAAGCCTGATGGTCTGGAGCTGGAACGCTCCCGCGTAACCGGCAAAACTACCTCAATGGACGATCCAGGTCCAGCCGAGCGGGACTGGCACTTTGCCACAACTCAAGGCATGCTAGCCGCCCTTCGGGCGTCCGGCTTATAGTGCACGTCGCGCCAGCCCAGCCAAACCGCAGGATCACAGCTTGTCCAACGTCATTTCGCCACAGCCCGCGCGCGCTAGAGCCTCCGCGTCGGCCCATCCTTTGCGGGGCACACTCAAAGGCGCACTGGCAACGCTGGTGTTGCTACTCCTGGCTCTGTTGTTCTGGCAACTGCTCGATCAATTGCAGCAGACCCGCAAGGACCAGCGTCAGCACGCCATCGACTACAGTGCCGAACTGGCCGACCACCTGAGCCTGAACCTGGCACTCAATGCGCAGATCGCCCTCAATCTGCTGCCGATCGTCGAATCGCCCCAGGACAGCCAGCAACAGCAGCAATTGCTGTACAAGCTCCAGCGCTCCCTGCCGGATGTGCGCAGTTTTGCCTTGCTGGACGCCTCTGGACAGATTCTCAGCGACAGTGCCAGCGACAGCCATGACGCCCCCTGGCTCGCCGACCTGATCCAGCGCAGTCACTTGCAGCGCTACTACTACAGCAACCCCGCCGACGGTTCGGTGGTGCATGTGCTGCTGCACCAGTCCAGTGGTGCCACCCCCAGCTACTGGGTCCTGCGCCTGGCGCCCAGCTTCCTGCAGACCCTGGTGCGCCAGAGCGAAGGCAACTTCAAGCCCACCTGGGTGATCGAGAACCGCCTCAGCCGCCAGGTGATCAAGCGCGACGAGCACAGCACCCCGACCCCGGGCATGCTGGATCCCGATGAAATGGCCGACAGCGTGCTGCTGGTGCCCCTGAGCAACAGCGACTGGCAACTGCGCGGCCTGTTCGACCAGCAGGCGGTGATCGAGGAACTGCTGCCGGCCTTCATCGGCAAATGCCTGCTGGGCCTGGCTTTCTCCTTGATACCAGTGATCGCCCTGTTGAACATGCGCCGGCGCCAGCGCCAGTTGCACGAAGGCCGGCGGCGCTACCAGGACATTTTCGAAGGCACCGGCGTGGCCCTGTGCGTCATGGACATCTCCGGGCTCCCCGAGTTGCTCGACAAACACCATGTACACAACAGCGACCAACTCAAGCGCTGGCAAGCCAGCCACCCAGATCATCGCCAGCAGTTGCTGGGCGAATTGCGCATCACCGAAGTCAACCAGGTGGCCCTGCGCCTGCTCAACGTCGAGTCCAGCGAGCAGGCCTGGCAACTGCTGATAGAAGGCGACCCGAAGAACGGCAACGCGATCGGCAGCCAATTGCTGGAAGCGGTGGTCAACCAGCAGAAGCAGCTGGAACTGGAAATCAAGCTCAGCGACGCCCAGGGCAATGACCAGCACCTGTGGCTGGTCCTGCGCCTGCCTGAGGCCGTCGAGGACTACAGCGCGGTGATCCTCAGCATCAGCGACATCACCAGTCGCAAGCTGATCGAGCTGTCGCTGCTGGAACGCGAGGGGTTCTGGTCCGATGTGGTGCGCACCGTGCCCGATCACCTGTATGTGCAGGATGTGATCAGCCAGCGGATGATCTTCAGCAACCACCACCTGGGCCAGACCCTGGGCTACAACAAGACCGAACTGCACCAGATGGGCGAATACTTCTGGGAAATCCTCCTGCACCCGGAAGATGCCGACCTCTATCACCGCCTGCGCCAGGAACAGCGCCACTCGGCCTACGCCCAGCTCCTGCAATGCCAATTGCGCTTCCGCCACCGCAGCGGCCAGTGGCGGCGCTTCGAAATCCGCGAGCAGGCCCTGGCCCGGGATCGCTACGACCAGGTAACGCGGATCATCGGCGTGGCCAAGGACATCACCGACCAGATCGAGGCCAGCGAGTCGCTGCGTGACAGCGAGCAACGCTACCGCATGCTCGCCGAGAGCATCAGCGACGTGATCTTCTCCACCGACAGCAAGCTCTCGCTGAACTACGTCAGCCCCTCGGTGCATGCGGTACTGGGCTACGACGTGGAGTGGATCTTCCAGAACGGCTGGCAGTCGACCATCGCCAACCCGCAGCAACTGACCGGCATCTATACCCTGATGGACCGGGTCAGCAAGGCCCTGGACAAACCCGAGCAACTGGCGCAATTGCGCAGCCAGGTGCAGACCCAGCTGTTCCTGTTCGACTGCCTGCGGGCCGACGGCCGCAAGATCCCCATCGAACTGCGCCTGGTCCTGGTGTGGGACGAGCACGGCGCCTTCGAAGGCGTGCTCGGGGTCGGCCGCGACATCAGCCAGCAGCGCCGGGCGGAAAAAGACCTGCGCATGGCGGCCACGGTATTCGAGCACTCGACGTCGGCGATCCTGATCACCGACCCGGCCGGCTACATCGTCCAGGCCAACGAAGCCTTCAGCCGAGTCAGCGGCTACGCCGTGTCCCAGGTGCTCGACCAGTTGCCCAACATGCTCACCGTCGACGAGCAGCAGGAAGCCCATCTGCGCTACGTGCTCAAGCAGTTGCACCAGCACAGCACCTGGGAAGGCGAAGTCTGGCTCAAGCGCCGCAATGGCGAACACTACCCGGCCTGGGTCGGGATCACCGCGGTGCTCGACGACGAAGGCGACCTGGCCAGCTACGTGTGCTTCTTCAGCGACATCAGCGAGCGCAAGGCCAGCGAACAGCGGATTCACCGCCTGGCTTATTACGACGCCCTGACCCACCTGCCCAACCGCACCCTGTTCCAGGACCGCCTGCACACGGCCCTGCAATCAGCGGAACGGCAAAAGTCCTGGGTGGTGCTGATGTTCCTCGACCTGGACCGCTTCAAGCCGATCAACGACTCCCTGGGCCACGCCGCGGGGGATCGCATGCTCAAGGAAATGGCCACACGGCTGCTGGGCTGCGTCGACGATGACGACACCGTGGCGCGCATGGGCGGCGACGAGTTCACCCTGCTCCTGCAACCCCGTTCCAGTCGCGAAATCGCCCTGAACCGGGCCATCAACGTGGCCGAGAAGATCCTTGCCAGCCTGGTCAAGCCCTTCGTCCTCGAAGGCCGGGAGTTCTTCGTCACCGCCAGTATCGGGATTGCCCTGAGTCCGCAGGACGGCAACGAACTGAGCCAGTTGATGAAGAACGCCGACACCGCGATGTACCACGCCAAGGAACGCGGCAAGAACAACTTCCAGTTCTACCAGGCCGACATGAACGCCAGCGCCCTGGAGCGCCTGGAGCTGGAAAGCGACCTGCGCCACGCTCTGGAGCAGGAAGAATTCGTGCTCTATTACCAGCCGCAATTCAGCGGCGACGGCAAGCGCCTGACCGGTGCCGAGGCGCTGCTGCGCTGGCGGCATCCGCGGCGCGGCCTGGTGCCGCCGGGGGATTTCATTCCGGTGCTGGAAGAGCTGGGTCTGGTGGTGGATGTCGGCGACTGGGTAATCAGCGAAGCCTGCCGCCAGCTCAAGGCCTGGCACCAGGCCAAGGTACGGGTGCCGAAGGTTTCGGTGAACATCTCCGCGCGGCAGTTCTCCGACGGCCAGCTGGGCATGCGCATCGCCACCATCCTCAAGGACACCGGCCTACCGCCGGCGTGCCTGGAGCTGGAGCTGACCGAAAGTATCCTGATGCGCGAAGTCAGCGAGGCGATGCAGATCCTCGACGGCCTGAAGAACCTAGGCCTGAGCATCGCGGTGGACGACTTCGGCACCGGCTATTCCTCGCTCAACTACCTCAAGCAGTTCCCCATCGACGTGCTGAAGATCGACCGCACCTTCGTCGACGGCCTGCCATCCGGCGAGCAGGATGCGCAGATCGCCCGCGCCATCATCGCCATGGCCCACAGCCTGAACCTGGCGGTGATCGCCGAGGGCGTGGAAACCCACGAGCAGCTGGAGTTCCTGCGCGAACATGGCTGCGACGAGGTCCAGGGCTACCTGTTCGGCCGGCCGATGCCGGCCAATCGCTTCGAGGCGCAATTCAGCAACGACGCCCTGTTCATGTTCGACTAACCCCCGCGTACGTAGGAGCCGGCTTGCCGGCGAAGGCAATTCAGGGACCTCTTCGCTGGCAAGCCAGCTCCTACGAGAGATCACGTACTACGTGAAGGCCACTTGTCTGCGACATGATGTCCTTTCATATGCCATCTAAAACCCATTGGGTTAGAATGCCTCCCTTTTCTGCCCCCCGATCCTTGAGGACCGCCATGTTCAGCCGTGATTTGACTATTGCCAAGTACGACGCCGATCTCTTTGCCGCCATGGAGCAAGAAGCTCAGCGCCAGGAAGAGCACATTGAGCTGATCGCTTCGGAAAACTACACCAGCCCAGCGGTGATGGAAGCTCAAGGCTCGGTACTGACCAACAAGTACGCCGAAGGTTACCCGGGCAAGCGCTACTACGGCGGCTGCGAATACGTCGACGTGGTTGAACAGCTGGCCATCGACCGCGCCAAGGAGCTGTTCGGCGCCGACTACGCCAACGTCCAGCCACACGCCGGCTCCCAGGCCAACGCTGCGGTCTACCTGGCCCTGCTGCAAGGCGGCGACACCATCCTGGGCATGAGCCTGGCCCATGGCGGTCACCTGACCCACGGCGCTGCCGTTTCCTCCTCCGGCAAGCTGTACAACGCCATTCAATACGGCATCGATGCCAACGGCCTGATCGACTACGACGAAGTCGAGCGCCTGGCCCTTGAGCACAAGCCGAAAATGATCGTGGCCGGTTTCTCCGCCTACTCGCAAATCCTCGACTTCCCACGTTTCCGCGAAATCGCCGACAAGGTGGGCGCCTACCTGTTCGTCGACATGGCCCACGTGGCCGGTCTGGTTGCCGCTGGCGTCTACCCGAACCCGGTGCCGTTCGCCGACGTGGTGACCACCACCACCCACAAGACCCTGCGCGGTCCACGTGGCGGCCTGATCCTGGCTCGCGCCAACGCCGACATCGAGAAGAAGCTGAACTCCGCGGTATTCCCGGGCGCCCAGGGTGGCCCGCTGGAGCACGTGATCGCCGCTAAAGCGATCTGCTTCAAGGAAGCACTGCAGCCTGAGTTCAAGGCCTACCAGGAACAAGTGGTGAAGAACGCCCAGGCCATGGCCGAAGTGTTCATCGCCCGCGGTTTCGACGTGGTTTCCGGTGGCACCAAGAACCACCTGTTCCTGCTGTCGCTGATCAAGCAGGACATTTCCGGTAAAGACGCCGACGCCGCCCTGGGCAAAGCGTTCATCACCGTGAACAAGAACTCCGTGCCTAACGACCCGCGCTCCCCATTCGTCACTTCCGGCCTGCGCTTCGGTACTCCGGCCGTGACCACCCGTGGCTTCAAGGAAGCCGAGTGCAAGGAACTGGCCGGCTGGATCTGCGACATCCTGGCCGACCTTTCCAACGAAGCGGTGATCGACGCCGTGCGTGAAAAGGTCAAGGCCATCTGCAAGAAGCTGCCGGTATACGGCGCTTAATCAGCCCGCAGACCGCAGCACAAAAGAGCCCGGCCCAGCGCCGGGCTTTTTTATGCCTGTGGAAAACGTCCGGGCAGCGCCAGCGAAAGAGGAAAAACCACTGGTCAGACCGGTCATGCCAATTTGCGTCATAGCTCTTGTAAACCCGTAAAACCCAAGCGTAGACTGCGCCTGCACTGGACATACCGGTAAGACCACAATAATTAAGTCCTCCATCCGCTGCGCCCCCAATGCGCACGGCAGACAGGACACCGACCAGGATTCCTCCCCATGCTCAGATGGTGCTCGCGTTCGATTTTCCTCCAGGTTGTGCTCGGACTGATGCTTGGCATCGTCTGCGGCCTCACCCTCCCCGAATACTCCTCACAACTCAAACCACTGGGCGATGGCTTCATCAAGCTGATCAAGATGCTCATCGGCCTGATCGTGTTCTGCGTGGTGGTCAGCGGCATCTCCGGCGCCGGCGATCTGAAAAAGGTCGGACGCATCGGCCTCAAGTCGGTGATCTACTTCGAGATCCTCACCACCATCGCCCTGGTGATCGGCCTAGTCATGGCCTTCAGCACCGGTATCGGCAGCGGCGCCAATATTCACCTGGAACAGCTGTCCACCGCGGACATGGGCGACATTGCCCAGCGCGGCCAGCACATGCACACCACCACCCAGTTCCTCATGGACCTGATCCCCACCTCGGTGATCGGCGCCTTTGCCGAGAACAACATTCTCCAGGTGCTGCTGTTCTCGGTGCTGTTCGGCAGCGCCCTGAACCTGGTGGGCGAAGCGGCCTCGGGCATTTCCCGGCTGATCAACGAACTTAGCCACGTGATCTTCCGCATCATGGGCATGATCGTGCGCCTGGCGCCTATCGGGGTGTTCGGCGCCATCGCCTTCACCACCAGCAAATACGGCCTGGATTCGCTGCAGCACTTGGGCAGCCTGGTGGGCCTGTTCTACCTCACCTGTTTTGCTTTCGTGGCGGTGATACTCGGCCTGGTGATGCGCCTGTCGGGCCTGCGCATGCTGCCCTTCCTCAAGTATCTGCGCGAAGAATTGCTGATCGTCCTCGGCACCGCCTCCTCCGATGCCGTGTTGCCGCAGATCATGCGCAAGCTGGAGCACCTGGGCATCGGCAGCTCGACCGTGGGCCTGGTGATACCCACCGGCTACTCCTTCAACCTCGACGGTTTCTCCATTTACCTGACCCTGGCCATCGTCTTCATCGCCAACGCCACCGGCACGCCGTTGTCCATGTCGGACCTCTTGACCATCCTCCTGGTGTCGCTGATCACCTCCAAGGGCGCCCACGGCATTCCCGGTTCGGCCTTGGTGATCCTGGCCGCGACCCTGACCGCGATCCCGGCGATCCCAGTGGTGGGCCTGGTGCTGGTACTGGCGGTGGACTGGTTCATGGGCATCGGTCGCGCGCTGACCAATCTGATCGGCAACTGCGTGGCCACCGTGGCCATCGCCCGCTGGGAGAAGGACATCGACGTGCAACGAGCCAACAAGGTGCTCAGCGGTCAACAGGGCTATACCTTCCAGGCACGAAAACCGGTGGCAGGTGCCCACCAGCAGGAATTTTGATCCAACCTTGTGCCTGCCCACGGCAGGCACAACCATCAGCGCGGCAACACGCGCTACCGATAGCTCATGGAGTCAACAGTGATCAGCTCGTCAACGGTTGTGAATTCAGTGGTGGAAAAGCTCCGGGCCGCCCTCGCCCGTGGCCAGTGGCGCTCCGGCGACATGCTGCCCGGGCAACGTGAACTGGCCGAGCAATTGGGCATCAGCCGCCCCAGCCTGCGCGAAGCGGTGATCGTCCTGGAGACGCTGGGCCTGGTGCGCTCCATGCCCGGCAAAGGCGTGGTGGTGCTGGACGCCCCCCAGGACGAAGCCCAGGGGGCCGAGAGCCGCGTAGCCGGCGCCAGCCTCGAGGACGTGCTGCAACTGCGCTACACCCTGGAGCCCTTCATCGTCGGACTGGTGGCGCAATCGATCAGCAGCAAGGAGGTCGGCCAGTTGCGCCTGACCCTGATGGACATGCGCGAAGCCCTGGAGGCCGGCGACAGCGAAGCCGGAGTCAACGCCTACATCGCCTTCCATGAAGAACTCTTCACCCTGACCAGCAACCCGATCTTCCAGAACGTGGTGCAACAGACCAGCAATGCCCTCAAGCAAAGCGCGCAGATCCTGCGCAACTCGCCCGAGCATCTGGCCGAACGCCTGGAAGAAAATGAAGCGGTGGTGCGGGCCATCCGCAACAAGAACAGCGCCCTGGCCAGCGCCGAGATGCGTCGGCACATCCTCCAGGAAGGCCAGCGCATGGGCATCGAACTGAACATTCCAGACGATCACCTGGGCAACAACGCCTTGTAATCAACCCCCGAGTCAGCAACTGGACTGGAGACAGGCCATGGTCAGCTACGCCCTGAAAAACAACCCCTTCACCCTGGTGGCCAGCCTGCCGCGGCGCCAGTGCGGCGAAAAAAAACTGCTGGTGGATGACGTCTATCCGCAGATCTTCGATGCCATCCTCGAACAGCGCATCGCCCCCGGCAGCCGCTTCACCGAGGACAGCCTGGGACAAGCCTTTGGTGTCAGCCGCAGCATCATCCGCCAGGTCCTGGCGCGCTTGTCCCATCAGCAAGTGATCATCCTGCGGCCCAACCACCGACCTCAGGTCGCGGCTCCTGACCTGGAGCAGACCCGGCAGATCCTGCATGCCCGGCGCCTGACGGAAATCACCCTGGTGCGCCTGGCCTGCCAACAACCCCGGCGCCAGCTGCAACCTCTGCGGCAATTGATCGCCCGGGAGCGTGAAGCCATCGAGCGCGACCAGCGTGGACCGGCGATCCGCCTGTCCGGGGAGTTCCACCTGCAACTGGCAGACGTGGCCGGCAACGCCCCACTGGCGCAGTTTCTCGGCAGCCTGGTGCCCCTGACGTCCCTGGCCATCGCCCAGTTCGAAGGCCGCGCCCACCACTGCTGCGCCTGGCAAGAGCATGCAACGCTCATCGACGCGCTACAGGCGGCTGACGTCGAGCAGTCCGAAGCCCTGATGCACCAACACCTGGATCACCTGGAGCGACGCCTGCTAGGCACGCCCCCCACCGAGGCCGACCTGTAGGAGCCGGCTTGCCGGCGAAACCTCAGCCGCCCAGCATCTTCTGGAAACCCTGCCGGATCTTCTCTTCCGGCAGATCGTCGGCGATGAACACCATCACACTCTCCCGCGCCTCGCCTTCGGCCCAGGCGGTGTCCCAATCGAAGCCGTAGAGCTTGAGCACGCCCTGGAACACCATGCGCCGCGGCTCGTCGATCACGTTCAGCACGCCCTTGTACCGCAGCAGTTGCCGGCCATGATCCTCCAGCAGCTCGTTCATGAACTCGCTCAGGCGATCCAGATCCAGGGTCTGTTCGGTGCGCAGCACCAGACTGGAAATCCGGTCCACCGCAGGAGCCTGGCTCACCGGGCGCAGGCTGATGCCCCCCCCCAGATCAGCATTCAAATTGAAGCCCCGCACATCCAGCAGTTCGGCCAGGTCGATACGGCCATGCTCCACCAGCCGGATCGGCGCCCGGCGGTTGATTCGCGTCAGGCGCTGGCTAAGGGCGTCGAAGGTCGGCTCATCCACCAGGTCGCGCTTGCTCACCAGCAAGCGGTCGGCAAAGCCGATCTGCGCCTGGGCGATGGTCTGGGTCAGGTGCAGATCGGCATGCTTGGCATCCACCAGGGTGATGATGCCGTCGAGAATGTAGCGCTCACGCAGCTCTTCATCGATGAAGAAGGTCTGCGCCACCGGCGCCGGGTCGGCCAGCCCGGTGCACTCGATCACCAGCCGGTCGAAGGCGATCTCGCCGCTGTCCAGGCGCTCCAGCAACAGGTACAGGGCCTTGGTCAGATCGGTGTGGATGGTGCAGCAGACGCAGCCGTTGGACAGGGTCATGACCTGCACCGGCTGCTCGCCCAGCAGTTGGGTGTCGATGCCGGCGTCACTGAATTCGTTCTCGATCACGGCGATTTTCAGGCCGTGTTCGGCCTTGAGCAGGTGCCGCAACAGGGTGGTCTTGCCGGCACCGAGAAAACCGCTGAGCACGGTCACGGGAATAGGGTTTTGCACTACAGGATCTCCCACGCCTAAAAACGCAGGAGCCGGCTTGCCGGCGATAGCGATCTCACTGACGCCATCGCCGGCAAGCCGGCTCCTACATGGGTACGACTTAAACGCTGTGTTTCAACAGCACTTCGGACCGCCCTTGCCGCCGTAGCGGGCTTCCTGGCGTTCCCGGAAGAACGCCTCGTAGGACATCACCGGCTTGTCCGGGTGCTTGGTCTGCATATGCTCGACGTAGGTGTCGTAGTCGGGCATGCCGACCATCAGGCGCGCGGCCTGACCGAGGTATTTACCGAGGCGACTCAGGTCATTGAACATGTTTGCAATCCTCGGGTTACGCGTCCGGCACCGCCTGATAGGGCGATTCTTTATCCGTACGCTCCTTGCTGCCCCAGGCCGCAACACCGACCTTGAGCGCGTAGAACAGGATGCTGAACACCACCAGCAGGAACAAGGCTGTCAGGGTCGCGTTGGTGTAGGCGTTGAAGATCACGTGCTGCATCTGCGTGATGTCCTTGGCCGGAGCGAGGATCTGACCGTTGGCCAGGGCATCGCTGTATTTCTTCGCCAGCGCCAGGAAGCCGATCGCCGGGTTGGCGTCGAACAGCTTGATGAAGCCTGCGGTGGTGGTGCAGATCAGCAGCCACACAGCCGGCAGCAGGGTGACCCAGATGTAGCGCTGGCGCTTCATCTTGATCAGCACCACGGTGCCGAGCATCAGGGCAATACCCGCCAGCATCTGATTGGAGATGCCGAACAGCGGCCACAGGGTGTTGATGCCGCCCAGCGGATCGATCACGCCCTGGTACAACAGGTAACCCCAGAGCGCCACGCAACCTGCGGTGGCAATCAGGTTGGCGGTCCACGACTCGGTGCGTTTCAGCGCCGGAACGAAGGAGCCCAACAGATCCTGGAGCATGAAGCGCCCGGCACGGGTACCGGCGTCCACCGCGGTAAGGATGAACAGCGCCTCGAACAGGATCGCGAAGTGGTACCAGAACGCCATGGTGTTCTCACCCGGCAGTACATGGTGGAGGATCTGCGCGATCCCCACCGCCAGGGTCGGTGCACCACCGGCACGGGCCAGGATAGTGTTCTCGCCGATGTCCTTGGCCACTGCCTGCAGTTGTTCCGGACTGATCACGAAGCCCCAGTTGCTAACGGTCTGGGCAACCGCAACCACGTCGCCACCAACGATGGCCGCCGGGCTGTTCATGGCGAAGTACACGCCCGGCTCGATCACCGATGCCGCGACCATGGCCATGATCGCCACGAAGGACTCCATCAGCATGCCGCCGTAGCCGATGTAACGGGCGTTGGCTTCGTTATCCAGAAGCTTGGGCGTGGTCCCCGAGGAAATCAGCGCATGGAAGCCGGACACCGCGCCACAGGCGATGGTGATGAACAGGAACGGGAACAGGCCGCCCTTCCACACCGGGCCGGTGCCGTCGGTGAACTGAGTCAGGGCCGGCATCTTCAGCTCGGGCATGGTGATCAGGATGCCGATCGCCAGGGCGATGATGGTGCCGATCTTGAGGAAGGTCGACAGGTAGTCCCGCGGAGCCAGGATCAGCCACACCGGCAGTACCGCGGCGACGAAACCGTAGCCGATCAGCATCCAGGTGATCTGGATACCGGTGAAGGTGAACAGCTTGCCCCACACCGGGTCCGCCGCCACCTGGCCGCCCAGCCAGATGGAGCCGAGCAGCAGCACCACACCGATCAGGGAAATCTCGCCGATGCGGCCCGGACGGATGTAGCGCATGTACACACCCATGAACACCGCGATCGGGATAGTCGCCATGACCGTGAAGATGCCCCACGGGCTCTCGGCCAGGGCCTTGACCACGATCAGCGCCAGCACCGCGAGGATGATGATCATGATCAGGAAGCAGCCGAACAGCGCGATGGTCCCCGGGATACGGCCCATTTCCTCACGGACCATGTCGCCCAGGGAACGACCGTTACGCCGGGTGGACAGGAACAGCACCATGAAGTCCTGCACCGCACCAGCCAGGACCACACCGGCAATCAGCCACAGGGTTCCGGGCAGATAGCCCATCTGCGCCGCCAGGACCGGGCCCACCAGGGGGCCTGCGCCGGCAATGGCAGCGAAATGGTGACCGAAGAGAATATGTTTGTTGGTCGGCACGTAGTCCAGACCGTCATTATTGACCACGGCGGGCGTAGCCCGGCCCGAGTCCAGCTGCATTACATTGTTGGCAATGAACAGACTGTAATACCGGTACGCCACCAGATAGATGGCCACGGCGGCGACCACAATCCACAAGGCGTTGATCGCCTCACCGCGACGCAATGCAACGACGCCGAGGGCGCACGCTCCTACGATTGCCAGCAGCAGCCAAGGAACATGGCGTAGCGGGCTATTATTATTTTTCATGTTTTTATTCCAGCCAGGGTGGACAGAAAGACAGCGTTTCGAGTGTAGCGCTACTGCTCTCAAAGACCACCCCCCACGTTGGTCTAGAGCCTTCTTTTAACGAATGAGCAGTTTTTTTTTCGAAACTTTTTCAACTCAGGCAACACTGAACGATAACGCCGCCGCACGCTTTCAGGTCGCCTGTAGCGACACTCATAAAGCGCGGTCTATAGTCAGTGCACCACGCAGAGGGCCAGCCCATGAGCGAGCAACATGCCGACCGCCGACGCTTCAAGCGCATCGCCTTCGATGCAAAGACCAAACTGAGCCAGGGCACCCACCGCTGGCCGGTGCAACTGCTGGACCTGTCCCTCAAGGGCTTGCTGATCGAGCGCCCCGATCCCTGGCTGGGCGACCCCAACCGCATCTTCGAAGCCGATATCCATCTCGGTCCCGATGCCGATGTGCGCATGGACGTGCAACTGGCCCATGACAATCATGGCCAGCTGGGATTCGTCTGCCTGCACATCGGCCTGGAGTCCATCGAACACCTCAGGCGCCTGATCGAGCTGAACCTGGCAGACCCCGAGGAACTGGAGCGCGAGCTCGGAGCCTTGATCGATATCTGATCGGCCCCAGTGTTGCTCAGGGAAACAGCGCCGGTTCGGGAAACTCGCTTTCCATGTCCCAATAACCCGCCTGTTGCCGCGAGGCAACGGTCCACTGGCCGTCGACATAACGGAAGGTGCGATAGGTGGTGATGAACTCTTCGTTCTCCATCGACGAGGCCGACGACACCTGTTGGATGCTTTCAGTGCCGCCCTTGTCCGAAGGCACGATCTGCCAGGCGGCCTTGCCGGTCTGGGCGAACACCAGCGGCTGCTTCTCGCCGCCTTCCCCCTGGCACAGCACCGGGTCCAGCTGACTCTGCTCCGGCGTCAGTACCTCAGTGAGCGGACCGCTGTAGCTGCCCATGGGCGCAGTCTGGTCAATGGTCAGGAAAAACGCCGGTGACGGCAGTCCGTTCAGCGGAGCCTTTTCCACCGTGGCCATCGGGTAGCCCAGGGACTTCTGCGCCAACACCTCGCCGCCATCGGACACCAGGCGCGCCAGCGCTCCCAACGGGGCAACCGAAGGATCATCATCGGACTGCAGCAGACTGTCGGCGTCCAGGCCATTGCCCCAGCTGTCGGCATGCAGTTCAGGGGTGATACGCACATCCTCCAGTACTTCCAGCACCGAGCCATCCCCCACCAGTACCTGCTGCGCGATCCGATAGCCTTCCGGTACTTCGGCCTGTTGGGCCACGGCCAGCGCCGAACAGCCCAACAGCCCCGCCCCCAGCATCCAGCGCTTCAACCTTGTCATGCCCATCCCCTGCATCCTTCCCTGCGAGTCCAGCTCTGATTATTCGAAAAGCGCATCCAACGCCTGCTCCAGGCGGGTCACGGCAATGATCTTCAAGCCTGGCGGCGCCTCCTTCGGTGCGTTGCCCTTAGGCACGATGGCCCGCTTGAAGCCATGCTTGGCCGCCTCTTTCAGGCGCTCCTGACCACTGGGCACCGGGCGCACTTCGCCGGACAGCCCCACCTCGCCAAACACCAGCAAGTCATGGGGCAACGGACGATTGCGCAGGCTCGACATCACCGCCGCCATCAGGGCCAGGTCGGAGGCGGTTTCCAGCACCTTGACCCCGCCCACCACGTTGAGGAACACGTCCTGATCGTGGGTGGGAATGCCGCCATGGCGATGCAGGACCGCCAGCAGCATGGCCAGGCGATTCTGATCCAACCCCAGGGTCACCCGTCGCGGGTTGGCCAGGTGGCTGTCATCCACCAGCGCCTGCACTTCCACCAGCATCGGCCGGGTGCCTTCCCAGGTGGCCATCACCACACTGCCCGGCACCTCTTCCTGGGCCCGGGTGAGGAAAATCGCCGAAGGGTTGGAGACTTCCTTCAAGCCGCGGTCGGTCATGCCGAACACCCCCAGCTCGTTGACCGCGCCAAAACGGTTCTTCACCGCCCGCAGCAACCGCAGGCGACCGTCGGACTCCCCCTCGAAATACAGCACGGTGTCGACCATGTGCTCCAGCACCCGCGGCCCGGCCAGGGCACCTTCCTTGGTCACGTGGCCCACCAGGAAAATCGCCGTGCCGCTCTGCTTGGCGTAGCGCACCAGCAAAGCAGCGCTCTCGCGCACCTGGGACACACCGCCCGGGGCCGATTGCAGTTGCTCAGTGAAAATCGTCTGGATCGAGTCGATCACCATGACCTTGGGTTTTTCCACCCGGGCGGTGGCGATGATGGTTTCGATACAGGTTTCAGTCATCACCCGCAGCTGATCCTGGGGCAGGCCCAGGCGCCGCGCCCGCATCGCCACTTGCTGCTGGGATTCCTCGCCGGTGACGTACAGCGCCGGCATGCGCGTGGCGATATTGCACAGGGTCTGCAACAGGATGGTCGACTTGCCGATCCCCGGATCACCGCCGATCAGCACCACCGAACCGTCAACCAGGCCACCGCCCAGCACGCGGTCGAGTTCGCCGGAGGCGGTGGAGAAACGCGGAATTTCCTCGACACTGACCTCCGCCAGGGTCTTGATCTGCGCCTGTTGCCCAGCCCAACCGGTGCGCCCGGCCGGCGCTGCGGCGCCGCCGCTTTCGATCATGGTCTCGGTCAGGGTGTTCCAGGCCCCGCACTCGCCGCATTGCCCGGCCCATTTGGGAAAGGTGGAGCCGCACTCGGTGCAGCCGTACATGCGCTTGGCCTTGGCCATCTGAACCCCCGGCAAAAACCGCGATGATAGCTCAGCTGGAACGGATCAGCGCGACGGCGCGGTGCGTATCTGCCCGCTGGCCAGCCGCGTGGCGCTATTGCCCAGGGGGTCCTCGGCATTCAGGTCCGCGCCTTTGGCCGCCAGGGCCTGAAGCAGTTCCTCCCGCTTGAACAGCCCGGCATACATGGCGGCAGTCTGCCCCGCGCCGTTGCGCTGGTCGGGGCTGCAATCGGCGGCCAACAGGCGCCGGGCAATCTGCACCTCGCCCTTGAAGATCGCCCCCATCAGCGCCGTGTTGCCGCGTTTGTCCTGGGCGCAGGCGTTGGCGCCGGCGTCCAGCAGGCGCTCCACCGCCAGGCCCTGGCCGTGATAGGCGGCCAGGATCAGCGCCGTATAGCCCTTTTCATCCTGGGTATCGAGGGAATAACCGGCCTCGATAAAGGTATCGAGCATCTCCACGTCGCCCCGGCGGGCGGCATCGAAATAGTAGTGTTCCAGCTGTACCTTGACTGCCACCGGGTCGGTTGGCTGTGCCTGGGCAGCCAAGGCCCAGGCCAGGGTCAGCAGCGAAATGCACAGACGCATGACGCACCTCCTTTTTCCTGAGAAGCGTAGGAGCCGGCTTGCCGGCGAAGGGCGCCGCCTGAAGCAGCGCGGCGCCCATGTTCACTGGCAAGCCAGCTCCAAGACGTGAAGGATCAGTCGCTCAGCTTGGCCGCCAGCGCCTTGACCCGGGCCAGGTCGCCCTTGGCCACGCGGGTCACGCCAGTGCCGTACTCCGGGTCGGCCTTATAAAGGAACGACAGGATGATGTGCTTGCTCTCGTCGTCAGTGGTGGCCAGGGAGCCGCCGAAGCTGTCGATCAGGTCCTGACGCTCTTTCTTGCTGAAAGAGCGATACAGATCCCCTGCCTGCTTGAAGTTCTGCTCGCGCTGGATCTTCGCCTGCTGGGTGCTGCCCGCCAGCGCCATCTGGCTGTAGCGCGCGGTTTGCGGCTCTTCGCGCGGCATCAGGCGACTCGGCTGGTAGTTGACCCCGGTGCTGGTGTGGCCCGGGTTCATGGCGCCATCCTGGTTGCCGTTGTTCACCGGGCTCTTCGGCGCGTTGATCGGCAGTTGCAGGGCGTTGGCGCCGAGGCGATACATCTGGGTATCGGCGTAGGAGAACACCCGGCCTTGCAGCAGGCGGTCTTCCGACGGTTCGATCCCCGGTACCAGGTTGGACGGGGCCATGGCCACCTGCTCGGTTTCCTGGAAGACGTTGGCCGGATTGCGGTTCAACACCATCTGCCCAACCTTGCGCTCAGGCACATTCGGCCAGATCTTGGTGGCGTCCAGCGGGTCGAAATCAAACTTGGCCAAGTCTTCGGGTTTCAATACCTGGACATACAAGTCCCACTTGGGGAAGTCCCCTTTATTAATGTGGGTTACCAAGTCGTTGCTCATATGGCTGTAATCACGCCCCTGAACCTCGACCACCTGTTTCGGATCGAGATTGTTCAGACCTTGCAGACTCTTCCAGTGAAACTTCACGTAGTGCACTTCGCCTTTGGCGTTGATCAACTTGTAGGCGTGCACGCCATTACCATCCATTTCCCGGTAACTGGCCGGAGTTCCGGAGTTGGAATACAGCTCGGTCAATGTGCGAGTGGCTTCGGGAACATGAGAGAAGAAATCAAAACGCCGCGAATCATCATCCAGGTTGGTACGCGGATCGGGTTTGAACGCGTGCACCATGTCCGGGAACTTGATGGCATCGCGAATGAAGAACGTCGGGAAGTTGTTGCCGACCAGGTCCCAGTTGCCCTCTGCGGTATAGAACTTGGTGGCGAAGCCCCGTGGGTCGCGCAGGGTTTCCGGGGAGTGGTTGCCGTGCACTACCGACGAAAAGCGCACGAATACCGGGGTGGTTTCACCGGCGGCAAAAACCCTGGCCCGGGTCAGGTCACTGAGGCTGTCGGTGACGGTGAAGGTGCCGTGGGCACCGGTGCCACGGGCGTGCACCACACGCTCTGGAATGCGCTCGCGGTCAAACCGCTGGAGCTTCTGGATCAGTTGCACATCTTGCAGCAACACCGGGCCGGTGGCGCCTGCGGTCTGTGAATTCTGGTTATCGCCCACTGCCGCGCCATTGTCGCGGGTCAGCGTGGCGGCCTGTACGGAAAGGGAAAGCAGACTGGCGGCAAGCACGCCCAGTATGCGTCGCTGGGAAAGACTCCCAAGGCCAAGAGAAGCGGTCATGTTGAATTCCTCTAGTTATATAAGGCGCATCCCGATGCGCTCGCTAGAGGCTAGTGGCTAACTATTTGAATGATAAATAGAAAGCCCGCAACCACTCGATTGAAAGAATGTTCTGGTTATCTCAGCTGATGCGGGGTATATCGCGCGCGTTCTGCTGGCACTTTGAATAAACTCTTTGCCGATTTATCGGTCAATAACCCCGCAAGCTGTTAAAAGTTGTGTCGGCAAAATGCTTTTTGCTGAATTACACTGCCGTAACCAACCTCATCTGTAACAAGGAATAACCTATGGGCGTGCTAAGTGAGTTCAAGGCCTTCGCGGTCAAAGGCAATGTGGTCGACATGGCCGTGGGTATCATCATCGGTGCCGCGTTCGGCAAGATTGTCTCGTCCTTTGTCGGCGACGTGGTCATGCCGCCCATTGGCCTGCTGATCGGTGGGGTGGACTTCGCTGATCTGGCCATCACCCTCAAGGCGGCCGAGGGCAATACCCCTGCCGTGGTCCTGGCCTATGGCAAATTCATCCAGAGCATCATCGACTTCATCATCATTGCCTTCGCCATCTTCATGGGGGTCAAGGTGATCAACCGCCTGAAACGCGAAGAAGCCGTAGCCCCGACACTGCCACCGGTGCCGAGCAAGGAAGAAGAGCTGCTGGGGGAGATCCGCGATCTGCTCAAGGCTCAGAACAACAAGCCCTGAGGCGGGTTCTGCAATGAGACAACGGCGCCCTTGAGGCGCCGTTTTGGTTACCAGTAGTTTTCCACCGCCACCTGCCCCGGCCGCCGGCTCAGGCTCAGGCTCATGCCCCGCTGCTTGAGCAAGGCCCGGGTGTCATCGATCATCTGCGGGTTGCCGCAGAGCATCACCCGGGAATGCTCGGGGGTCAGTTCCACGCCTGCGGCGCGTTCCAGTTCGCCGTTCTCGATCAATTGCGTGATGCGCCCATTGAGGCTGCCCGGGTGCTGCTCGCGGGTCACGGTGCTGATGAATTGCAGCTTGTGGGCCACTTCCGCCAGGTATTCGCGCTGGGGCAACTCGGCGAGCAATTGCTGATAGGCCAGTTCCTTGGCCTCGCGCACGCTGTAGACGAGGATGATGCGTTGGAATTTTTCCCACACCTCGAAGTCCTGCAGGATCGACAGGAACGGCGCAATCCCGGTGCCTGTGGATAACAACCAGAGATCGCGACCGTCGACGAAACGGTCCAGGGTCAGGTAGCCGAAGGCCTGGCGATCCACCAGCAGGCTGTCCCCCACTTCCAGACGGCTCAGCTCGCTGGTGAACTCACCACCGGGCACCACGATGGAAAAGAACTCGAGAAACTCGTCGAACGGCGATGACACCATGGAATAGGCGCGCCACACCGTGCTGCCATCGGCCTTGGTCACCCCGAGGCGGGCGAACTGCCCGGCACGAAAGCGAAAACCCGCGTCCCGGGTGGTGCGCAGGGTGAACAGGCTGGAGGTCAGCGGCTGGACCTCAAGCAGGGTCTGGCGGGTGTATTTCTCTTCACTGGCACTCATGACAGGCTCCACAAAAGCGATGCTCTAGTGTCCCGCAAAGCGCCGGACAGAAACACCGGCGGTTTGTAGTGGCATAGAGCGCGGGCAATCCCCGACAAAAAAACGTACCATTTAGCCCCGCTTCGAACGGCCCGCACCGCCGCTGTTCGAGGGATCCCGTGCGCACGACAGCCCCCAGCGCCGGGACATTCACCGATTACCTAGAGTCCGCCCCATGCCCCTGCTTGCAAGCCCCTTCGCCCAGCTCGACCTGATCCGCCAGCCCGAACAGCAGAACGAGCCGCTGCAAGCCTTCGACGCGGCGGACGAGTACCTGCTCAACCACCTGGCCGAGCAGCAACCGGCCAGCGACACCCGGGTGCTGATCCTCAATGACAGCTTCGGCGCCCTGGCCGCCAGCCTGTTGGGCAAGGTCCAGGTCACTAGCAGTGGCGATTCGTACCTGGGTGCCCTGGCCCTGGAAAAGAACCTGGTGCGCAACGGCCTGCCCTTCGACGCCCTGCGTGTGGTGCCGGCCAGCGAGCCCCTGACCGGGCCGTTCGACCGGGTGCTGATCCGTGTCCCCAAGACCCTGGCCCTGCTGGAAGAACAGCTGATCCGCCTGCAGGGGCAACTGGCCCCAGGCGCCCAGGTCGTGGCGGCGGCCATGGTCAAGCACCTGCCCCGCGCCGCCGGCGACTTGCTGGAGCGCTACATCGGCCCGGTGCAGGCCTCCCTGGCGGTGAAAAAGTCCCGCCTGCTGATCGCCACGCCAGAAGCCAGGCCGGCGGTCGTGTCGCCCTACCCGACCCGCTATCGCCTGGAACAGCCAGCCATCGAGCTGCTCAACCACGCCAATGTGTTCTGCCGCGAAGGCCTGGACATCGGCACCCGCGCCTTCCTTCCGCACCTGCCGCAGAACCTCGGCAGCGCCCGGGTCGCCGACCTGGGCTGTGGCAACGGCGTGCTGGCCATCGCCAGCGCCCTGGACAACCCCCAGGCCCACTACACCCTGGTGGACGAATCCTTCATGGCCGTGCAGTCGGCCCGGGACAACTGGCAGGCCGTGCTGGGCGAGCGCGAGGCCCAGATGCGCGCCGGCGATGGCCTGGCCGGTCAGGCCCCGCAATCCCTGGATGTGGTGCTGTGCAACCCGCCGTTCCACCAGCAGCAGGTGGTGGGCGACTTCCTCGCCTGGCGCATGTTCCAACAAGCCCGGGAGGCCCTGGTGGTGGGCGGCGCGCTGTATATCGTCGGCAACCGCCACCTGGGCTATCACAGCAAGCTGGCGCGGCTGTTCCGCGGCGTCGAGCAAGTGGCGGCAACGCCCAAGTTCGTGATCCTCAAGGCGCGCAAGTAACAGGCAAAAAAAACCCTCCGCTGGCGGAGGGTTGAAACCGTGCCGCAAGGCAACGGGATGGGATGATCAGTGGGTGGTCAGGCCGGCGGCGCTCATGAACATGCGCATCAGGCTGGCCGCCACGAACAGGGCCAGCACACTGCCACCCCAGATCATCGCCAACCAGCCAAGGCGCCGCCAGAGTGGCTGTTTTTCCGCCTGTTCGATTTCCTGCAATGAGTGTTTACCGCTCATGATTTCAACTCCTGCTTGACCCAAACCCTCGTAGGAGCTGGCTGGTCAGCGAAAGCGCCGGCCAGCCTGGCACGAGGCCCAAGGGCCCGTTCGCCGGCAAGCCGGCCCCTACCTAGTGGTAACCGTCGTCGTGGGTGACCTTGCCGCGGAACACGTAGTAGCTCCAGAAGGTGTAGCCCAGGATGAACGGGATGATGAACAGCGTGCCCACCAGCATGAAGCCCTGGCTTTGCGGCGGCGCCGCGGCGTCCCAGATGGAGATCGACGGCGGCACGATGTTCGGCCACAGGCTGATGCCCAGGCCGCTGTAGCCGAGGAAGATCAGCACCAGGGTCAGCAGGAACGGCGTGTAGTGGGCGTTGCGGGCCACGGCGCGCAGCAGGCCGTACATGGTCACCAGCACCAGGATCGGCACCGGCAGGAACCAGAACAGATTGGGCAGGGTGAACCAGCGCGCGGCGATCTCGGCATGGGCCAGCGGGGTCCACAGACTGACGATGCCGATCACCGCCAGCACCACATAAGCCAACGGCCGGGCCAGGTCATGCATCTGCTGTTGCAGCTTGCCCTCGGTCTTCATGATCAGCCAGGTGCAGCCGAGCAAGGCATAGGCCACCACCAGCGCCAGGCCGCAGAACAGGGTGAAAGGCGTCAGCCAGTCCAGGGAGCCACCGGCAAACTGGCGGTCCACCACCGGCAAGCCGTCGATGAACGCCCCCAGGGCCACGCCCTGGAAGAAGGTCGCCGCCGCCGAGCCACCGATAAACGCCTTGTCCCAGATATGACGCTTGTTTTCCTTGGCCTTGAAGCGGAACTCAAAGGCCACCCCGCGGAAAATCAGGCCGATCAGCATCAGGATCAGTGGCAGGTACAGCGCCGAAAGCACCACCGAATAAGCCAGCGGGAAGGCGCCAAACAGAGCCGCGCCCCCCAGCACCAGCCAGGTTTCGTTGCCGTCCCAGACCGGGGCGACGGTGTTCATCATCACGTCACGGTCGCGGTCGTCCTTGACGAACGGGAAGAGAATCCCGATCCCCAGGTCGAAGCCGTCCATGACCACGTACATCATGATGCCGAAGATGATAATCACGGCCCAGATCAGTGGAAGATCGATACCCATGACTCAATTCCCCTTGTTCAGGCTGATGCTGTGATGGTCATCGTCCGCGGCAGACAGCGGACGCGCCGGGGTACGTTTCTGCCCGGGACCACCGTGACTGGTTTCCGCGCCTTCGTTGGTCACCGGCCCTTTGCGCACCAGGCGCATCATGTAGCCCAGGCCCACGCCGAACAGCGAGAAATACACCACCACAAACAACGCCAGGGTGATGCTCATCTGCACGAAACTGTGTGCGGACGAAGCATCCGCCGTGCGCATCAGGCCATAGACCACCCAGGGCTGACGACCGATCTCGGTGGTGAACCAGCCCGCCAGGATCGCGATCAACCCGGACGGCCCCATCCACAACGTCAGGTACAGGAACGGACGCGAGGTGTAGAGCGTGCCGCGCTTGCGCAGCCAGACGCTCCACAGGCCGGTGAAGATCATCAGCATGCCCAGGCCCACCATGACCCGGAACGACCAGAACACGATGGTCGAGTTGGGACGGTCTTCAGGCGGGAATTCCTTGAGCGCCGGCACCTGCTTGTCCAGGGAGTGGGTGAGGATCAGGCTGCCCAGATAAGGGATTTCCACTGCGAATCTGGTTTTCTCAGCCTTCATGTCCGGCCAGCCGAAGAGGATCAGCGGGGTCGGCTCATTGCCGATGTTTTCCCAGTGACCTTCGATGGCGGCGATTTTCGCCGGCTGGTGCTTGAGGGTATTGAGACCGTGGAAGTCACCGATCACCGCCTGCACCGGCGCCACGATCAAGGCCATCCACATGGCCATCGACAGCATGCGACGAATGGCCGGGTTGTCGCGGCCCCGCAGCAAGTGCCAGGCTGCGGACGAGCCGACGAAGAACGCCGTGGCGACGAATGCCGCCACCGCCATGTGCGCCAGGCGGTAAGGGAATGACGGGTTGAACACCACCGCCAGCCAGTCCACCGGAATCACTCGGCCATCAACGATTTCGAAGCCTTGCGGGGTCTGCATCCAACTGTTGGAGGACAGAATCCAGAAGGTCGAAATCAACGTGCCAATGGCCACCATCACCGTGGAGAAGAAGTGCAGCTTGCGCCCGACCTTGTTCCAGCCGAACAGCATCACCCCGAGGAAACCTGCCTCGAGGAAGAACGCAGTGAGCACCTCATAGGTGAGCAAGGGGCCGGTGACAGCGCCAGCAAAGTCGGAGAAACGGCTCCAGTTGGTGCCGAACTGGTAGGACATCACCAGGCCGGAAACCACCCCCATGCCGAAGTTGACAGCGAAGATCTTCGACCAGAAGTGGTAAAGATCGCGATAGGTATCGTCGCGGGTCTTGAGCCACAGGCCTTCGAGTACCGCCAGGTAACTCGCCAGGCCAATGGTGATGGCCGGGAACAGGATGTGGAACGAAACGGTGAATGCGAACTGAATTCGGGCGAGATCAATGGCCTCTAAACCGAACATAAGCTTTCCTCTATCAGGTAAAACCGGCTGCGGGCCAAAGGCCAGCGCCTACTGCCCCCACGGATATGGAGTTCGGCGAATTCGGATTCGTTCTTTTTTAAACCATCGCAACGTAGGGATTCCGGCCCTTCGGCCTCCACATCAAACCACTGGAAAAGGTTTTGATCTGGGTCAAGCAACGTTAAAAGAGTAGTCCTATTTTCAGCGCGCAACTCTGTGGTTATTTGCCGCGTGACAGCTTGCCTCACCCGCCAACTCCGGGGCTTTCCCGGCTTTTCCCACGCGGCAAAGCTACGGCAAGGACCGCAGGGCCCTGCCCGAGGATTTCCCGTCGCCCGCGCGGCGGCAGCGGCCACATGGGTTCGCGCCCCGGCATTCGAGCGAAAAAGCAGATAGATGCGTGGCTAACGATTTTCCCGCTCCCCGCAACTATTGGTTACACCTTGGTGATAACCTCGTCGCACTCCCCGCTCAGATTGACCACCCGATGCCCAGCCAAGACCCCCAGCTGCTCCGCCACCATCGTCCATTCATCGCCTTCTGGCTGGCCCGGATCTTCACCGCCAGCGGTTTCCAGATGCTCACCGTGGCCATCGGCTGGAACCTCTACCAACTGACCGGCAATGTGCTCGACCTGGGGTTGGTGGGGCTGGTGGAGTTCGCCCCCCGCGTGCTGTTCATGCTGCACACCGGGCATGTGGCCGACCGCTATGACCGGCGCCGGGTGGCGGCTATCTGCCAGTCTTTGCAAGCCTTGATCGCCCTGGCCCTGGCCATCGGCAGCCTGACCGACAGCGTGACCCGGGAAATGATCTTCATCCTGGCCTTCCTCCTCGGTGGCGCCCGCTCCTTCGAGATGCCCACCACCCAGGCCCTGCTGCCGAGCATCGTGCCCACGGGGCTGTTTCCCCGGGCCGTGGCCGCGGCGCAATCGGCGCAGCAGTCGGCAACCATCGTCGCCCCGGCCCTGGGCGGGTTGCTGTATGCCTTCGGCAGCATCTGGGTCTACGGCCCCACCGTGATCCTGTACCTGATCGCCTGCCTGTTGATGCTCAACCTGCCGGCCCGGCAGACGCCACTGAACAAGGGCAAGGCCACCCTCGATTCGCTGCTGGCGGGCATCCGCTTCATCCGCAGCCGCCCGGATATCCTCGGCGCCATCTCCCTGGACCTGTTCGCGGTCCTGCTGGGCGGCGCCACCGCGCTGCTGCCGGTGTTTGCCAAGGACATCCTGCTCACCGGCCCCTGGGGCCTCGGGCTGCTGCGCTCGGCACCGGCAGTGGGCGCCTTGCTGATGTCGCTGTGGCTGGCGCGTTTCAGCGTCGAGCGCAAGGTCGGGCGGGTGATGTTCACCGCCGTCGGCGTATTCGGTGTGGCCACCATCGCCTTCGGCCTCTCGACCTCGTTCTGGTTTTCCCTGGCGGTGCTGGTGGTGCTGGGGGCGGCGGACATGATCAGCATGGTGATCCGCGCGTCATTCGTGCAGCTGGAAACACCGGACGAAATGCGCGGCCGGGTCAGCGCGGTGAACGGCCTGTTCATCGGCGCTTCGAACCAGCTGGGGGAATTTGAATCCGGGCTGACCGCCCACTGGTTCGGCACCGTGCCGGCGGTGGTCCTGGGCGGGGTCGGCACGCTGCTGGTGACCGGGGTCTGGATCAAGCTGTTCCCGACCCTGGCCAAGCGCGATCGGATGATCGAGCGGGTGGAAGAGGCCAAGGTGTGAAACCTCAGGCGGTTTACCCCTGTAACAGCTTGTTGATCATTCTCTGCAATACAAAACCGCTACGAAGAGTGTAAGGTATCGCCTTACACTCGCTCCCCATGATCAAGTCCTTTCAGCACAAAGGCCTGCGCGCCTTCTATGAAACCGGATCGACTCGTGGAATACGGGCTGAGCATGCACGCCGGCTGGCCCGCCAGCTGTCGTTCATGGATCACGCCAGCGAACCGGCAGACCTCAACCTGCCGGGTTGGCGGCTGCACCCACTCAAGGGCGACCTGCACGGCTATTGGTCCTTGGTGGTGTCCGGCAACTGGCGAGTGATCTTTCGTTTCGTAGGTTCGGATATCGAACTGGTCGATTATCTGGACTACCACTGAACAGGAGGCAGAATCATGCCCATCCACAACCCGCCCCATCCCGGTGACACCCTGCGCCTGGATGTCTTGCCTGAGTTGGGCATCAGCGTGACGGAGCTGGCCCGGCATATCGGTTATGCCCGTCCGCATCTGTCCAAGGTGTTGAACGGCCATGCACCAATCCGCGCGGAACTGGCGGTTCGCCTGGAACGTGCCGGAATCGGCAAGGCCAAGGTCTGGCTCGCGGTGCAGGCCGACTACGACATCTGGCACACCGAACAGGAGTTGCAACCGGTGATCGAGCCCATCGCGGCTCATGTCGGCTGAGCCCTAAACCAGCAACTCTGCTGCCACCTGAGCGCGCTTGCCGCGGCCGCACAGCGCCTCCACCAGGGCCAGGGCAAACGCCAGGGCCGCGCCGGAGCCCTGGGCGGTAATGCAGTTGCCATCCACCACCACCGGCTGGTCGACAAAGCTGCAGCCCAACAACTGATGGCTGGCGCTGGGCAGGCAGGTCATGCGCCGCTGGCGCAGCACCCCATACGCCTGCAAGGCCAAGGCCGGTGCTTCGGCAATGCCGGCGAAGAGCCTGCCAGCTGCTGCCTGATCCTTGAGCAGCTGCATCAGGGGTTGATGGCTCGCCAAATGCTGGGCACCTACCGCGCCGCCGGGCAACACAATCAGGTCGAAGCGCTGGGCCAGTACATCCACCAGCATGGCGTCGGCGGTCAGCCGGGTGCCCCGGGCGCAGGTGAGCATGCGCCGGTTTTCGACGCTGGCCGCCAGCACTTCGACTTCGGCGCGACGAAGTACATCGATCAGGGTCACGCTTTGCAGATCATCGATGCCTTCGGCAAGGGTGACCAAGGCTCTGAAGGTCATGAGGATGACTCCACAAGGAACGTCTTCAGAGCTTAGTCAGCTTTGCCCCCAGTCGTTCGCCGCTACCTGATGTAGATCTGCGCACTCAGGGTATTGCCCGGCGCGTTGATCGAGGTGTTGCTGAAGCTGAAGGTGCCTTCCTGCTTGCCCGCCAGATCGAACACATAGATGTAGCCCACGGTAATCCCCGAGTTGCCACAGGGCACATAGGCGGAGCCGTCTTCGCACACGGCCGAGCGGGTGCCGTCGACCTCGAAACCGTCCAGGTTCACATGGGGCTCGCGGCCGTAGCCGATCTCCAACACATAGACCTTGATGTTCGGCCCGTTGTGATCGCACTCGGTGCGTTCACGGCCGTCGGAAACATCCTCCAGGCCGCAAGACGGCGACAGCACCTTGAGAATCTCCACCCGGCTCAGCGGCGGTGCCGAGCGCGCCATGGCCGGGGCCGCCAGCCAGCAGGCTGCCGCGCCGAGCAATGCCAGGGCCGTCATTTTCACTGTGCTGCGCATAAATCCTCCCTTGAAAGCAGGGCGCAGTATGCGCTACTTGCCAGCGGGGCAAAACATCGCCGACGATCGCAGCCATTGGCCCACGCTGCTGGTATGATGCGCGGCTTTTTCCGACCCAGAGCAAATCCTCAGGCACCTCATAAAGTCTGTGCTTTGCTGTTGGAGTCGATACATTCACGGCGCCCGGCGGCGCCACGGGGAGCAGACATGCTGGAAAGGCTGTTTCAACTCAAGGCACACAACACCAACGTGCGCACCGAGATTCTTGCGGGCGTCACCACCTTCCTGGCCATGGCCTACATCCTTTTCGTCAACCCGAGCATCCTCGGCGAAACGGGCATGGACAAGGGCGCGGTGTTCGTTGCCACCTGCTTGGCGGCAGCCATCGGCTCCACCGTCATGGGCCTGATCGCCAACTACCCGATCGCCCTGGCGCCGGGCATGGGCCTCAACGCCTTCTTCACCTACACCGTGGTCCTGCACATGGGCCACACCTGGCAAGTGGCGCTGGGTGCGGTGTTCATTTCGGCGGTGCTGTTCTTCCTGTTGTCGATCTTCCGCATCCGCGAATGGATCATCAACAGCATCCCCCTGCCCCTGCGCTCGGCGATTGCCGCCGGTATCGGCCTGTTCCTGGCGCTGATCGCCCTGCATAACGCCGAGATCGTGATTGGCAACAAGTCGACCCTGGTGGGCCTGGGCGACCTGAGCAAACCGGCCCCGATCCTCGCGGCCCTGGGCTTTGCCCTGATCGTCGCCCTGGAAGCCCTGAAAGTGCGCGGCGCCGTGCTGATTGGCATCCTCGCGGTGACCATCGTCTCCATTCTCCTAGGCGTAACCCCGTTCGGCGGCGTGACTTCGATGCCACCGTCCCTGGCCCCGACCTTCCTGCAGCTGGACATCAAGGGCGCCCTGGACATCGGCCTGATCAGCGTGATCTTCGCTTTCCTGTTCGTTGACCTGTTCGACAACTCCGGCACCCTGATCGGTGTAGCCAAGCGCGCCGGCCTGATGGGCAAGGACGGCCACATGCCGAAAATGGGCCGGGCGCTGATCGCCGACAGCACCGCGGCCATGGCCGGTTCCCTGCTGGGCACCTCCACCACCACCAGCTACATCGAATCCGCCGCGGGTGTGAGCGCCGGCGGCCGCACCGGCCTGACCGCCATCGTGGTGGCGATCATGTTCCTGCTGGCGCTGTTCTTCTCGCCATTGGCGGCCAGCGTGCCCGCCTTCGCCACCGCGCCAGCCCTGCTGTTCGTGGCCGTGCTGATGACCTCGGGCCTGGCGGAAATCGACTGGGAAGACATCACCGTCGCCGCTCCCGTGGTGATCACCGCCCTGGCCATGCCTTTCACTTACTCCATCGCCAACGGCATTGCCTTCGGCTTTATCGCCTGGACCGTGATCAAACTGCTGTCGGGCCGCGCCCGTGAGCTGAACGCGCCCCTGGTGATTCTGTCGATCCTGTTCGTGATCAAGCTTGGTTACCCCGCATGACTTTTGATGCCGCAAGCTACAACAGCCAGTTGAACGACAAGGTCGCGCGCTTGCGCGACCTGCTGGCCCCCTTCGATGCCCCCGAGCCTCAGGTCTTCGACTCGCCTTTGCAGAACTTCCGCCTGCGCGCCGAATTCCGCCTGTGGCGCGAAGCCGGTGAACGGCACTACGCGATGTTCTCCCAGGACGACAAGCGCACGCCGATCCTGATCGAGGAATTCCCCATCGCCAGCCAGCGCATCAACCAGTTGATGCCCCGACTCAAGGCCGCCTGGCAAGCCAGCGCGCCCCTGAGCCACAAGCTGTTCCAGGTGGAATTCCTCACCACCCTGGCCGGCGACGCGATGATCACCCTGTGCTACCACCGTCCGCTGGACGAGCACTGGCACAAGGCGGCGAGCCAATTGGCCGCCGACCTCAACGTCAGCGTGATCGGCCGCTCCAAGGGCAAGCGCGAAGTCATCGGCCAGGACTACGTGGTGGAACAACTCGAAGTCGGCGGTCGCACCTTCAGCTATCGCCAACCGGAAGGCGCCTTCACCCAGCCCAACGGCACGGTGAATCAGAAGATGCTCAACTGGGCCTTTGAAGCCCTGGGCGAACGCCAGGACGACCTGCTGGAACTGTACTGCGGCAATGGCAACTTCACCCTGCCCCTGGCCACCCGGGTGCGCAAGGTGCTGGCCACCGAGATCAGCAAGACTTCGGTCAATGCCGCCTTGAGCAACCTCAGCGAAAACGCTGTGGATAACGTCACCCTGGTGCGTCTGTCCGCCGAAGAACTGACCGAGGCCCTGAACGAAGTTCGACCGTTCCGCCGTCTGCAGGGCGTGGATCTGAAGAGCTACGAATTCGGCAGCGTGTTCGTCGACCCGCCTCGGGCCGGCATGGACCCGGACACCTGCGAACTGACCCGGCGCTTCGACAACATCCTGTACATCTCCTGCAACCCGGAGACCCTGGCGGCCAACATCGCCCAGTTGCACGACAGCCACCGCATCACCCGCTGCGCGCTGTTCGACCAGTTCCCCTGGACCCACCACATGGAATCCGGGGTGCTGCTGACCCGCCGCTAATCCAGCCCGCTGCCGCCAACAGCCGTCCTCGTGACGGCTGTTTGCATTCCAATGCCCGCCCTGTAGGAGCCGGCTCGCCGGCGAAGAGGCCCTTGAGAACTGCGCCAATCCGGCCGGCGCCTTCGCTGGCAAGCCAGCGCCTACAAGGCCAGGCCTGACGCGACCCAGAATTGGCCGCCGCCCTGGTCTTCGAAAGCTCGGGCGGCGGAGGTGAGTCAAGCCGCCACTCAGGCGGCCAAGGCCCAGTCCAGGGCCATGCCCGGTACGCCCACCAGGCCGATATCGGCCGCGGCGGCGGCAACCGGGGTGACTTGGGCCACGCCGGCGGCGGCCAGGTCGTCGAAGGTCGAGTTCAGCGACAGGCCGGGATCGATCGCCTTGAGCAAGGCATCGATCTCGCCGGCCAGGGCCGAGCTGTCACCGCTCATCAGGCCGTAGACCACCTTGTGCACTTCGCCTGCACGCCCTTCTTCCTTCAGGCTGTCGAGGCCCAGGTTGCTGAAGCTGACCTCCTGGCTGACCAGGTGATAGTTGCTGCCCGAGCCACCGGCGAGGGTGTCGCCCAGGGAGATGCTGTCCACCGAACCCCACAGGGTATGGCTCGGGTTGCTGAACAGGGTGTAGTGCAGGTTGCCATCGGCGACGAAGGCGGCGTCGCTGGCGCTGCTCTTGATGGCGTACTGGGTGCCGTCGAACGGGCCCGGGTTGAAGCCGCCAGTGTTGGTGCCATCGACCACTTCGCCGGGACGGTGGTTGACGTCACCGAAGTAGGCCGACCAGTCAGTCAGGTATTGCGCAACAGTATTACCGCCGTAGGTAGCGCTGTAAGAGATCGAAATGCTCATGCAAAACTCCAGTACATAGGTGGGTCATGGCCGCAGCACGCCAGTGCCCGCTGCGGTTTTGCCCATCAACGGGCAAAAGCGCTCAGAACTGATATTCCACGGTGCCCTGCAGGGTCCGGCCGCGGCCGAGGGTGAAGGCCAGCACATCACCAAGAGGCACCAGGTAGGCGCGGTCGGTGACGTTTTCCATGGCCAGGCGCAGGGTCAATTCGTCAGTGGCCCGGTAGCTGCCATACAGGTCGTAGACGGTGTAGGGCTTCCAGTCAGCCGGGTAGACGCCGGTCTGGCTCACGGTGCCGGTGGCGGAACCGGCGATCGAGTAGCCGGCGCTGTAGCGGGCCCGGGCGCCGATATCCAGCTTGCGTTCGAAAAAGCGCGCACCCAGGGTCAGGGTGCCGCGGTCCATGGGCATGTGCTCGGCCGAGCCGAGGATCGCGGCATTGCAGCGGCTGGCGTTATTGGCGGCTTCATCGGGACGCATGCCAGTGACGATCGCACCACGCCCGGTGCCGCTCTTCACCGGCTGGGTCACGCCGCCCAGCCAGGCAATCTTCGTGCAGAAATCGTTGTCGCCGATCATGTGGGTGTAGTTCAGCTGGCCGTAGGCGCGGCCGGCGTCATAGTCCAGCTGGTACTCCACGCCCTTGAAGCGGGTACTGCCAAGGTCGTTGACGTAAGCGCTGTTGCCAATGCCGGGGGAACCGTAGCCGGGGGGCTGCACGCCCATGGCCATGTAGATGAAGTCGTCGACCCGAGTATCGAAGTAAGCCACCTTGAGGCCCAGGCGATCATCGTTGAACCAGAGGTTTTCCTTGAAGAGGTTGACCCCCGCTTCCCAGGTGGTGGAGCGCTCCGGCTTGAGAAATGGGTTGGGGAAGGTGCTCTCCGCGCCACCGCCGTGGGGCCGGCCGGTGATCATGGTCTCGGTCACCGCCGGTGGCCGCCAGCCCTTGCCATAACTGGCGAACAGTTGCAGCCACTCGACACCGGGCTTCACCGACAAGCCGAAGGTCGGCGAGAAGCGCCCTTGCTGATTGTCGATGTCGTAGGCCACCGGCACCGAGACCTGCTGCGGCGTCTTGCCGATCACGAAAGTGCGGGTGTTGATCCCGGTTTCGCCGCGCAGGCGGTAGCGGTCATAGCGCAGCCCGGCATTGAGGTTCAGCCAGCCGTCATAGTCGAAATCCAGCCGCGTGAACAGGCTGCCCAGTGCCCGATCGCCCTCGGGGGTCATGCTCGCTGCAGGCGAGGCGCTGACCGCCGACCCCTTGGGCACCGGCTGGCTGGAGTCGGGGCGGACCTTGTCATAGAAGAACTCCAGCCCGTAGTTGGCCTTGAGCGTGGACAGCTCGCCCAGGGCAAAGGTCGACGTGTTCTGCGCCTGCGCGCCATAGGTGTCGGTCTGGTAGGTGATCGAATAGCCGGGGCTGCTGCGGCGGGTCAGGGTGCTCTGGTCGTTGCTGGTGTCGACGTAGTAGAGCTTGGCCTTGAAATCGATCAGCGGGTTGTCCGGTGTGTAGCTGTAGTCGAGGCCGACGTTCTGCGAATGCACCTTGCTGCTGCCGAGCTTTTCCCAGAGCTGATCCTGGTTCTCGGTGTTCATCATGTTGGCGTCGTCGTAGACCACCTCGGTGGTCAGGTAGCTCAGTTGCAGGCGCTGGTCCTGGGGCAGGTTGAGCCCCAGCTTGGCCAGGCGCGAGCGCATCAGCGAAGCGGAATAGGCCACCTTGGAATGCTTCACCCGCTCATTGATCGCCGGGTCCATCCAGGCACCGGTGCGCAATTCGCCGATGCTGCCACGGGTTCCCGGCTGGTAGTCGCCCAGGTGTCGTTCACTGGCGGCCAGCAGCATGTCCCAGGCTTGGGTGCCGATGGCGAAGGCGGAACTGCCGATGAAGTGAGTGCCATTGCTGCGGCCGCCGAGGCCGCTGGTCAGGCGGATCCGGCCACCGATCTCCTGGTCGGGCTTGAGCAGGTCACGGGCCTCAAGGGTGCGAAAGTTGGCGATCCCACCGATCACCCCGGCGCCGCCCATGGTCGAGGTGGCGCCCTTCTCCACCACCACTTCGGAGAGCAGTTCGGGGTCGACATAGAGAGTGCCGTTGCGCTGCTGGTGGCCACTTTGCTGATAGTTCTGGCGCATGCCGTCCACCGACATGTTGACCCGGCCGTAGTCCTGCAGGCCGCGGATGTTCACCGACAAGCCGGGGTCCTGCTGGCTGACCGCCGAGTACACGCCGGAGGTTTCCTCCAGCATCTCGGCGGCATGTCGCGGTGGATTGCGCTCAAGCTGCTCGCGGCCGACCACGCTCACCGAGCGCGGCGCGTTGTATACCCAGTCGTTCTGGCGGCCTTCGAGGTCGGCGGAAATCGTGGTGGGGGCCAGGGCCAGGGCGCCATCGTGCGCAGTTTGCACCCGGCTCAGGGTGACCTGGCGCTCGCTGGTAAAGCGGTACTCCACCGGCGTACCGCCCAACAAGCGGGCCAGCCCGTCCTCGACGCCGTAGTGCCCCTTGAGCGGCGAACTGTGCAAGCCATGCAGGCGCAGGCTGTCGAACAGCACTTGCACCCCGGCCTGCTCGGCAAACAGCAGCACGGCACCGCCGAGGGCCTGGGCGGGAATATCGAAATCCAGCTCGCGTGGCTGCTGGGCATTCTGCGGGGCAGTGCCGACCGGCTCCGCCGCGTGCAATAAACCACCTCCCGCCAACAGCCCTGCTACGCCCAGATGAATGGCCAGGGCCAAACGACCTGCGGCGTGAACTCCAGTGCGACTGCCTACCCTCATGTCCCTGTATTCCTGCGTCGGCCACTTTTATGCGAATGCATCTCAGTTAGCTAGACGTGCCAGGCAGGAAAACTCAGTAAGGATTTTTCCAATTATTTTTCAGGAATGGGGAAGAGGCCCGCGGGCCTCAGTAAATCAGGCTGACGCCGGCCAGGTCGAAACGTTGCACCTGCAGTTCCTGGGTCAGGGTGACCAGGGCCGCGTCGAGCATGTCCAGGCGGAAGACACCGCTGACCTGCCGCTGGGCCAGGGTACTGCTGGCCAGCACCACGCGCCCGGGGCGATAGCGATTGAGGCGCTCCACCACCACGCCCAGGGGCTGGCGGTCGAACACCAGCACACCGCGCCGCCAACTGGTGGCCCGTTGCAGGTCGAGCCCGTCGAGGGCGACCACGCCCGACTGCGGGTCATAACGCACGCTCTGCCCTTGCTGCACGACCAGCTCGCCAGTGCCAACCTGCGCCGGGGCCTCCAGGCTCACCGCGACACTGTGCTGCAACACCCCGACCCAGGCTTGCTGCTCACTCTCCCGGCCAACCACGAAACGGGTGCCCAGGGCCCGGGCCTGGCCACCGGCGCTGCGCACGATGAAGGGACGCTTTTCCTCGCCGGCCATGGGCGCCACGTCAAACACCGCAGAGCCGGCCAATAGCTCGATCTGGCGTTTTTCCTCGCTGAAATCCAGGCGAATGGCACTCTCCGAATCCAGCTCCACCGTGCTGCCATCGGCCAGTTGCAAGCTGCGCACCTGGCCTTTTGCAGTCAGGTAGTCGGCTTGCAGGTACAGCAGCGCCTGCGGCCCTTGCAGCCAGCCCAGGGCGAGCGCCAGCACCAGCATCACAGCACTGGCAACTCGTGGAAGCAGACGGCGGCGGCGCGGTCGAGGCGACACCGTTGCCGGCCTTCCCGGCTGACGCCGTGGCGGCGCCGTGCCAGCCAGCTCCGAGTCCAGGCGCAGCTCTGCGAGGGCATCCCAGGTCTGCCGGGCAAATGCCAGGGCCTCAGGGTGACGCCGGTCGGCAGCCTGCCACCGGGCAAGCTGCGCCTGCTCGACGGCGCTCAGCCCTCCCGCTTGCAAACGCACCGCCCAGTCGGCGGCGGCCTCGTTGATATTGCGCTCTTGCGGACCCTGGCTATTCACGTGTGAATCTCGATTTCTCGTTATATGGAAGCAGTGACGTCTGACCCCAACCGTTACCGTAACTCACGGGTCGGCCGGCCGACCGTCGGTAGCCCGCAAGCGCTGCATCACATAGGCCAGTGCCCGGGCCAGGTGCTTTTGCACCGAGCTGTCGGAAATGTTCAGGTGCCGGGCCACCTCGGCGTGGGTCATGCCTTCGATGCGGTTCAGGCGAAAGATTTCCCGGGTCCGCGGGGGCAACTCGGTAATCGCCTGTTTCAGCGCCTCGCGCTGTTGCCGGGCCATCGCCTGAGCCTCCAGTCCAGCCGCCTCATCCTCGATGTCGGCCAGCACTTCGTGGGATACGGTTTGGGTCTTGCGCCGCGCCTCCTGACGTACATGGTCGATCAGCAGGTTGTTCGCCGTGCGGTAGAGATAGCCCTGGGAATTGTCGATACGCTCGCCGCGCCGATGCTCGGCCAATCGCAGGAAGCTCTCCTGCACCAGATCAGCGGCCAACTGCGGGTCCCGTACCTTGCGCGCCAGATAGCCGCGCAAGGCAGCGGCATGCTTGAGAAACAGTCCCTTGAGATCCATGTCCGACAAACCAACTCCCTGGCACATGAAGGAAAGTGCCGGGCATCTTACGATTAGTCGAGAATTACTTTCAATTGATATCAATATTCATTAGCGTCCGTTCTCCAACCGCCTAGGCCGGCACTTCGACCTTGCGTGGCCGGCCGCCCTTCTTGCCGTTCAGGCGCGCCGCCCGGGCCTTGGCCGCGCTGCTTTGCCGACCATTGCGGGACGCAACCAACTGGGTTGCCAGCTTCATCAGCGGCTCGCTGGCGGACAGCAGCCCGACAATCGACACCTGCAGATCCACCGCTTCATGGCACACCGCCGTGGCGCAAAAGCCCAGTTGCAGTTGCTGCAATTGGGTGTCGCTCAGCGCCGCCAACTCCGGATAGTTTTTCACCGGCAAATGAATCGAGCTGCCATCGGCGAAACCCAGGCACAGGCACCCCGCCGCATAGCTCAAGGTACTGACTTGCAAACCCGCGTCATGACGCGCTTCACCGCGCTCGATCGCTTGATCCAGCAGCGCCTGGGTCAAGGGCACGTCGACGGGCACTTCTGCCTTGATGATTTTCATAGTTCGATCTCCACCCCTTGCGCCGCGCCCACCAGGGTCAGGCGAGTGAGGTTTCGTTGTTCCTCGTAGTGCGCCGACTCGATCAGGTACACCCTGCGGCCGGCGCTTGACCGTTCCACCACCGAGTTCGCTTGCCAATCCCACAACTGCTGCTCAAGGCACAGAGTGCGCAGCTTGCTCCACCAGATACGCCGGGCCAGATGCACCCGCTGCTTCAAGGCCTGGCGCAAGCCCTCAAGGATTGCCAGCGCCGGGCGGCGGCCTTGGGGGACAACGTCCCAGAGCTCGACGCCGTTGTGCCAGAAGCTGAAGCGAAAACGCGCGCTCCAGCGACCGCCATCCACATGCACATGGGGTGGGCAATGTTCGTCGCGCAACATCACGACGACTGCATAGCCCTTGTAAACGAACACTTTCATGCTAACCCATCCGTTAGGTTATTGAGTCCAAGAACTCGTGTTTCCATGGTTAATCCGACCACCGGCCTGAAAGGACAGCAGCGAGGTGACCTGTTTGAGGCTAGCCCCGCAGCGGTCCCACAAGGCCTGCAGGCAGCCACGAACTCGTCAGCATTTGTTGCCGGAGAACGCCTTGCCACGTTCATCGCCATCAACAGCGTGCGATTATCGAACACTTAATCGCCCGAGCCGATCTCACCTCTCGACCATCAATTGACCAAATTAACCAGTTAGTACAATTTACCTCCCCAGCGCCTCGTACCTTCTCCCGGGGCTGACAATAACAACGGAGATCTACCCCCATGCGTCCTATCGTTCTGGTGCTCAACGGCCCGAACCTGAACCTGCTCGGCACCCGAGAACCGGCCACTTACGGCCAAGAAACCCTGGCCGATGTCTCAGCCTTGTGCGGCCGCGCCGCCGAGGAGTTCGGCCTGACCGTGGAATTTCGCCAGACCAACCACGAAGGCGAATTGCTCGACTGGATCCACGCCGCCCGCGGCCGCTGTGCCGGCATCGTGATCAACCCCGCCGCCTGGACCCACACCTCGGTGGCGATCCGCGATGCGCTGGTCGCCAGCGAGCTGCCGGTGATCGAAGTGCACCTGTCCAACGTCCACGCCCGCGAACCCTTCCGTCATCACTCGTTCGTATCGGGCATCGCCCTGGCGGTGATGTGCGGTTTTGGCAGCCACGGCTATCGCCTGGCCCTGGAACACTTCAGCCTGCGGTTCAAGGAGCAAGCGCTATGACAGGCCATACAGGCGTACTCGCCGGACTGATCGGTGCCGGCATCCAGGCTTCGCGCACCCCGGCCCTGCATGAACATGAAGGTGATGCGCAAAACCTGCGCTACCTGTACCGGCTGATCGACCTGGATCAACTGGGGCTCGACAGCAGCGCCCTGCCCGACCTGCTCCAAGCCGCCGAACGGATGAACTTCACCGGGCTGAACATCACCTTTCCCTGCAAGCAGAGCATCTTGCCGCTGCTGGACGAACTGTCCCCCGAGGCGCGGGGGATCGGCGCGGTCAACACCGTGGTGCTCAAGGACGGCAAGCGGGTTGGCCACAACACCGACTGCCTGGGTTTTGCCGAAGGCTTCCGCCGCGGCCTGCAAGGCGTGGCCAGGCGGCACGTGGTGCAAATGGGAGCTGGCGGCGCCGGTGCCGCAGTGGCCCACGCCCTGCTCAGCGAGGGCGTGGAACAACTGAGCATTTTCGATGTGGAAAGCCAGCGGGCGCAGAGTCTGGCGGACAACCTCAACCAGCACTTCGGTGCCGGCCGGGCCAAGGCCGGCACCGACCTGCCCAGTACCCTGGCCAGCGCCGACGGCCTGGTGAACACCACCCCCATGGGCATGGCCAAGCTGCCGGGCATGCCAGTGCCGCTGGAGTTGCTGCGGGCGGACCTGTGGGTGGCCGAAATCGTCTACTTCCCGCTGGAAACCGAATTGCTGCGCAACGCCCGTGCCCTGGGTTGCCGGACCCTGGACGGCGGCACCATGGCAGTGTTCCAGGCGGTCAAGGCGTTCGAGCTGTTCAGCGGTCAGAGCGCCGACCCGCAACGGATGCTGGCGCACTTTCAGAGCATGAACGGCTGAAGACGCACCTGTAGCCGCTGCCGCAGGCAGTGGCTACAGGCGCTGCAATTACTCGGGCTTGAGCTGCAGGCGCGAGAGCAGGCCGATCAGCAGCACGTTGAACAGAATCATCAACAGGCTGCCGAACAGCCCCACCACATTGATCAGCGAGCTCGGCAGCCAGTCGAATACGCTGAACCCGGTCAGGGACAGCAGGCGCTCGCCGAACCAGAACGAGTCAACGACGATCATCAGGATCAGGATGATTTTCAGCGTGGAAACGGGGTTGCCCATGGTGCCTTCCTTGTCGAGGGGGATGTTGTAGGAGCCTTGGTGGCGACGCCGATCTTACGGGTGCTTTTGCTGGCAAGCCAGCTCCTACGAACAATGACGTCAGGCTTGCAGGTAGCGCAGCACCGACTCGCAGATCATGTCCCGGTGCCGTTGCTTGATGGCTTCGTCCGGCAGGTCGATCTGGAAGATCTCACCAAAGGTATGACGGTTCGACACCCGATAGAAACAGAACGAGCTGATCAGCAAATGCACGTCCAGCGGGTCCAGGCCACTGCGGAACACACCGTCCTGCACACCACGCTCAAGGATCTCGCCCAAGGCATGGAGAATGGTGTTGTTCATCGCCTTGATCACGCCGGACTGCTTCACGTACTCGGCCTTGTGGATATTTTCGATGCTGACGATACGCACGAAATCGACATTGCGATCGTGGTGGTCGAAGGTGAACTCCACCAGCCGGCGAATCGCCTCCTGCGGCGCCAGTTCCGCCAGGTGCAGGCGGCTCTCGGTGCTGCGGATATCGCCGTAGAGTTTTTCCAGCACCTCGACGTACAGCTGCTCCTTGCTGCCGAAGTAGTAATAGATCATGCGCTTGGAGGTGTGGATGCGCTCGGCGATCGCATCCACCCGCGCACCGGAAAGCCCTTGCTGGACGAACTCGACAATGGCTTCTTGAAGGATGTTCTCGCGGGTCTTTTCCGGGTTGTTCTTGCGACTCTTGCGCGGTTCGAGGGCAGGCTCATCGGGCGCAATCGAGCGTTCACTGGTCATTGTCATTCTGGGCTCACGGCCATCACTGGACACGCGGGCGATTATGGGCCGCGTCCTGTCGTGAAAGAAAGCACAGAGGCGGTGGATTACCGCCTCCGGTTACCAATGCGCTACAACTTGGCCTGGCGCACCGCGCCACTGCGGGACTTGGCCATGGCCGCCAGACGCACCGCCACGTTGGCCGCGCCATAGCCGACGTAGCCGTTCTTGCGCTGGATGATCTCGAAGAAGAAACGCCCCTCGAAAGGTTCGGTATAGACGTGGAACAGCTCACCGCCCTGGGCATCGCGGTCATACAGGACGTTGTAGTAGGCCAGTTCGCTGAGGAACTCGTCGTCGAAATCAAAACGCGCGGCCAGGTCATCGTAGTAGTTGAGGGGGATATCCAGCAGCGGCACTCCAGTCTCCTTGGCCCGGCTGACCTCGGCGAAGATGTCGTCGCAATCAAAGGCGATGTGATGCACCCCCGAGCCGCGATAACTGGACAGCGCATGAGAGATCGCCGTGTTGCGGTTCTCCGAGATGTTCAGCGGCAGGCGGATCGAGCTGCAGCGGCTGCGCAGGGCCCGGCTTTTCACCAGGCCATAGGGATCGGGCAGCACCACTTCATCATCGGCTGCGAAATCCAGCAGGCTCTTGTAGAACAGCGCCCAACTGTCGAGGCTGTCCGCCGGCAGGGCCATGGCCATGTGGTCGATGCGCTTGAGGCCGCCCTTGGCCACCACGCCGCTGTGCATATGGAAGTCGGTGTCATACAGGTGCTGGCCGCCCTGCTGCGGATCCACCAGGTAGATCAGGCTGCCATCGGGTTCGCGCACCGCCGCCAGCTCCAGTTCGTTGGGGCCCACCAGCCCGCGATAAGGCTGGCCCTTGTAGGCCACCGCACGCTCCAGGGCCTTGGCACTGTCCTTGACCCGAATGGCCGTGGCACACACTGACGGGCCGTGAGCCTCGAAGAAGCTGTGGGCAAAGGAGTAAGGCTCGGAGTTGAGGATCAGGTTGATATCGCCCTGGCGCATCAGGCTGACACTCTTGGAGCGATGCTGCCCTGCCTTGGCAAAGCCCAGGCGTTCCAGCCAGCCACCCAGCTTGGCCCCCAGGGCCTCGTCCACCGCGAATTCAAGGAACTCGGTGCCGCCATAGGCTTCAACCGCCGGTGGGGCGAACAGGATGTCCAGGTTGGCCACCGGCTGCGCTTCCTGCAGCAGGCGCTCGCGGGTCTTCTCCTCCAGGTACAGCAAGGAACGCAGGCCATCGGCGGCATTGGCCCGCGGCGGCGCGGCGCGAAAACCGTCGTTGAAGATCTCCAGGGACAGCGGTCCGGTGTAGCCACTCTTGATGATCGGTGCCAGGAACCCCGGCAGGTCGAACTCGCCCTGGCCGGGGAAGCAGCGAAAATGCCGGCTCCACTCCAGCACATCCATGGCCAGGATCGGCGCGTCGGCCATCTGCACGAAGAAGATCTTGTCCCCGGGAATCTCGGCAATCGCCGCCGGGTCGCCCTTGAGCGACAGGGTGTGGAAGCTGTCCAGCAACACCCCCAGGCTTGGGTGATCGGCGCTGCGCACGATGTCCCAGACCTGTTGATAAGTATTCACGTGACGGCCCCAGGCCAGGGCTTCGTAACCGATGCGCAAACCACGCACCGCGGCCCGTTCGGCCAACTGGTGCAGATCGTCGATAAGGATCTTGCGATCCCCCAGGCTGTCCACCGAGGTGTTGCTGCATACCAGCACCAGGTCGGTGCCCAGTTCCTGCATCAGGTCGAATTTGCGTTCGGCACGTTCCAGGTTGCGTGCCAGGCGATCGCGGCGGCAGCCCTCGAAATCGCGGAACGGCTGGAACAGGGTGATGGCAATCCCCAGGTCGGCGCACATCTGCCTGATTTCCCGGGGGCTGCCGTCGTAGTAGAGAAGGTCGTTCTCGAAAATCTCCACCCCATCGAACCCGGCGGCGGCAATGGCTTCGAGTTTTTCCGGCAGGGTGCCGCTCAAGGAAACGGTGGCGATGGAACGCTGCATGATTCAACTCCCGGGAAATGACGGCCGGTGGCGCCCGAGCCTTTTATTCGATGGAGCGGATTATTCCACAGCATGATTTAAAGTGTACGAACCAGTTAGTTTTGTGTTCGATTATCGAACACAATGCCGATTGACGAATTGACGATTTTTCAGCCACTGCGCACCATCGACAGCACATTGAGCCGCCCCAAGAACCAGCGGCTTCAATCACCCAGACCCAGAACAGACCATAAAAATTTCAAAAATCGGGTACATCCTCATGCTTGCACTCAACGCCCCGCCCTGCTGCTCATCCCTCTGGCTTGCGCCTGGAACGACCTCAACCGGCCCCCTGGATCACGACGCGCTACAGCCCTGAGCTGCGCTCGTCCCGATGACGTTCGTCCGCCTGCTGCAAAGCCGCAACGACGAACCTACCCAGCCGATCAATCACCCAGTCACCGGCGCTCATGCCCTTACTGACGATTGATCACGCGCCTTAGAGTTCCGACGAGCCCAGGCTCGTCAGTCACTGAACGGATGGCTTACATGACTCCTTCTCAAAGCTCTCGTATCGCCCCGAGCCTCAGCGTCGCCGGTGGCATCGGCGACAAGATCCGCGGCGCCATGGCGGTCGGCAAGACCCGCTGGGGCATGCTCGCCCTGGTGTTCTTCGCCACCACCCTGAACTACATCGATCGCGCCGCCCTGGGCGTGATGCAGCCGATCCTGGCCAAGGAAATGAACTGGACGGCGATGGACTACGCCAACATCAACTTCTGGTTCCAGGTCGGCTACGCCGTGGGCTTCGTGCTCCAGGGCCGGCTGATCGACCGGGTCGGGGTGAAACGGGTGTTCTTCTGCGCCGTTCTGCTCTGGAGCCTGGCCACCGGTGCCCACGGCCTGGCCACTTCGGCGGTGGGCTTCATGGTCTGCCGGTTCATTCTCGGGCTCACCGAAGCCGCCAACTACCCGGCCTGCGTGAAGACCACCCGCCTGTGGTTCCCGGCTGGCGAACGTGCAGTGGCCACCGGCATCTTCAACGCCGGGACCAACGTCGGCGCGATGTTCACGCCCATGCTGCTGCCGTTGATCCTCCACGCCTGGGGCTGGCAAGCGGCGTTCCTGTGCATGGCCGCACTGGGCGGCGTGTGGCTGCTGTTCTGGGGCCTGAAGTACTTCAACCCGGAAGACCACCCTAGCGTCAAGGCCTCGGAACTGGCCTACATCCAGCAGCAAGCGGAACCCGAACAAACCCGCGTGCCCTTCAGCCGCATCCTGCGCATGCGCGGCACCTGGGCCTTCGCCCTGGCCTACTCAATGACCGCGCCAGTGTTCTGGTTCTACCTGTACTGGCTGCCGCCATTCCTCAACCAGCAGTACAACCTGGGGATCAACGTGACCCAGATGGGCATCCCGCTGATCATCATCTACCTGACTGCCGACTTCGGCAGCGTCGGTGGCGGCATCCTCTCCTCGTTCCTCATCGGTCGCGGCATGAACCCGATCAAGGCGCGGCTGCTGTCGATGTTCCTGTTCGCCTGCTGCATCATCGGCGTGATCATGGCCGCCGGTGCCGCCAACCTGTGGCTCGCGGTGTTCGCCATCTCCCTGGGGATCGGCGCCCACCAGGCCTGGACCGCCAACATCTGGAGCCTGGTGATGGACTACACGCCCAAGCACATGATGAGCACCGTGTTCGGCTTCGGCGGCATGTGCGCGGCCATCGGCGGCATGTTCATGACCCAGATCGTCGGCCACATCCTCACCGCCACCAACAACAACTACACCGTGCTGTTCACCCTGATCCCGGCCATGTACTTCATCGCCCTGACCTGGATGTACTTCATGGCCCCGCGCAAGATTCCCCACGTAGAAGACTGATGCTCCCCTCGCGCAGGTCCGGTTCCGGGCCTGCGCTTTTTTTATCTGTTCCCCCTCCCCCTTTTTTCCACACTCGGAGAACGTCCCATGACGCTGGGTAACCTGAGCATCGCCAAACGCGCCGTGATCAGCTTCGGCGTGATTGCCCTGCTGGTCCTGCTGCAGGGGCTGTTCGCCCTCAAGCAAGTGGCCGAAGTCCGCGCCACCGGCCAGCACACCGAAAACATTTCCCTGCCCAGCACCCGCTACCTGGGAGAAGTGCGCGACTACGTGCTGAGCATCCGCGTGCTGAGCCTGCGCATGGCCCTCAACCGTGAACCCCAAGTGCTGGAAAGCACCATTGCCCGCCTGCACCAGGTACAAGCCTGGCTCGACCAGGCCCTGGCCAGGTTCGCGCCGCTGGTGGGCGATCACAACCGGGTGCAATACGAGGCATTCCTCACCACGGTCAAAAGCTACCAGCAGGCCCTGGCCCAGTACGAAGCCCTGTCCCGGGACAATCGCAGCAGCGAGATGACGGCCCTGCTCAACGGCAAGATCCAGGAGTACTCGACCCAGACCGGCGACCAGTTCACCGAACTGATGAACCTGACGACCGAGGAAGTCAGCCAGTCGGCCCAGCATGCCGACGCGCTGTACACCCAGGTCAAGGTCACGGTGATCGGCGCCCTGCTGGCCGTCGCCCTGCTGACCCTGTGCCTGGCCTGGCTGCTGATTCGCAGCATCGTGGGACCCATTCGCCAGGCCGTGGCCGTGGCCGAGCAAGTGGCCGCCGGCGATCTTGGCCGACCGATCCACAGCGCGGGCAGCGATGAAACCGCGCGCCTGCTCAAGGCCCTGGCCAGCATGCAGGCCAGCCTGCGTGAAACCCTGCAACTGATCAGCAGCACCTCGACCCAACTGGCCGGCGCCGCGCAACAGATGAGCCAGAGCACCCATCAGGACTCCAGCCGCCTGCAGCAGCAACACAACGAAATCGAGCAAGCCGCCACCGCCGTCAACGAGATGACCGTGGCTGTCGAGGAAGTGGCGCGCAACGCGGTGTCCACCTCCGACACCACCCGCCAGTCCACCGCCCAGGCCACCCAGGGGCAGGCCCGGGTGATCCAGACCCTGGACTCGATCCAGGCCATGAGCGGCGATGTCGGCACCGCCCTGCAGCAAGTGCAGACCCTGGCCGAGCAATCACGGGAGATCGGCAAGGTGCTGGACGTGATCCGCGCCATCGCCGAACAGACCAACCTGCTGGCCCTGAACGCCGCCATCGAGGCCGCGCGGGCCGGGGAAGCCGGCCGCGGCTTTGCCGTAGTGGCAGATGAAGTACGGGCCCTGGCCCATCGCACCCAGCAGTCGACCCAGGAAATCGAACAGATGATCGGCCGGGTCCAGGGCGACACCGACTGCGTAGTGCAGTCCATGCACGGCAACAGTCAGCGGGTGGCCCAGACCCTGTCCATCGCCGAACAGGCCGGGCTGGCCCTGGGGGAAATCACCCGGGCCATGGAGCAGATCCACGAGCGCAACCTGGTGATCGCCAGTGCCTCGGAAGAACAGGCCCAGGTGGCCCGTGAAGTGGACCGCAACCTGCTGAACATCCGCAACCTATCCCTGGAAAGCGCCGACGCCGCCACGCGCACCAACGCCACCAGCCAGGAGCTGTCGCAGCTGGCGGCCGGCCTGCAGAACCTGGTGGTGCGCTTTCGTTTCTGAGGCGTCTCAGCCACGGCGTTGCTGCCAGGCCGCCGCCAGCCCGCTGAGGCAGATCACGGCGATGCCCAGCTGGGTGATCAACGACGGCGCATGACCGAACAGCAACCAGCCCAGCAGCCCGGCAAAGACAATCTGGCAATAACCAAAGGGCGCCAGTAGCGCCGGCGCCGCATGGCGAAAGGCCTGGGTCAGGAACAGGTGGGCGCACATGCCACAGGCTCCCAACGCCAGCATCAGCACGCCATGGACAATCCCCGGGGTCTGCCAGAAGAACGGCACCAGCGCGCTCATCACCAGGGTGTTGCACAACCCGGCGAAAAAATTGCTGGTGGTGGGGCTGTCGTGCTCGGCCAGCTTGCGGGTCAGCAGTTGATAGAAGCAGAAGAACAGCGCCGAACAGAACGGCAGCAGCACCGCCGGGGTGAACAGCTCGCCGCCCGGATGGACGATGATCAGCACCCCGACAAAACCGCAGATCACCGCCAGCCACTGGCCGCGGGTCACCTGTTCGCCGAGCAGCGGCACCGACAACGCGGTGACCAGCACCGGCGCGAGAAAGTTGACCGCCGTGGCCTCGGCCAGGGGAATGAACAGCAGCGCCGAGGTGAACAGCAAGCTGGTACTCAGCAGGCACAAGGCCCGTAGCAGTTGCAGCAGCGGGCGCTTGCTGCGCAGCACCCGCAGGCCGGATTGCGGCAGGAAGATCCCGGCCATCAGCAAGGTATGGATCAGGTAACGGGCCCAGACCACCATGATCACCGGGAAGAACCCCGAGAGGTATTTGGACAGGGCATCGTGGCTGGCGAACAGGAAGGTCGCCAGGACAATCAGCAGGATGCCCTTGAAAGGGTGATTGCTCCCGGAAAGGGGCGTGCTACGGGTCATGGGCACTCCTTGGGGTGATTGAAGACACAGCTTCGCGGCCAGCCGGTGCCTAGCGGATAGGCGTAGGAGCCGGCTGGCCGGCGAAAGCCCTCCCGCCGACTCAGGTCCTGGCCAGCAGCGCTCGGGTTGCATCCAGCGCCATCTGCGCCCGCTGCAAGGCACTCACGCCCTGCTCCAGCAACTGCACCGTGGGAATTTCCAGGCTCAGGGGCAGGTGCTGCGGCAGACACTGGAGCAACCCCGGCAGATCGCAATCGCCCTGCCCCGGAAAACGCCGTTCGTTACGGGCCTGGCGCAGGATCTCCTGCATGTCATCCGGACGCGGCCCAGCCACGTCGCACAGCTGCGCGTAACGCAGGCGCGCCGGAGCGACCTGCGCCAAGTCTGCCAGACGCGAACCGGAACGGTCGAAATGGAAGGCGTCCACCAGCACGCAGCCGTTGTCACGACCGGCGTTTTCCACCACCCGCACGGCCTGTTCCAGATTGCGCGCGTCGGTCCAGGGCATGAACTCCAGATGGGGATGCAGCCCGTACTGCCGCGCCAGATCGCACAGCGCGGCGAAGTTGTCGGTCATGCGCGCCTCGTCCGGGTCATTGCCCGCCACCAGCAACTCGCTGGCGGCGAACTCCGCGCCCACCGCCAGCAGCGCTTCGAAGTCGCCCACCCGGGTCTGCGGCTTGAGCCGCAGGATCTCCACATCCAGCACCCGCACGCCGCTATCGCGCAGGCGCGCCAGGGTCTGGCGCCGCAGGCCGGCGTCCGCCACCAGCGGGAAGTGATGTTCCTCCGGGGTCGCCGGTTCCAGGCGCAGGCCGACATGGCTGTAGCCGGCGCGGGCCGCCACTTCCACCATCTCTGGCGGCGACAGCTCCAGCACGGTCAGGCTGGCCAGGGAAAAAATCCGCTCACTCATCAATCGTTCACTCAACAGGGGTTGGGGTGCAGGCCTGCCCCGTGGCCGCGGCCTGGCGAATCGCCTCAATCAGCGCCAGGGTGCGCGCGGCATCGGCGGCACTGACCAGCGGCGCGACCTCGCCGCGGGCGACCTGGACGAAGTGCTGCAATTGCAGGCGCAGGGCCTCGCCCGGGTCGAAGGTTTCCTGCTGCATCAGCAAGGGTTGATGCCAACCCTCCCCGGCTTCGGCGTAATGCCAGCGCTTGAGCTGGGGAATGCTCAGCGCGCCCTCGGTGCCGGCCAGCAGGTAGCAAGGCTGATCGCTCTGGCGCGGGTACACCGGGTTCTCCCCGGAATCCAGCTCCCAACTCCAGGGGGCGGCCGCGGCATCGGAACCGGTCAGGCTGCCCAGGGCGCCGTTGTCGAACTGCAACAGCACCACCGCGCAATCTTCATTGGCGTAGCCACGCACGCGGTTGCTGGTGATGGCCTGCACTTGTCGCACCTCGCCGCACAGATGGCGCAGCAGATCGAGATCGTGAATCAGGTTGGTCAGCAACAGGCCGGCGCCGGCCTCGCGGCGCCAGGGAATATCGAAGTAGCTCTCGGGCTTGCGCAACTGCCAGAGCGTGGTGACCGTGGTCAGCTGTCCCAGGGCGCCGCTGTGCACCAGTTCACGGGCACGGGCGATCAATGGATTGTGCCGCCGGTGATGGCCCACCAGCACCGGCACGCCCGTGTCACGCGATGCCGCTACCAGCTCGCGTACTTCATCAAGATGCACGCCCACGGGCTTTTCCAGCAGCACCGGAACACCCGCCGCCAGGCAATCCAGGGCAGTGCTGACGTGAAGATTATTGGGATTGGCGACGATCACCGCGTCCGGGCGAATTTCCCGCAGCAGGGTCTGGTGATCACTGAAATGCGGCACCTGCCATTGCGCGGCGACCGCGACGGCCTGGGAGCCAGGATCAGCGACGGCGCAGAGCCGGGCCTCGGCCAGGGTCTTGAGGTGTTGGTAATGCTGCTGCCCCATGTTGCCGACGCCGATCAGGGCAATGCGCAGTGGCGGCTTCAATGACGAATCCTCTTGTGATTATTATCGGGACGCTGAAATCCAATTATTTAGAACTCAGTTCCAATTTCACACAAGAGCGACAAGCAATACCGTTCGATTACCGAACAACTTCGTTGAGAACCGTCGACCCGGCGCTGCGCCGGGTATCCGCCGGCAAAGCGTCCTGGCTCAATTGAACAGTTCGGAGGCCTGACTGGCGGCCGACAGTTCCTCGGCGAATTGCAGCAGCAGTGGCGCCAGTTCATGCAGCCGCGCCAACGGCAGGCGCGCGCTGGGGCCGGCGATGCTGAGCACGCCCACCACCCGGCCATCGATGGGATGGCGCACCACGGCGGCAATCGCCGAGGTGCCGAGCGCCGAGCTTTCCTCGACCCAGGCGTAACCCTGCTCGCGGGCCAGGCGCAGGCGTTCGAGCAACTCGATGTTCGAGCGCGGTGCATTTGGTCCCAGATCCGTCGGGGGTTCCACGCCCTGGCGCTCCACCAGGGACAAGGCCTCGGCATCGCTCAGGGTGGCCAGCCAGGCATGCCCGGAAGCGGTATAGAACAACGGCGCCTCACGGCCCATGTCCGGGTCGTAGCGCAGGCCGGAACGGGCACCCTGGGACTTGGCGATCCAGGTCTGGCGCTCGCCTTCGATCACCCCAAGGCGCACCAGCTCGCCGGATTCGACGGCCAGCCGGTCGAGCACCGGCTGAACAATGTCGGCCCCGCTGGCGGACAGGTAGCGAAAGCCCATAGCCACCAGCCGGGTGGACAGTTGGTAGCGCAGGTTGTCCGGGTTCTGCCGCACGTAGCCCAGGCGGATCAGTTCCGCCAGCAGGCGGTGGGTGGCACTTTTGGGGATCTCCAGCTGTTCCGCCAGGGTCTGCAAGGGCAGGCCGCGGGGATCACCGGTAAGACGTTCGAGAACACTGAAAACGCGTTCGATTTGACTGCCTGCCATGGTCGGGTCCCGACAAAATTTGGCCGATTCTAGTGACAACGGGCCAGTTGGGGAACTGCAGGGCGAGGTTCGATTGCCGCCCGGGTCGACGGATGCGAGCCATGAGCCCGACACCACGCCTTGTGCGCAGGTTAGCCGGGCTCGGCGGTTTTCTGGAACTGCTTTCCATGAAGTAGGTCGGGACAGACGATCGCCCTCCGTGGCGCGGCGCGGTGTCAGAAGTCGAAGAACACCGTCTCGCCTTCACCCTGAATGCGAATGTCGAAGCGGTAGGCGCGCAGGCCTTCGACCTCGCACGGATGGGCCAGCAGGGTTTCCCGGCGCTGCGGTTGTTCGATCAGATTCAGCACCGGGCACCGGGCGTTGGCTTCCGGTTCATCGGCGAAATACAGCCGGGTGTGCAGGTGAATGTTGATCCCCCGGGCAAACAGCGACAGGTTGATGTGCGGCGCCATGGGCACCCCGGCAGCGTTGTTCACCACCCCGGGCTTGACCGTGTGGAGGGTCCATTCCCCGGCATCGAAGGTGGTGGCGGTGCGGCCGAAGCAGTTGAACGGCTTTTCCGTGTCGAACACCGGGTCGTAGACCCCAGCGGAATCGGCCTGCCAGAACTCCAGGAAGGAGTCGCGCACCAGGTGGCCGTTGCCATCGTACACATGGCCGATCAGCAGGATCCGCTCGCCCGGCGCATCGGGCTTGGCCATCTGGTTCCAGATTTCCTCGGGGCGGGTCGGGTTTCCCGCCGCCGCCAGGGCCAGGCCGATGTGTACATAGGGGCCGGCCGTTTGCGAGGGGGTTTCAGGCAGCAGTTGAACAGGCATGGCAGGCTCCTCAGCAGTTTTCGAAGTGGGTCTTGCGCTGGCCGCGCAACACGATGTCGAAGCGATAGGCCAGGCAGTCCATGGGATTGGCATTGCCCATGTCCAGGCGCGCGATCAGGCTCTGCACCGCCTCCGGGTTGGCGATGGACTTGACGATCGGGCACAGCGGAATCAACGGGTCGCCTTCGAAATACAGCTGGGTGATCAAGCGCGTGGCGATCGACGGGCCGCTGATGGAGAAGTGGATATGCGCCGGGCGCCAGTCGTTGGGGCCGTTGCGCCAGGGGTAAGGCCCGGGCTTGATGGTGCGGAAACTGTAATAGCCGTCGCGGTCGGTGAGGGCTCGGCCGACACCACCGAAGTTCGGGTCCAGGGGCGCCAGGTAGCGGTCGTTCTTGTGCCGGTAGCGGCCGCCAGCGTTGGCTTGCCACATCTCCACCAGGGTGTGGGGAATGGGTTTGCCGTACTGATCGCAGACCCGCCCGGAAACGATGATCCGCTCGCCCACCGGCAATCCGCCGTTATTGAAGTTGAGCAGCAGGTCGTTGTCGAAACGCCCGGTGCGCAGGTGGGAAAAGTCCGGGCCGCTGGTTTCGCTCAGCGATTGAGGAATGCTCACCAGCGCCTGGCGCGGCGAGCGGGCAACGGAGGTCTTGTAGTCGGGGGTCAGGGCCTTGGGGTGCCAGTTACGGTCACGAATCACGAAGCGACGGCTGTCTGCATCAGACATGTCGATCTCCTGTTGTTTGATTTATGGAGCGCAGCTGGCGCAGTTTCAAACAAATCAGGAGGGTGGAACATTGAAAAACCGCCCTCAACCCATAACCAAATGGTTATGGATAGCAGCCTTCGCGATAGGCCTGTCCCACCTCCCTGAGCACCTCGACCGCCCATTGCGCCGCCAGCGACAGCGGCAGGCTGGCGTTGCTGGAGATGCCCAGCGAACCGCCGGGCTCGCGCAGGCCCAGGTCCAGCTCCTGCAGCTCGCCATTGGCCAGGTCCAGGCGCACCGCATCCAGCGGCGCAATCCACAGCGCATCGCTGGACAGGGTGTAACGCCGGCTCAGGGCCACCGACAGGGTTTCCAAACGCTGTGCCGACTGGGCAATGCCGCACTGCACGAACAGGCTATCGGCATGCTTGCGGATGCTGGTGCCAGCCAGGGGCAATACCAGGGGATATTCGCTCACCGCGTCACGGGTGAAGGGACCGACCACCAGCGGATGCTCGGGACGAGCCACCAAGGTCAGGGATTCGCTGTACAGGTGCTCGAAACTCAGGCCCTGGATCTCCGGACTTTCGGTCATGCGCCCCACCACCAGGTCCAGATCGCCGACCCGCAACTGCGAAAGCAGATAGGCGCTCGGGCCGGTCACCACGCTCACGGTCAATGCCGAGTGCCGCTGGTGCAGGCGCCGCATCACCTCCGGCAGCAGCAGGCTTTCCACCGTGGACAGCACGCCGATGCGCACCAGCCCGGCGGCATATTCGCCGCCGCGCAGGCTGCTGACGCCCTCGCGCAGGGCCTGCACCGACGGCCCGGCGTAACGCAGGAAGGCCCGCCCGGCCTCAGTCAGGCTGAGCCCGGCCTTGCTCCTGGCAAACAGCCGGGTGTCCAGCAGGTCCTCCAGTTCCTTGAGGGTTTTCGACATGGCCGGCTGGCTCACCGCCAGCACATCGGCGGCTCGGGCCAGGCTGCCCTGGCGGGCCATTTCAAGAAAACACACCAGGTGACGGAATTTGATGCGGGTGTCGATGTTCAATAGCAAGCCCCGAATGAGTCCGAACCGGATCGATCCGGCGCCGGGCCATGGTAGCGTGCGCAAAAATCCCTGACGACCGGACTGGCGCCGGTCTGAGCCACCAGCAACACTGACCAGCAGAAAAAACGAGGACTCCCCCATGCTTTGGAAAAAAGGCCGGCGCAGCGACAACGTCGTCGATGTGCGAGATGACAGCAGCAGTGGCGGTGGCGGGGGCATGCGTTTCGGCGGCGGCAAGGGCTTGAGCCTGACGGCGATCGTGCTGATCGTCGGCATCGGCTGGGCCACCGGCCAGGACCCGCTGCAGATTCTCGGGCAATTGCTCGGCCAGAGCAGCCAGACCTCGGCGCCCGCCCCCCCCCAGGCGCGCAAGGCCCCCCCGGCCAACGATGAGCAGGCAGAGTTCGTGCGCGCCATCCTCGGTGATACCGAAGACACCTGGGGCCAGATCTTCCAGCAGGCCGGCCGCCAGTATCAGGCGCCCAAACTGATTCTGTTCCGGGGCCGGGTCAACTCCGCCTGCGGCGCGGCGACCTCCGCCAGCGGGCCGTTCTACTGCCCGGCCGATCGCCAGGTGTACCTGGACATGGACTTCTTCCGGGAAATGGCCCAGCGCTTTTCCGCCGCCGGCGACTTCGCCCAGGCCTATGTGATCGCCCACGAGGTCGGGCACCACGTACAGACCCTGCTCGGGGTCTCGGCGAAGATCCAGGCCGCGCGTCAGCAAGGGCGGCAGATGGAGGGCGATGGCGGCTTGCTGGTGCGCCAGGAACTCCAGGCCGATTGCCTGGCCGGGGTCTGGGCCTACCACGCCCAGCAACGCCTGAACTGGCTGGAACCGGGGGATGTGGAAGAAGCCCTGAACGCCGCCAACGCCATTGGCGACGACCGCCTGCAGCAACAAGGCCAGGGTCGGGTCGTGCCGGACTCCTTCACCCATGGCACCTCGGCGCAACGAGTGCGCTGGTTCAAGACCGGCTTCAGCCAGGGCCAGGTCGGCCAGTGCGATACCTTCGCCGCCAAGAGCCTGTAGATGCGCCGCCTGCTGGCACTCCTGCTGTGCCTGGGCAGCCTGAGCGCCCAGGCCGTGGAACAGGGGGTCAGGGTCATCAGCCCCGGGCGCCTGCCCCTGGAGGGCGGACAACTGGCCCTGGGCCTGAGCCAGGACTGGCAGCAGCCACTGCCCGACGTGCAGCGCGCGCTGATCATCGTTCACGGGCGGCTGCGCAACGCCCAGACTTACCTACAGAGCGGCGAAAACGCTGCCGGACAGGCCGGACAAAGCGCCGCGACCCTGGTGATCGCGCCGCAGTTTCTCACCCAGAGCGACGTCGCCCGCCATCGGCTACCGGATGCCCTACTGCGCTGGAAAGGCAACGCCTGGATGGCCGGCGAGCCCGCCGCCGGCCCCGTTGCCATCAGCTCCTACGCGGTGCTTGATGCCATCCTCCAGCGCCTGCAGGACCGCACACTGTTTCCTGCCCTGAAGCACGTGGTGATTGCCGGCCATTCCGGCGGCGCCCAGGTGGTGCAGCGTTATGCCCTGACCACCGGCAACCATCCCGAACTGGAAAAAGCCGGGATCGGCCTGCGCTACGTGATCGCCAACCCATCGTCCTACGCCTACTTCGATGCCACGCGGCCGGTGACCTTCAACCCGCTCGACTGCCCAGGCTTCAACGACTGGAAATACGGCCTGAAGCGGCTGCCGGCCTACGCCGCCGGCCAGCCCCCGGCACAACTCGAACAGGGCTACGTGGCGCGCAACATCATCTACCTGCTGGGCCAGCAGGATATCGACCCCCAGCACCCGGCCCTGGACAAGAGCTGCGCGGCCGAAACCCAGGGCGCCTACCGGCTGATTCGCGGGCACAACTACTTCGACTACCTGATGCGGCGTCACCCGCAAGGCTTGTCACAACGGCTGGTGGAAGTGCCCGGAGTCGGGCATGACGGCGCCAAGATGCTCACCTCGCCTGAGGGGCAGGCGGCGCTGTTCAAATAGAAAGAGGCGCTGTCTGAAATGACGCTTTCGCCGGCAAGCCGGCTCCTACGGGACTTGCCGACGAACAGGCCTTCACTCAGACCGCAAGCAGCTCGCGCAGTTGTGCGCAATCCCGGGCATGCCAGTCGGTCAGCTCCGGCCAGGGGTTGTCCGGCAGGTTCACCAGCACCGTGCGCGTCCCCGCGGCGCGCCCGCAGTCCAGGTCGAAGCGGTAGTCACCGACCATGACCATGCGCTGCGGCGCCACGTCCCAGGCCTCGGCCAACTTGAGCAAACCACCGGGGTGTGGCTTGGGCGGAGCCTCGTCGCGCCCCAGTACATCCGCCTCGGCAAAGCAGTCCGCCAGGCCGATGGCTTCCAGGGTCACGTGGGCCAGCTCCCGGGCATTGCGCGTGAGGATGCCCAGGCGATAACCGCGTCCAGCCAGTTCCCGCACCAGTTCCACCGCCCCCGGCGCCGGGCGCGAACCCAGGGCCAGGTCACGCTCGTGCTCCAGCAGCCAGGCGTGCTTGGCCGCGGACTCGTCCGCCGGCAAGGCCGCCAGGTGCGTGAGGATGTCGTCCTGCGCCGGAATCGACAGTGCCTCGCGGATCGCCGCGAAATCATGCACGGCGATGGTCAGGGTGCCGTCCATGTCGAACACCCAATGTTTGATCTCTGAAAGACTCATGCCCAATCCTTGCGATGACGGATCAACCCTTCCTGAGTCACCGAGGCTACCAGCTGCCCGGCACGGTTGAACACGCTGCCCCGGGAAAAGCCCCGGGAATTTCCGGCCCAAGGGCTGTCCATGGCGTACAGCAGCCAATCATCGGCCCGCAGGTCGGCGTGGAACCACAGGGCGTGATCGAGGCTGGCGACCTGCATGTCCTTCTGCCACACCGACTTGCCGTGGGGCAGCATCGAGGTCGTCAGCAGGCCGAAGTCCGAGGCGTAGGCCAGCAGGTACTTGTGCAGCGCCGGGATGTCCGCCAGGGCGCCGTCGGCACGGAACCAGACGTACTTCACCGGTTCCATCGGCTGCGGGTTGTAAGGGTCCTTCTCGGTCACCGGGCGCACTTCGATGGGCTTGGGGCACAGCAGTTTCTCGCGCATGTGTTCGGGAATCAGGTGCGCGCGCTGGGTGGTGATCTCCAGCTCCGAGGGCAGGTTTTCCGGCCCGACCACCTCGGGCATGCGGCTCTGATGCTCGAAGCCTTCTTCGTCGTACTGGAAGGAAGCACTGCAAGTGAAGATCGGGTTGCCCTTCTGGATCGCCGTCACCCGCCGGGTGCTGAAGCTGCCGCCGTCGCGCACCCGATCCACCTGATAGACCACCGGCAAGGCGGCGTCACCGGGGCGCAGGAAGTAGCCGTGCATGGAGTGTACGTGGCGCGCTTCCTCTACCGTCTGACTGGCCGCGGACAGCGACTGGCCGAGCACCTGACCACCAAACAGCTGGCGAAAACCCAGGTCCTGGCTGCGACCGCGAAACAGGTTTTCCTCGATGGCTTCCAGGGTCAACAGATCGACCAGATCATCCAGCACATGACTCATTCAGACTCTCCTCACACAGGGCAACACCGCGCAATCTCGGCTGCGGCGGTGATATCAATTGGGGCCAGGTATCTCGTCGGCACATTCTAAACGTGCGCGCCTGCTATCCATGCAAGGTTTCCAGCCATTGTTCGCGGGTGATGCGGTACAGCACATGCTCGCGCAGCGGGTGGTCGGCGGCGAGTTTCGGGTGGTCGAAATCCTCCTGGGCCGCGTGCTGCATGCCAATGGCCTGCATGACCTTCTGCGACGGCAGGTTGGCCCGAGTGGTAAAGGCCACCACCTCTTCCAGGGCCAGGCGGTCGAAGCCGCAACGCAAGGCAGTCCAGGCCGCCTCGCTGGCGTAACCCAGGCCCCAGTGCTCGCGAGCCAGGCGCCAGGCGATTTCCACTGCCGGGGTGAACGACGCCTCGAAACCGACGACACCCAGGCCGGTAAAACCGATGAACGCACCCGTGTCCTTACGCTCCAGGGCCCAAACCCCGAAGCCATGCTCGGCAAAATGCCCGCGTATCCGCCCGATCAGCGCAGCGCTTTCCAGACGACTCAAGGGCGCGGGAAAGTAACGCATGACCTGCGGATCGGCACACATCGCGGCAAATGCCGGCAAATCATCGTCACGCCACTGACGCAGCAACAGGCGTGCGCTTTCGAGTTGCAGTATTGGCTCCATCAGGGCCCTCCGTTTCCGTGGGTGCAAGTCTACATCGCTGGTAGGATCCTTCACGGGTTCATCTAAGAAAATGCCATGTCATTGCCACTGATCTATCACGACGACTACAGCCCCGAGTTTCCACCGGAACACCGCTTCCCCATGGACAAGTTCCGCCTGTTGCGCGACCACCTGGTGGACAGCGGCCTGACCCGCGACGCCGACCTGCTGCGCCCCGAACTGTGCCCGGCGGAAATCCTCGCCCTGGCCCACGATCCGGCCTACATCGAACGCTACATGAGCGGCGAGCTGTCCCGGGAAGACCAGCGGCGCCTCGGCCTGCCCTGGAGCGAAGCCCTGGCCCGGCGCACGGTGCGGGCTGTCGGCGGCTCCCTGCTGACGGCCGAAAAGGCGCTGCAGCATGGCCTGGCCTGTCACCTGGCCGGCGGCACCCATCACGCCCACTACGACTACCCGGCGGGGTTCTGCATCTTCAACGACCTGGCGGTGATCAGCCATTACCTGCTGCAAAGCGGGCGCGTGGGGCGAGTGCTGATCTTCGACTGCGACGTGCACCAGGGCGATGGCACCGCGCGGATCCTGCAACATACCCCCGACGCGGTGACCGTCTCGCTGCACTGTGAAAAGAACTTCCCCGCACGCAAGGCCCAGAGCGACTGGGATATCCCGCTGCCCATGGGCATGGGCGACGCCGACTACCTCAAGGTGGTGGACGACAGCCTCAACTACCTGCTGCCGCTGTATAAGCCCGATCTGGTGCTGTACGACGCCGGGGTCGACGTGCACCGGGACGACGCCCTGGGCTACCTCAAGCTCACCGATGCCGGTGTGGCCGAGCGCGACGAACGGGTCATGCGCCATTGCCTGGGCCGCGACATTCCGGTGCTCGGCGTGATCGGCGGCGGCTACAGCAAGGACCGCCAGGCCCTGGCCCGGCGCCACGGCATCCTCCATCACAGTGCACAGCGGGTCTGGGAGTCCTCAGGCTGCTACTGAACCCCGGCGGCCTTACCCACATCCGCTGTGGAGCCGCTTGTGGATAACCTGGGAGAAAGCCCCTCCAGCCCTTGCCGTCCGCGGGCTGCAAGCAATCGCCTGTTTTTTGATCAATGCCATCAGACGGTCACAGTGTTGTGGGTCGCTTACCCCCAATCCCTGTGGAGCCGCCTGTGGATAAGCTGCGTGAAACACGCTGCAGTCCGCTATCGGCGAGGCTTGCAGCACGGTGCTGCTTTTTTGATCAGCCGCATCGGGCGCTCGGCATCACCCCAGCGCTTACCCCCAATCGCTGTGGAACCGCCTGTGGACAACCTGCGTGAAAGTCGCCACAGCCCACGCAATACAAGGCCCGCAGACAATCGACTAGTTTTTGATCAGTTTCATCAGGTTGTCATCCTGGTGTGGGCCGCTTACCCCCAATCCCTGTGGAGCCGCCTGTGGACAACCTGCGCGAAAGTCGCGCCAGGCCAGGTAGCACAAGGCTTCCAGCCCAGTGCCTAGTTTTTGATCAGGCATCACCGATTCAGCAAGGCCCCTGCGCCTCGGGTAGAATGCCCGGCCTATTCCCTCAGCCCCGCCCCTGCCATGACTGCATCGCACTCTTCCACGCCCCACCACGTCGCGATCATCGGCGGCGGCCCCGCCGGCCTGATGGCCGCAGAAGTACTGAGCCAGGCCGGCGTTCGGGTCGACCTGTACGACGGCATGCCGTCAGTGGGCAGAAAGTTCCTCCTGGCCGGGGTCGGAGGCATGAACATCACCCACTCCGAAGCCTACCCGGCCTTTCTCTCGCGCTATGCCGAGCGGGCCCCGTACATCGCCCCGCTGCTGCGGGAATTCGGTGCCGAGGCCTTGTGCCAATGGATTCACGGCCTGGGTATCGACACCTTCGTCGGCAGCTCCGGGCGGGTGTTCCCCACCGACATGAAGGCCGCGCCACTGCTGCGCGCCTGGCTCAAGCGCCTGCGCGACGCCGGGGTGGTTATCCACACCCGGCACCGCTGGCTGGGCTGGAATGCCGACGGCAGCCTGCGCATCCAGCATCCCGAGTGCGAACGCGCGGTAGAGGCCGATGCCACCCTGCTGGCATTGGGCGGTGGCAGTTGGTCGCGCCTGGGGTCCGATGGTGCCTGGCTGCCCCTGCTGCAACAGCGCGGCGTGCAGGTAGCCCCCCTGCAACCAAGCAATTGCGGATTTGAAGTCAGTGCCTGGAGCGAGTTGCTGCGCAGCAAATTCGCCGGAGCGCCACTGAAGAACGTGGCCATTGGCCTGAATGACGACATCCCCCGGCTGGGCGAATGCGTGATCACCGCCAGCGGCATCGAAGGCAGCCTGATCTATGCCCTGTCGGCGCCGATCCGCGACAGCATCCAGCAGCACGGGCAAGCGACCGTTCATATCGACCTGCTGCCGGGCAAACCCCGGGACAAGGTCCAGGCCGCCCTGGCCAAACCCCGCGGCTCGCGCTCCATGGCCAAGCACCTGCAGAGTCAGTTGGGGATCGAGGGGGTGAAAGCGGGGTTGCTGCGAGAGCTGACGGGCGCCGACACCTTCAACGACCCGGCGCGCCTGGCGGCGGCGATCAAGGCGCTGCCCCTGACGCTGGTGAAGCCCCGCCCACTGGACGAAGCCATCAGCAGCGCCGGCGGCGTGGTCTTCGAAGCGCTGGATGAACGACTGATGCTCAAGCACCTGCCCGGAGTGTTCTGCGCCGGGGAAATGCTCGACTGGGAAGCGCCCACCGGCGGTTATCTGCTGACCGCCTGCTTTGCCAGCGGCCATCGAGCCGGCCGGGGAATGCTCGAATGGCTGAAAAGCAGCGGCAAGCCTTAAGCCACAAGCTTCAAGCCGACCTGAACTTGCCGCTTGCCGCTTGAGGCTTGCAGCTGCCTTTAGGGTTTGCGCTTGCGCGGTCCGGTGTTGAACGCCGGGACCTTGCGTACCGGTTTCACCGCCGGGGCTTCGACCACGTCGCCACTGTCCACCCACTTGCCCAGGTTGCGCTTGCCGCCACCGCCGGAGGTTTTCGGTTTCTTGGGCTTCTTCGGCTTCTTCACCACCTGGCCGCTGGCGTCGGTTTCCGGCACCCGGTGCTCGGGCTCGAAATCCTGTTCTTCATGGCGCTTCAAGGTCTGGCGAGTGAGCACCTCGATCGCCGACAGCAGGTTGACCTCGTCGGCGCACACCAGGGAGATCGCCTCGCCGGTGGAGCCGGCACGGCCGGTACGACCGATGCGGTGGATGTAGTCCTCGGCGACGATCGGCAGGTCGAAGTTGACCACCAGCGGCAGGTCTTCGATGTCCAGGCCACGGGCTGCCACGTCGGTGGCCACCAGGATCTGGATCTCACTGGCCTTGAACCGGTCCAGGGCGCGCTGGCGCGTGGCCTGGGGCTTGTCGCCATGGATGCCGTCGGCGTTCACGCCCTGGCCCTGAAGCTTCTCCACCAGCGCGTCCACGCCGTTGCGGGTCTTGGCGAACACCAGCACCTGCTTCCAGCGGTTCTTGCGCAGCAGATGGCTGAACAGCTCCGGCTTGCGCTTCTTGTCCACCGGCACCACCCATTGCTTGACGGTGTTGGCGGCGACGTTGCGCGGGCTGACCTCGATGCTCAACGGGTCCTTGAGCATCTGCCCGGCCAGCAGGCGGATGGCGTCGGAAAAGGTCGCGGAAAACAGCAGGGTCTGGCGCTTTTTCGGCAGCGCCGCGTAGATATCCTTGAGCTCCTCGGAGAAGCCCAAGTCAAGCATGCGATCGGCTTCGTCCAGCACCAGGGTCTGCAGCTGGCTGAACTTCACCGCGTTCTGCCGGTACAGGTCCAGCAGGCGCCCCGGCGTCGCCACCAGCAGGTCCACGCCTTTGCGCAGCTTCATCATCTGCGGGTTGATGCTGACCCCGCCATACACCGCATAAGTGCGTAGCGGCAGGTGCTCGGCGTACTGGCGCACGCTTTCGTGAACCTGTTCGGCCAGTTCCCGGGTCGGCACCAGGATCAGCGCACGCACCGAATTGCTGTCGACTTTCGGCCCTTCCATGGTCAGCAACTGCAGCAGCGGCAAGGCGAAACCGGCGGTCTTGCCGGTGCCGGTCTGGGCCGCTGCCATCAGATCACGCCCACCCAGGACCGCCGGGATGGCTTGTGCCTGTACCGGGGTCGGGGTCTGGTAGCCGAGGGTTTCAAGGGCGCGCAGCAAGGGGTCGATCAGGCCAAGAGTGGCGAATGTCATTGGGGGGTACCGTAGGAAAAAGTCAGCACAGAGAGGCAATGGCGCGCAGTTTACCGCACTTTTGAACGCTTGCTTTGCCTGCCGCCGCTTGGCATCGCCGTACATCCACGGCGTCATACATGACCGAAAAGGCCTGGCGGACATCTACAAGCAACAGGTCGATTCATAAGATTCAGCGCGTCGGCACACCTCAATAAGCCAGCCCGGCAGAGCGAGGCTTCTGTTCATTGAACTACCTGCCGCGGCAAAACAACGATGCCGCCGGCGACCGCAGCGTATGGCGGTGACAGCCCGATCAGCGCCTGGGGGCTGCTGGCCAAAGGCGAGTTCAGCGCCGACAACGAGGTCAGGTCCGTTGCCCTGAAGCCGGGCGCGCCATCCCGCCGCCTGTCGCCATGATCAGCGGTCGCAGCCAGGCCCGCGCCGGTGACCCGGCGCCTAGGACCGGTACGAAAAGCCCCCTGCTCGATGTACGCCCCAAGCGCCCCTGCCTATGATGCCCTCCGCCGGCAAAACTCCTAATCCACCTCCTCAGCGCGGACGCTTCAGCGGTCCTGTTCACCAGGTTTCGCACCGCGCTGAGACCATCAGGAATAGTTATGTCGAGCTTCAGATTGAACGCCTTGTCCCGCGCTACCCGTCTTTGGGGCGCCAGCCTCAGCACGGCCCTGCTCTTGCCACTCAGCGGCATGGTGCAGGCCGACGCCAGCCAACACAGCCCCGATGCGACTCTCGGTGCAACAGTGACCCAGGGTCACTTCATCAACCTGCAGTTACCCGGTACCAGGGCGATGCCATTGAGCGCTGCCGAAGCCGGGAGCGAACAGTTGCAACAGGTCACCGGGATGCGAATCCGCAACCTGATCCCGCGACAGGACGATACCTTCAAGGACCTGCGGGTCATGACCGGACAATTGGAGGGGCGCGCGCGCACCCTCAGCGCCCCCGGGGAAATGACCCTGGCCGCACGGCCCGATGGCAGCTTCGTGGCCCTGCTGCCGGACGCCAACGCCATCATCCGCGGCGACGCCAGTGGCCAGCAGTCGATGATCCATTTCGATCCGGGCGCTGCCTTCGCGCCGGATAGCGTCGACTACATCGCCGGTGATGACAGCGAGATGCCGGCCCTGAAGGAGTCGCGCAGCGGCCAGCGCACATTCCAGGTCAACCGCAACATCCAGGGTGAAACCGTGATCGACCTGTTGGCCGGTTTCTCGCAGAAGGCCGCGGACTACATCGGTGACCACGAGGCCTTTGCCCTGGCCCAGGTGGCCTCGGTCAACCGTGCGCTGCAACAGTCCCTGGTCCAGGGCGTGCGCCTGCGCCTGGTGGGCACCCAGGTGGTGGCCCATGACGCTCCCATCACCGTTCCCAGCCTGAACCAGATCCGCGACGTCTTCGCCGAAGGCATGCGTCGCTACAGCCCCGACGTGGTCGCCAGCTTCGTCGTGGGCACCCCCGGCGTGGACACCGCCGTGGGCTGGGGCCACATGCCCGGGCGCTACACCCTCAACGCCATCACGTCGTCCACCGTGTTCCGCCACGAGCTGGGCCACAACATCGGCGGCGGCCACTGCTCCGATGGCAAGAGCTACACCTGGGGCTACAACAACGGCCGGGTCGGCACCATCCTCTGCGGCAACCATGTGGGCTATTTCTCCAACCCGGACGTCAAGGACAGCCGGGGCGTGCCGTTGGGCGATGCGGACACCGCCAACATGGCCCGGGTCTGGCGGGAAAGGGCGGCGCGGATGTCGGCCTACAGCCCTTCCGTCGTGCCCCTGGAAGAGGAACGGAGCACCTCGATCCTCAGCCAGAAGGTCAGCCTGAGCAGCGGCCAGACCCGTTACTTCCCGGTGGATGTCCCCGAAGGCACCCGACGCCTGGTGTTCAGCGTGGTGGACGGCGAGCTCACCGAGAAGGCCGGCCAGGTCCAGTTGCTGCTCAAGCGCGGTGCCCAGCCCAGCGGCTCAAGCTACGACTACCGCTCGGTACGCAACCACAACGTATCCCTGGGGGTGAACGACCCGCAGCCGGGACGCTGGTACCTGGCGATCAACACCGACAACCGGGCCACCCAGGATCAGGTGCTTGAAGCTCACGCCTACGGCCTCACCCAGGACACGGCCCAGGGCCGCTACCTGAAATTCGTCGCCACCTCCGCGGTGGACGGCAAGGACAACGCCAGCGTCGCCGAACTGCTGCTGGTGGATGCCAAGGGCAAGGCCCTGCCTCGCGAAAGCTGGAAGGTCATCTCCACCAGCAGCGCGGTGCCTGGCGCAGCGGTCGGCAACCACGCCATCGACGGCAACCCCAACTCCTACTGGAGCACGGCGGCGGGTGCGCGCTACCCCCACGAAATCCTCATCGACCTGGGGGCCGACAGCCGCTTCTCGCAACTGCACTACCTGCCGCGCCAGGACGGCGGCCTGAGCGGCAACATCAAGGGCTATCAGGTCTATGGCAGCAACAGTGCAAGCGGCGCCTGGACCCTGCTGGCCGATGGCGAATTCAACTCCGACAACGAGGTCAAGGCCACATCCCTCAAGCCGGTGAATGCCGGTGAACCTCCGGTGGCGGTGATCAGCGGCAAGACCGAAGCCAACGCCGGGGACACGATCATCCTCGATGCTTCGGCCTCCAGCGATCCCCAGGGCAATGCCCTGAGCTTCGCCTGGGAAGCCTCGCCACGCCTGGACTTCGACTTCGACGGCGCGCGCATCAGCTTCACCGCGCCCGAGTTGCAGGCAGACACCCGCTACCGTTTCACCCTGACCCTGAGCAATGGCAAGCAGAGCAGTAGCCGGACCCACGAAGTGCTGATCAAGGGCAAGGCCACCAACGCCAGCTGCAAACCACAGTGGACGGTCACAGGCACTTACCTCGGCAACGATGAGGTGCAGTGGAAGGGGCGTCAGTACCAGGCCCGCTGGTGGACCTCCGGCGCCGAGCCGGGGCTGGCCAGCACCACTGGCCCGGACGGCGCCGGCAAGGTCTGGCGTGACCTGGGCCTCTGCCAGACTGGCGGCGAGAAGCCGGTCGAGCCGCCGGTGGAAGAGGTCAAGCCGCCGGTGGCGGTGATCAGCGGCACCAACCAGGCCAAGCCCGGCGAAACCGTCTACCTCAACGCCTCGGGGTCCAGCGACCCGGCGGGCCTGAAGCTCAGCTACAGCTGGAGCGTCAGCCCCGGCGTCGCCTTCGAGGCGGCTGGCAACCTGATGAAGTTCGTCGCCCCGAGGGTCGCCCAGGACGTGACCTACAACATCAGCCTGACGGTGAACAACGGCAAGCACAGCGCCACCCGCACCCATCAGGTCAAGGTGCTGGCCGAGACACCGGAAACGGTCAAGCCGCCGCAGGCAAACATCGCCGGCACCAGCCAGGCCAAGGGCGGTGAAACGGTGACCCTGGACGCCGCGGGCTCCAGCGATCCAGCCGGCCTGGCGCTGAGCTACCGGTGGAGCGTGACGCCCAGCGTCGCCTTCCAGGCCACGGGGTCGAAACTGACCTTCGTTGCGCCCAAGAGCGACAAGGACACCAGCTATCGCTTCACCCTGAACCTGGGCAACGGCACCCACACGGTCAGCCGCGACCACAGCGTGACGGTACTGGCGGACAAGGTGGAAACCCCGGCCGGCTGCCAGGGCGCCTGGAGCCCGCAAGGCACCTACTGGGCCAATGACAAGGTCAGCCACAACGGCCGCTTCTACATCGCTCGCTGGTGGACCAAAGGCAATGAGCCTTCTGCCGCCACTGTCGGTGGCGAAGGCAGCGGCAAGGTCTGGCGCGACGCTGGGGCCTGTAACTGAGGCCAGGCGCGTGACCGCTTGCTCCGCAATCCGGTCACCCTTTCCCGGCTACTTCAGGTAAAAGGGTGGGCGGCGACTGCCATCAGTCGTCGCCCACCCTCTGCCGCTGGACGCCGCTGAATCCTCCAAGGTGCGCCCATCGGCAGAACACTGATGCTCTGCCAATGGAGATCCGAATGCGCAAATTTGCCCTGTCCGCATGGATGCTAGCGGGCCTTTCACTGTGCCTGCCCCAGGTGCATGCCGCCGAACTCATCGGCTTTCGCGAAGTGACGCTGGCCGATGCCAGTCAGCAGCGCTCCCTGCATGTCGCCCTGTGGTACCCCACCACGGCCTCCACCCCCGCCCTGACCTCGGCTGAAAACCGGATTTTCCAGGGCCTGACCACGATCCAGGACGCCCCGCCCACCGGCAGCGCACACCCGTTGGTGGTGCTGTCCCATGGCTACCGCGGCAACTGGCGCAATCTCAGCTGGCTGATACCCGAGCTGGTCGACCAAGGCTATATAGTTGCGGCCCCCGACCACCCGGGCACCACCACGTTCGACCAGAGCGCCGCAGAAGCGGCAAAGCTCTGGGAGCGTCCGCGCGACCTGAGCCGGGTCATCGACAAACTCGCCCGCGATAACACCCTGGCCGGCACGGTCGACCCACAACGCATCGCCGCCATCGGCCATTCTCTGGGCGGCTGGACGGTCACCGCGCTGGCCGGCGCCCGCTACAGCCCGCAACGCTACATCGAGGAATGCCGGCTGCATCCCAATCCGCGCCTTTGCCAAATAGCCCCGGAACTGGGGATCACCGCGCCCAATCAAGGCCCGCTGAGTGCCGATCTGCGGGACCCGCGAATCAAGGCCGTCGTCGCGCTGGACCTGGGGTTCGCCCGTGGCTTTACCCCCGAAAGCTTATCGACGCTGAAGACACCGATCCTGGTCCTGGGGGCCGGGGTGAACATCGCCGACATGCCGGTGGAAGAGGAGTCGGGCTATCTGAACGCCCATCTGGCATCCCCGCCTTCGCGCTATCAGGTCCTGGCCGATGCCAGCCACTTCAGCTTCATGCAGCTGTGCAAGCCGGACGCCGCCGCCCTGCTCAAGGAGCAGGCGCCCGGGGACGAGATCATCTGCCGGGATGGCGATGGCACTGATCGCCAGGCCCTGCACCGGCAGGCGTCACAACTGATCGGAGAGTTTCTCCGCCAGAACCTTGCCGGCCAGGCACCAACCGGCTGATCAGGCCACCTCTTGCTGTGCCGCGGCTTTCGGCTTGCGCCACTGGGGCAGGCCGATCAGCACCACTGCGCTGATGATTACCAGCATGGCCAGGGCCTCTTCGATGCCGATGGTTTCACCGACAAAGACGATCCCCAGCAGCACCGCCACCGCCGGATTGACATAGGCATAGCTGGTGGCCGCGGCCGGCCGCACGTGCTTGAGCAGGTACATGTAGGCGTTGAAGGCGATGATCGAACCGAAGCCGGCCAGATAGGCCAGGGCCAGCCAGCCTTCCAGGGGCGGCATGGCGTCCAGGTGCTCGCCGCTCAGGGTGCTGCCGATCATCAACACCACGCCACCGACGAGCATTTCCGCAGCGCTGGCCATGGCGCCCTGAGGCAGCGGCAGGTGCTTGCTCCACACCGAGCCGAAGGCCCAGGCCGCCGCGGCGAACAACAGCAGCGCGGCGCCCAGCGGGCTCGATTGCAGGTTGGAGCCGAGGTTGAGCATGCCGATGCCAATCATTCCGAGGATGATCCCGGCCCATTCCAGGCGTGTATTGCGCGCGCCCCAGAAGTAGCCGCAAAGCAAAGTGAACAAGGGCACCGTGGCCACCGCCAGCGCCGCCACGCCGGAGGTCACCCCGGAGTGTTCGGCCAGCGTCACCGCACCGTTGCCGCAACTGAGCAGCAGCACGCCGATGATCCCGGCGGCCTTCCATTGCGCCCAGGTCGGTGCCGGGACCCCGCGCCAGCGCAGGAAGGCGTACATCAGGCTGCCGGCGATGATGAAGCGCACGCCGCCGAGCATCAGCGGTGGCCAGTATTCGACGCCAATGCGGATCACCAGATAGGTCGACCCCCAGATCACGTACAAGGCAAAAAAGGCGGCGATCAACGGCAAGGAAAAACGGCTTTGGCCAGGCATGGGAGGCAGCTCGGAGCAGGCAGGGGGAAGACTATTCTAGAAAGGCGACCTGCTGAACTTAAGTTACAAAACCTGTTTATAAGGGCAGTACACTTTCCAAAGCATGGACTTCTACGTTAAATACCGTGCTTTCGAAAGTCGGGCCCTTCAGGAGCCTTCCATGGACAAATACGATCGCTTGCTCCTGGCCAGCCTGCTGGAAAACGGCCGGGCGAGTTACGCCGAGCTGGCGCGCAAGGTCAACCTCTCGGCGCCGGCGGTGGCTGAGCGCGTGGCCAAGCTGGAGGCCAGCGGCGTGATCACCGGCTATCAGGCCAAGGTCGACATGGCCAAGGTCGGGCTACCGATCCAATGCGTGATCGAGCTGCGCCTGGCCCAGCATGGCAACCAGAAGAACTACGACGAGTTGATCAAGATCCCTCAGCTCACCGAATGCCATCGGGTGACCGGCGATCCCTGCGTGATCATGCAGGCGGCAGTAGGTTCGATGCCGGAGCTGGAAGAACTGATCAACCGTGTGGCCCAGTTCGGTTTCAGCAAGACTTCCATCGTGCTGTCCAGCGCCATCGAACGGCGGGTGCCCCTGGGGCAACTGGAAAGCAACGGCAAATGAAGCCGGCGCCTGGGCTCAGCCCCCGCGCTGACGCTTGAGGTGCTCGGGGACCTTGGCCGCCGGGATTTTCTGCAACTTGCAGAGAAAGTCGTGGGACAGCTCACGCACGCCATGGGTGTGACGCAGCTCGCCCGTCAGATGCGCGACCAGGTTGGCGGCCATTTCCGCGTCGGCCATGGCCCGGTGTGCCTGACCGGTGTGGGGCAGGCCGGCGTACTGGGTCAGGGTGCCCAGCTTGTGGTTGGGGGCTGCCGGCATCAGGCGCCGGGCCAGCAACAGCGAACAGGCAAAATTCTGCAAACGGGTGCGCTTGATCCGCCCCAGTTCGAAATCCCAGAACTTCTGGTCGAACGCCGCGTTGTGGGCCAGCAACGGCGTGGTGCCGACGAACTCATTGACCTCGTTCATCACCTGCTCCGCCGACGGCGCGCTGCGCAACATGGCGTTGCTGATGCCGGTCAGCTGTTCGATGAAGCCCGGCACCCGCACCCCGGCGTTCATCAGGCTCTGGTAACGCTCGACGATGCGCCCCTGCTCAAGGATCACCACGGCGATTTCCGTGGCCCGGCAACTGCTGCTCGGGGAGATCCCGGTGGTTTCAAAGTCGATGACGGCAATACGTTCCAAACCTGTGCGGCTCCGTATGAAAAATGATCAGCTCTTGAGCAGCAAAGCGCCTTCGATCGGCACATAGCGCGTGGCGGCGCGAATCAGCGAATTGGCGGTCAGACCCGGCACGCCGTAAGCCACGGCGCTGACCCCGTGCTTGTGGATGATGCGTTCGAGTAGCAGGTCGAAGTCGCCGTCGCCGGAGGCCAGCACCACTTCGTCGACCTGGGCGGCGGCATCCATGATGTCGATGGTGATGCCCACGTCCCAGTCGCCCTTGGCCGAGCCGTCGCTGCGTTGAATGTAGGGTTTGAGTTTTACCGTGAAGCCCAGGTTGCGCAGGATCTGCTGGAACTGCTGCTGCTTGCTGTCACCACGATCGATGGCATAGGCATAGGCTTCGACGATCTGCCCCTGCTTGCTGATATCCGCCCACAGCGCCGCGTAGTTGAAGTGACAACCATAAGCCTGGCGAACGGTGTAGTAGAGGTTCTGGACATCGGCGAACACAGCGATTTTTTTCACCGCTAATCCTCATGGCGCAGCAGCGCAGGGGCTGGAACGGGGCTCAAGACCCGAAAAAAGTCGCCCAGTATGCCAGTCACAAGGAATGTTCCGCGAATAATCGGTCCGGGGCAGATGCCTGTCCCGGACCGACGGAGGGTCAGACGAAGGAATCGTCGTCGGAGAAGAACGAACTGTCGTCGTTGTCGTAGTCGGCGTTGCTGAAGCCGCCCTGGTCGTTGCCGCCCCAGGAATCATTGTTGGCCAGACGCTGATCGTCATTGCCCCAGCCGCTGTTGTCGCTGGCCGGCGCCGGTTCTTCCTTGATGACTTCGACGATTTCCTGGGGTTGCTGATTGCTGTGGAACAGGCTGCTGATGCCTTGTGCCAGCATCACCCCGCCCGCGACGCCAGCGGCGGTTTTCAGGGCACCACCGAGGAAACTGCTGCCCGCCGCCGGAGCCTGCTGCGGCGCATAGTTCTGCTGCGGGGCCGCGTAATTGGGCGGCGGCGCGCCAAAGTTCTGTTGTGGCGGTGTGCCAGAGGAAGAGCGCGCCGGTTCACGCCAACCACCACCGGACGAAGGCGGTGCAGCGTTTTGCACGGGCGCCGGTTGAGGCTCGCGGGAACCACCGAAGATGCTCGACAGGAAACCACCACTGGCCGCCGGGGCCGGAGCGCTGGCCTGGGCCCGGGCCTGTTGCAGCTCAGCCTGCAATTGCTGGATTTGCTGGGTCAGTTGCTGGTTCTGCTCGTTGAGGCTCTTGAGGGCGGCCTCCTGCACCAGAATCGCCTGGGTCATGAAATACCCGGCCCCAGGTTGGCGGGTCAGATGCTCCTTGATCCGCGCCTCGGCCTGGGCATCGCGCGGGGCTGAATCCGTTTCGGCTTGCTGCAACCGTGAAAACAGTCCATCGATCAGGGTTTGCTCTTGGTTGTTCATGGCGACCTCTTTAGATTGCCGGTAGAAATCTGGTCCGCAACTCGGACAGAGCTGCGGTACGCACCAGTTATGGGGCTGGGACGACGACTTTCAATGGTCTTTACCCAAGGTTTACGTTTGCTCCCGGGGGGCCTGCATCGGTTAAAGTGTCAAACCGCTTGGTCAACTGCGATCCCCTTCAATGACTCCGTTAGATGTTCTGCGCGATTCTTTCTATTTCTTCCAGCGTAATCTCGGCCGCATCGCCCAGCTGTGCCTGCCTCTGGTGATTCTCGAGGCGCTGTTGCAACAGGGCGTGAGCAGCGCCCTGGGCGAGAATGCCTTCCCTGGCTCCAGCGTGGTGGTGGGCCTGTTGCTGTATCCCTTGTACACCGGCGCGCTGATCCTGTTTCTCGATGCCCGTACCCGGGGGCAGTCGCCGCGCAATCGCGACCTGTGGGCCATGGCCCTGAGCCTGTGGCCGCGCTTCGCCTTGCTGACCGCGGTCAGCACGCTGTTGATTCTGCTCGGGCTGTCGCTGTATTTCCTGCCGGGGCTGTGGCTGATGGTGGTGCTGGCCTTCGCCGAGTACCTGCTGGTGCTCAAGGGCCTGGCGCCCCTAGCGGCGATCAAGGAAAGCCTGCGCCTGAGCCGCGGGCACTTCCTGCGCATCCTGTTGTGCATCCTGGCGGTCATGGTGCCGTTGTGGCTGCTCAAGGGGGCGAGCGAGGCCGCCTATCCCGAACCGCACAACCCGATCCTGACCCTGGTACTCGACAGTGCCTACAGCTTCCTGCAGCTGTTCACCAGTGTGGTGCTGTTCCGCCTGTTCATGCTCATCAACGAGCAAGCGGACAACCGCTGATCCAGCTTGCGGCAGCTCTAGCTCTTGGGTGACGGCCGTGCACTCGGTTATGCTCCGGCCCATCCTGCAACGCCATAAGCCGAGCCGATGACCCGTCTACTGCGCATCACCCTGTTGAGCCTGCTACTGATCGGCCTGGTGCTGGCCAGCCTGATCTACAGCCTGACCTGGCGCCCTCTGCCTAAGGAAACCCTCGCGGTCAGTTGCAGCGCCCAGGCCGCTCCGCTGGTGCCGGGTCAGGCGCTCAAGGTGATGACCTGGAACCTGCAATACCTGGCCGGCAAGCGCTACGTGTTCTGGAACGACCAGGCCCGGGGCGAGGATGAACGCCCAACCCTGGAAGACATGGCCTTCAGCCTCGACGAGGTGGCCCGGGTGATCCGCGACGAACAGCCGGACCTGGTACTGCTGCAAGAAGTGGACAACGGCGCCAAGGCCAGCGCCTACCAGGATCAGCTCAAGCTGCTGCAGGAGCGAGTCACCGATCTCTATCCCTGCAGCACCCAGGCTTACGACTGGAAGGCCGATTTCGTGCCCTCCCTGCACATTTTTGGCAGCGTCGGCCGGCAACTGGCGACCCTCAGCCGCTACCGCATCGAACACGCCGAACGCCTGCAACTGCCGGTTGCCTCACAGCCGCTCATCAGCCGGCAATTCCAGCCCAAGGACGCCCTGCTCCTGAGCTACCTGCCCCTGAGCGACGGCGGCCAACTGGTGGTGCTCAATACCCACCTGGAACGTGCACAGCGGGCCGACGACACACACCAGAGGCAAGTGACGGCCATTGCCAAGGTGCTGGACAAGCTGGAAAGCCGCGGCACGCCCTGGCTGATTGGCGGCGACTTCAACCTGCTGCCCCTGGGCCAGTACCAACGCCTGAGCGAGGCACAGCGCGCGCCGTACCAGATCGACAGCCCGCTGCACCTGCTGTGGGACAAGTACCCGATGATCCCCAGCAACACCCAGGCCAGCGGCGTCGACCGTGCGCGGTGGCTGACCCACTACCCCAACGACCCGAACCTCGATGGCCCGGATCGTACGGTCGACTACCTGTTCTACAGCCCGCGCCTGAAGCGGGTCGAATCTAGGGTGCGTCAGGACGATACCCTGCGCATCTCCGATCACTTGCCGGTGCTGGCCCGCTTTCTGTTACCGGCCCAGTAAGCCGCGCCCGCTCTCTATTTGCGCGGTTTGACCCGGGCTGTCGCCTCGGCGATCAACGGGTCATCCGGCCAGTAGTGCTTGGGATAACGCCCCTTGAGATCCTTCTTGACCTCGGCATAGGTGCTGCGCCAGAAGTTGGCCAGGTCCTGGGTGACCTGCACCGGACGCCGCGCCGGCGACAACAGGTGCAACTTGACCACCTGGCGCCCACCAGCAATCCGTGGGGTGTCCGACAGACCGAACAGCTCCTGCAGGCGCACGGCCAGAATCGGCGGCTGCTCGCTGTAGTCCAGGCGGATCGAAGACCCCGAAGGCACCGTCAGATGGTGCGGCGCGAGCTCGTCCAGGCGCTGGGGCAGCGGCCAGGGCAGCAGGTTATGAACGATGCTGGCCAGCTCCAGATTGGCAAAATGACTGAGGCGCGACACCTTGCCCAAGTAGGGCTGAAGCCATTGCTCAAGACCTTCGAGCAAGGCGCCATCGCTGACATCCGGCCATTGGCTCTCGCCCTTGTCCGCCAGATCCAGTTGCCGCAACAAGCTCACCCGAGCCTGCCACTGGCGCAACTCCGGGGTCCAGGGCAGCAGTTCCAGGCCCTTGCGCCGCACCAGATTGACCAGAGCCTGGCTCCGGGCTGACTCGTCCAGACCGGTCAACGGTTCGCGGCTCAGGACCAGTTCACCGACCTTGCGCTGGCGCTCGGCGCGCAGCACGCCTTCGCGCTCATCCCAGTCCAACTGGTCGACCGTCCGTACCTGCTCGGCCAGCACGCTATCGAACAGCGCCGGATCGAAATCCGCCGCCAGGTAGATGCGTTCTTCACGCTGGCCCTGACGGCTGCCCAGGTCGGCAATCACCAGCCAGGGCTGTTTCATCAAGTTGTCGGTTTCGCTGAACAGCGCCGCGCGACCATTGGCCAGACGATACTCGGCGCCACCGGGGCGCCGCTGCTGGGCCACGCGGTCGGGATAGGCCAGGGCCAGCAGGGCGCCGAGCCAGCGCGGATGCTCAGGATCGCTGACGGCGGACTCTGCCTGCCCACGCAGGTAGCCGCGGTATTGGCGCGACAGTTGCCGGGCTCGTTGTACGCCGCCCTGAGCACCGCGGGCCGCCCGTTCTTCTCCGGAAAGCAGCACCAGGCGACTGTGCAGATCGGCCCCGCCCCCCCGCAGAATATCCCGTTCACCCAACAGCGCCGCGACATCACAAGCCATCTGCGCCAGCCCCAGGGACTGGCCACGCAACAGCAAGTGGGCAATGCGCGGGTGGGCCGGCAGCTCGGCCATGGCCTGGCCGTGGCGAGTCAGCGTGCCATCGTCGTTGAGCGCTCCCAGGCGCAGCAACAGGTCCTGGGCCTGGGCATAAGCGGCGCTGGGCGGCGCATCCAGCCAAGCCAGCTGGTTCGGCGCCACGCCCCAGCGCGCCAGTTGCAGGGCCAGGCCGGCCAGGTCGGCCTGGAGAATCTCCGCACTGGCATAGGCGGCCAGTTGTTCCTGTTGATCGGCGGACCACAAGCGATAACACACGCCGGGTTCCAGGCGCCCCGCGCGGCCGGCGCGCTGGGTGGCGCTGGCGCGCGAGATGCGCTGGGTGTCGAGGCGGGTCATGCCGCTGCCGGGATCGAAGCGCGGGACCCGGGCCAGCCCCGCGTCCACCACCACCCGTACACCGTTGATGGTCAGGCTGGTTTCGGCAATGTTGGTGGCCAGCACCACTTTGCGCTGGCCCGCCGGGGCCGGGTCGATGGCGGCGCGCTGGGCCGCCAGGTCCAACTCGCCGTGCAAGGGGCACAGCAGGATATCGGCGCGTGGTCCCAGGGCTTCGGCCAGTTGCTGATGGACCCGGCGGATCTCCGCCTGCCCGGGGAGAAACACCAGCAGGCTGCCGCTTTCATCATTGAGGGCTTCCAGGATCGTCTGCACCACTCGCGGCTCGATGAACTCGCCGGGCTGGAATGGCCGGCCCCAGCGCTGGGTCACCGGGAACATGCGCCCTTCACTGCGCAGGATCGGCGCATCGCCCAGCAGCGTGGACAGCCGCTCGCCCTCCAGGGTCGCCGACATCAACAGGATCTTCAGCGGCTGCTGGTCACGGAACAGCTCGCGACCATTGAGGCTCAGGGCCAGGGCCAGATCGGCGTCCAGGCTGCGCTCGTGAAATTCGTCGAAGATCAGCAGCCCCACCCCTTCCAGGGCCGGGTCGTCCTGCAGGCGACGGGTGAGAATGCCTTCGGTGACCACTTCGATACGGGTGCGCGGGCCGACCTTGCTGTCCAGGCGGATGCGGTAGCCCACGGTTTCCCCGACCTTTTCCCCTAGCTCGCTGGCCAGGCGCTCGGCGGCGGCCCGGGCCGCCAGGCGCCGGGGTTCGAGCATGAGGATGGTCTGTCCTGCCAGCCAGTCCTGATCCAGGAGCGCCAGGGGCACACGGGTGGTCTTGCCAGCCCCGGGCGGGGCTTCCAGCACCGCTTCATGGCGCGCCGCCAGGGCCTCGCGCAGTGCAGGCAAAACTTCATCAATTGGCAAAGAATTCATGCTGGCTCCCAAACAGAGGCGCGAGTATAACGGCGAACTGCCTGGGGTTAATCATGGTCTGAGTGCTGATCGACGAGACTCAACACCCCGCTCCATCCTTCTTTGCTTTCGTGCTTGCTAGGAGATTTCCATGCGTATTCCCCACCGTGTCATTGGCGGCGTTCTGGTGACCACCCTGCTGACCCAACTTACTGCCTGCGGTTCGATCTTCTTTCCTGATCGGCGCGGCCAGATCGACGGCAAGATCGATCCGGTGGTCGTGGTACTGGATGCCGTGGGCCTGCTGTTCTATGTGATCCCGGGGCTGATCGCCTTTGGCGTCGACTTCGCCACCGGGGCGATCTACCTCGAGCCCGGCAAGACCGCGCAGATCGCCCCGGAAAAACTCCAGCAGGCCATTGGCGCCGACGGTAAAGTCGACAACCGTAAACTGCAGGCCATTCTGGAAAGCGAACTGGGGGGCCACTTCCCCCTGGATGACCCGCGCCTGATCCAGCACAAGGGCAGCGTGCAGCAACTGGCCCTGTATGGCCTCCAGCCCGCCGCCTGACCACCCGACCCAAGGAACCCGCCGTCGATGATTGGCAACCCGCAACACGCTCGCCTACTGCGCCTGGCCACCCGCGCCTCGGTCACCGTCGCAGGCATCCTGATTGTGACCAAGGCGATCGCCTGGTGGCTTAGCGGCTCGGTGAGCATGCTGGCGGGTCTGACCGACTCGGTGCTCGACGGCTTCACCTCGCTGCTCAACCTGCTGGCGGTGCATTACGCCCTGCGCCCGGCCGATGACGATCATCGCTACGGCCACGGCAAGGCCGAGTCGCTGGCAGGCATGGCCCAGGCGCTGTTCATCGCCGGCAGTGCGGTGCTGATTGCCTTTCAGGCGTTCGAACGCCTGCAGCACCCGGAACCGGTGGGCGCGCCCTGGCTGAGCATCGGGGTGATCGGGCTGTCATTGGTGCTGACCGTGGCGCTGCTGATCCTGCAGCATCGGGTGATCCGTGAAACCGGCTCCAACGCGGTTCGGGCCGATTCCCTGCACTACCGCTCTGACCTGCTGCTCAATGGCAGCATCCTCCTGGCCCTGGTACTGGCGGCCTTCGGCTGGCATCAGGTGGACGCCTGGTTCGGCCTGGGGATCGCCGCCTACATTCTCTGGAGCGCGATCCATATCGCCCGGGAAAGCTTCTCGGTGCTGATGGATGAGGAGCTGCCCGCCGATGTCAGCCAGCACATGCTGGAACTGGCCTGCGGTGTGCCCGGCGTGCTCGGTGCCCATGACTTGCGCACGCGGATTTCCGGCAGCCACTGGTTCGTCCAACTGCACCTGGAGCTGCCTGGCGACCTGAGCCTGTCGGTGGCCCACGCCATCAGCGATCAGGCCGCCGAGGCGATCCACCAGGCCTATCCACGGGCTGAAGTGCTGGTACACGCCGATCCGCAGGAAGTGGTCGAGGCCGCCAGGGCTCAGTAAGTGACCTGATACCCCCGCGAGCTCAGGCAGTTGCCCTGGGCCTGACGATAGGCCTGCATCACTTCCGGAGCGGGCTGATAGGTCGCGCCGGCCGGATCGAAACCGCTCTGCTGCACTGCCCAGCGATAGCAGTCGTAGCGATCCTGATCGATCTGCTGCGGCGACTGGCCGTTGACCGGGTAAGCCAGAACGTCATAGCCATTGCCAGCCTGCGGCTGATCCGGCGGTGGCATGCCCACGGGCGGTTCGACCACGACATACTGCTGGGTGTCCGCTTCGTAGCTGTAGTAGGCCCCGGCGGCGAGAAACAACAGCGCGCCGCCGATCCAGATTTCCCGCGCGTAATCAGGCAGGTACCCCACTCGAATGCCATAGGGTGGATGCACCACCACATAGCGGGAACCCTGCGGGCGATACCAGTAGCCACCCGAGAAGAAGTAGTCCTGGCCGCGGTACGGCACCCGGTAATTGCGCTCGGGGAAACGGTCGATCACGTAGCCCGGGCGATACTGCGGCCCTGGCCCCCAACCGTTGCCATGCCCATCGGGACGTCCCGGCCAGCGATGATCATTGGGACGAACATAGTCCGGGCGCGAACCCGGTCCACCGGCCTGCCAGTGCGGGTTGTAGTCGTTGCGCCGGGGAATGTCCTGGTAGTAGCCACGCTGGGGCTCCTGGGTCTGGCGCACGGTATCGGGCCGCCCCTGGATAGGCAGGCTGGGCGCTGGCTGCGGTGGTGGTGGCGGCGCAGGCCGACTTTGCTGATTGGGATCATGCTGGGGACGGTTCTGCCATTGCCCGCCGGGGCTCTGTCCATTGTGTTCGAACTGACGGCTGTTCTCGCCACGAATGATTTCATTCTGCGGACGCTGCTGCGGGGCAGGTTGCGCAGGTTGCGCGCGTTCCGGCGGGTTCTCCGGACGGCCCTGATGGCCTTCCCCACGACCTTGCGCGGCACGCTCATGCTGCTCACCGGAAGGGCCTCCCTGCTGTGGCGGTCGTCTTTCGTCTCGCTCATCGGCGAGCACTTGCGCGCTGACGCTCACGCACAACACACCAACACCTGCCAAACGCCAGATGCGCGACTTCATGCTATTCCTCACTGCGGATTGGGGCCTGTAGATAAGACTGATAAAGCCCAGGGCGGTTCTGCTAGAGATTATCAGTCACGAGACTTATTTCGCAGGCAATAAAAAAGGGCGGCCCGTCGGCCGCCCTTTGAGATTTTGTCCGTGCTCGACGCTTTTGACGCCGGCTCACCTCACTCCGTCTTCTGGACAGGGTGTAGCCCGGGGGCCGGCTCAACCCTGTGGGATTGGCGGCCGCGGCAGGCCTGATTCGGCGGGCCGCAGTGGACTCTAGGTCCGGGCAGTGATTCTGGTGATAAGAATAGGCCTGGGCCGACGACAGCGGATTGCGAAGATTGCTTGCAAAAACACCTCTTGCGCAATTTTTAACCCTAGATAGATAATTCAACGCAATACTTATGAGAAAGGCCTGATTGATGAGCAAACTCGACCGCTATGACCTGAGTATTTTGGCGGAATTGCAGCGCGACGCCCGCATCTCCAACCAGGAACTGGCCGAGCGCATCGGCCTGTCGCCCTCGCCGTGTTCGCGCCGGGTCAAGCAGTTGGAGGACGACGGCTACATTTCCCGCCAGGTCGCCTTGCTGGATCGCAAGATGCTCGGCCTGAGCCTCACCGCCTACGTACTGATCGGCATGGACCGGCACACCCCCGAACGCTTCGAGAATTTCGAAGCGGCGATCCGCAGCCTGCCCCAGGTACTGGAATGCAGCCTGGTGACCGGGGTCGATGCCGACTACCAGCTCAAGGTCGTGGTGCCGGACATGGACCACTACCAGAAACTCCTGCTCGGTCACCTGACTCGTATCGACGGCGTCACCAGCGTACGTTCCAGCTTCGTGCTCAACCAGGTACTCAACAGCACCGAGCTGCCCCTGACCCACCTGCGCAATTGACTGGCCAGCTGTCGGAGCCGGCTGGCGAGTGCAGGTATGCGGGCGCATCGCTGGCAAGCCAGCTCCTGCAGCCAGTCCGGCCGGACGCTGTGGCGACATAACGCATGCAGATCAATGCGAGGCCGGCGAGCCTTGGCGTATACTCGCCCGGCATTTTTACCCTGCCTGCACTGGAGATGATCGATGGACCCAGCCGTATTCGAAGAGTGGATGATGACCGGTCTGGTCAGCATCCTGATCATATTCATGGGTTTCATCGTCTGGGACCTGGCCAAGAAGTCCAAGGCCGGGCGCTTCGGCTCCTTTATCCTGTTCTTCGTACTGGGCCTGGGCGTGGCCGCCTTCATCATCAAGAGCGTGGTGATCGGCCTGATCGAATCCGGAGCCTTATAAGCGCGCCGCGACTTCCTTCCACTGTCCCTGATCCAGGCCATCCAGGGTCCAGTCGCCAATCCTGACCCTTACCAGCCGCAAGGTCGGCAGGCCCACCGCCGCCGTCATGCGGCGTACCTGACGGTTACGCCCTTCACGAATCACCAGTTCCAGCCAACTGGTGGGCACGCTCTTGCGAAAGCGCACCGGCGGGTTGCGCGGCCACAGTTGAGGCTCCTCCAATTGCCGGGCTTGGGCTGGCAGGGTCATGCCATCGTTGAGTTCGACACCGTCACGCAGCCGTTGCAACTGCTCGGCACTGGGCTCGCCTTCGACCTGCACCCAGTAAGTCTTGGCCAGCTTGTGCTTGGGATCAGCAATCCGCGCCTGCAATTGCCCGTCATTGGTCAACAGCAGCAGCCCTTCGCTGTCGCGATCCAGGCGCCCGGCCGGATAGACGCCGGGAACCGCAATGAAGTCCTTGAGCGTCGCCCGGCCTTCGCCATCACTGAACTGGGTCAGGACATCGAAAGGCTTGTTGAACAGGATCAGTTTCGGCTCGGCCGGCGGCGCCTTGGGCACGCGCTTGCTGGAAGAAGGAGAAAACGGCTTGGCGCCTGGGCGACGGGAAGCGGGACGAGGTGCACGGGACATGGCAGCGGGGACATTCAGCGATCAGGACCGACAATGCTAGTGGCCTGATCGCCAAATGACCACGGATTAAACACCTAGCGGAAAGGCGGCTCGTCGAAGCTGCGCAGTTTGCGCGAGTGCAGGGAGTTGAGCTCGCTGCGCATCAGGTCCACGGCTTCGATACCAATCTTCAAGTGCTGGCTGACCGCCCGCTCATAGAAGGCGTTGGCCGCACCGGGCAACTTGATCTCGCTATGCAGGGGCTTGTCCGAAACACACAGCAAGGTGCCGTAAGGCACCCGCAGGCGATAACCCTGGGCAGCGATGGTGCCACTTTCCATATCCACCGCCACTGCCCGGGACAGATTGATGAATGGACGTTCCTCGGCCCAGCGCAGCTCCCAGTTCCGATCGTCGTAGGTCAGCACGGTGCCGGTCCGCAGGCGCTTCTTCAACTGCTCGCCCTTTTCCCCGGTGACATTGGCCGCAGCCTGCTGCAGCGCCAGCTGGACTTCGGCCAAGGCCGGGATCGGGATGTTCGGCGGCACCACGCGGTCCAGAATCCCGTCACGCCGCATATAGGCGTGAGCCAGTACGTAGTCGCCGATCGTCTGCGACTGCCGCAGACCGCCGCAGTGGCCGATCATCAGCCAGCAGTGAGGACGCAGTACCGCCAGGTGGTCGGTGATGTTCTTGGCATTGGACGGGCCGACGCCGATATTCACCAGGGTCACGCCGTGGCCATCGCTGGCTTGCAGGTGATAAGCCGGCATCTGGTAACGGTGCCAGACCACACCGGCAGCGATCGCCGAGGCCTCGCCGTGGTCCATGCCCTTGTCGATGATTACGTTGCCCGGCAGGACCATGCGCACGAAACGCGGGTCGCTGCGCAGTTGCTCCAGGCCATGGACGATGAACTGGTCGACATAGCGATGGTAGTTGGTCAGCAGGATCCACGGCTGCACATGCCGCCAGTCGCTACCGGTGTAGTGCACTAGGCGCCGCAGGGAGAAATCCACCCGCGCGGCATCGAACAGTGCCAGGGGCAGTGGGTGGGTGTTTTCCCAGTCGTAGAGGCCGTCGGCGATACCGTCGGTGGCAGCCGACAGGTCGGTGCTGGGGAATACCCGGGCCAGGGCCGCCGCGGTCACGCCGGAACCGGCCAGTTCGTCGCCCTGCTCCACCACGTAGGGATAGGGAATGTTCTGCTCGCTGACACCCACTTCAACCGTGACGGTAAAGTCGTGCATCAAAGGCACCAGTTGTTCGAGCAGGTAGTTACGGAAGGCCGCGGGATGAGTGACGGTGACGCTGTAGGTGCCCGGCAGTTGCACCTTGGCATAGGCCCGGGTGGTCTGTGGGACTTCACCGTGGCAGTGGTAGGTCAAGCGCAGTTCGGGGTAGCGAAACAGCGCACGCTGCTCGGCATCCGGTTCGACCCGATCCTTGAGGTAACGCTTGAGCGCCTGGCTCAGGGCCGTGGTGGCCCGCTCATGCAAAGCAGCAAGCCGATCCACGGCTTGCTCGGCGGTTTGAACGACAATAAAAGCTTCGGTCACGGTAAGCATCCTGTGTTCTGATCTTGCAGGCGTTTATCTTGCCTGCAACACCGTCCCACGGGAACAGCGGAGTTGCAGGAGCCGGCAAGCCGGTCCTGCAGCGGTTCAGAAGCCTTGGGGGGTGGAGCGGGCGAGGATGGCGGCCACATCCAGCCCGCGGGGCAGCGTGCCATAGACCCGCCCGCCCTGACCGCCCAGGCGGCTGGCGATGAAGGCCTCGCTGACCAGGTCATTCCCCGCCTCCAGCAACAGCTTGGCCTGCAGGCCCAGAGCAATGTCCTCGGTCAGTTGCCGGGCGCGGTATTGAATGTCGGCGGTGTCCCTGAAGCTGTCCTTGAGTGCGACGATATGCGCCGCCAGACGCCGGTCGCCATGTCCCTCTCCCAGCTCGGCAAACAGCGCATCCAGCACGCCGGGCTCTTTCGAGAGCGCCCGCAGCACATCCAGGCACTGCACGTTGCCGGAACCTTCCCAGGTCGAGTTCACCGGCGCTTCACGGTACAGCCGCGGCAGGATGCTGTCCTCGACATAACCGGCACCGCCCATGCACTCGGCGGCCTCGTTGATCATGGCTGGGGCCCGTTTGCAGATCCAGTACTTGCCCACGGCCGTCACCAAGCGGGAGAACTTGGCCTCCTGGGCGTCATCCTGATGGTCTAGGGCCCGCCCCATGCGCAGGCTCAGGGCCAGGGCCGCTTCGCTTTCCAGGGCCAGGTCGGCCAGTACGTTCTGCATCAGCGGCTGTTCGCTGAGCAGGCGTCCGCCCACGCGGCGATGGGCGCAATGATGGCTGGCCTGGGTCAGGGCCTGGCGCATCAGCGAGCTGGAACCGACCATGCAATCGAAGCGGGTCATGGCCACCATCTCGATGATGGTGGGCACCCCGCGCCCCTCCTCGCCGATCATCCAGGCCAGAGCGCCGCGAAACTCCACTTCGCTGGAGGCGTTGGACAGGTTGCCGAGCTTGTTCTTCAGGCGCTGGATATAGAACTGATTGCGGCTGTCATCCGGGCGATGACGGGGCAGGAGGAAACAGGTCAGGCCCTTGTCGGTCTGGGCCAGGGTCAGGAAGGCATCGCACATCGGCGCCGAGCAGAACCACTTGTGCCCCACCAGCTCATAGGCCTGCCCCGGCCCGGGAGCCCCCACCGGGTAGGCCCGGGTGGTGTTGGCCCGGACATCGGTCCCGCCCTGCTTCTCGGTCATGGCCATGCCGATGGTGAGCCCGGCCTTGTGCTGCATGCCGACGTTGCGCGGGTCGTACTCGGTGGCGAGGATCTTCGGCAGCCATTGCCGGGCAATATCCGGCTGCAGCTTCAGGGCCGGCACACAGGCGAACGTCATGGTCAGCGGGCAACCGCTGCCGGCTTCGGCCTGACTGTGCAGGTAGGTCATGGCGGCACGCGCCACATGGGCTCCTGCTTGCGGGTGGGTCCAGGGCAGCGAGGTCAGCCCGCCCTCGATGGCCGCCTGCATCAGTTGATGGTAAGCCGGGTGGAACTCCACCAGATCGATGCGATGACCGAAGCGATCGTGACTGGCAAACACCGGCTTGTTCTGATTGGCCAGGAATCCCGCCTCCATCAACGGACCGCCCGCCAGTGCGCCATAGGCATCGACCCGGGACTCGGCCCAACCGGCATCGAAACGCTGCATCCATTGCTGCAACGGCAGATCGATCCGATAGAGATTGGCGCCGTCCAGAGGGGGCGGCTGGTTGGTGACTTCGTGGGTTTCAGCGAACTGGTGGAGGTTCATTGCCGGGCTCCTTCAGGGTGTGCCAAGGCCTCAAGTTAAGCACCGGCACTACCCTGAACAAAGTGGCATAGCCGCCTAAATGTCGGCGCTTTCGCCTTGTTCCACAGAGAGCACGCGCTTGGACAGCAGCAGTTGCAAGGCTTCGAACTTCACCGGTTTGCCAAGACAATCGGCGCCCACTACGGCCGCACAGCCCTCGGTGCCGGGAACACAGGCCAACAGGATAGGCAACTGGGCATAACCGGGCATCGCCTGAGCCTGCAGGCGAAACGCCCCTGACTGCGCAGTGCTGATCTGGCCGTCGATCAGCACCGCGCTGACCGGCTCGCGCCCCAGCAGTTGCAGGGCATCGGTTGGGCTGCCGACCGTGCGGACCCGGTAACCGAGCTTGAGCAACATGCCCCGCAGCACCAGTTGGTCGACGTCATTGTCGTCGATCAGCAGCACGGTGCAGTCCTGGGGCGTGCGTCGATGATTGGCTGCCGGCAGCCGGGCAATCGGTTCCTGGACCTCAAACTCCACCTGCAAACGGAAGCAGCTGCCCTGCCCGGGCGTGGATTCGTGAGTCAGCTGCCCACCCAGCAGTTCCACCAACTGACGGCAGATCGCCAGGCCGATGCCCAATCCGCCATATTCGCGGGTCATGGAACCATCGAGCTGGAAGAAGCGCTGATACAGCATCGCCTCGTCCAGATTGACGAAACCTATGCCGCTGTCGATCACCTCGAAACTCAAGCTGACCCTTTCGACCGAGACGGCCCGGGTCACCACCCGCAAGACCACGCCGCCGGAGTGGGTGAACTTGACGGCGTTATCCAGCAGGCACTCCAGGCAATGGCTGAGCTTGCAGCGATCCCCCTGCAAGCGATCAGGCAATCCCGCACTCAGATCGACTTGAAACAACAGGGATTTGGCCGCCGCGCTGGCGGCGTACTGGGTTTGCAGCGCGCTCAGCAGCGAACGCAAGCTGAAGGGCTGGCGCTGGGCGCTGAGCTTGCCGGCCTGCAGTTCGGTCAGCGTGAGGATGCCGTTGACCATGCGCATCATGTCCCGCGCCGAACCGGCGGCGGTCTGCTGGTACTGCGCAAGCTCCGGGTCCAGTTCCAGGGTCTGCATCAACTCCAGCGAACCGATGACACCGTTCATCGGCGTGCGCAGTTCATGGGTCAGGGTGGCCAGGAACTCATCCTTGAGCCGGTTGCTATGGGCCAGTTGCTGGTTCAGCACCTCAAGCTTCTGCCCTGCCTCCAGCAGAGTCTGCGCCTGCTGTTCACGCATTGCATTGATCCGGTCGGCCAGCGCCAGGGACAGCAACGCCACCTCGATCGCCGAGCCGATCTGGCTGGCGTACATGGTCAGGAACACGTTGGGCAGGTAACCCAGCACCATCAAGGTGTTGACCACCCCACCGAACAGGAAAGCCGACCAGGCGATGATGAAATAGCGCGCCACCCGCAACCCGCGCCACCAGGCGACGATTCCCGCGACATAGATCACCACGGTGAACAGCAGCGCCAGGGTAGTGGCCAGGCGCAAGGCCAGGGCATAACTGGTCATCAGCGACAGGGCCATGACCAGCGCACCAAAGCCCATCAGCGCCATCAATATGCGGTCAACCCAGGGACTGTGACCTGAAGTCTGCAAGAAACTGCGGGCGAACTGACTGCCAAACAGCCCCGCCGAACCGATGAAGAACGGCGTCGCGGCATTGGCCCACCAGGGGCTGTTGGGCCAGAAGTACTCCACTGCCGCACCGTTGACCGACAACTGGTAAAAACCGAACGAGGCGATATAGACGATGTAATAGAGGTAGCTGGTGTCGCGCACACTGAGGTAGATGAACAGGTTGTACACCAGCATGCCCAGCAACACCCCGTAGATCAGCCCCAGCACGTAGAGACGCAAGGGCTGGGCTTCAAGGTAGGCGGTGTTCGACCACAGGCTCACCGGCGCCTGGATCGAGCCTTCGCTGGCCAGCCGCAGATAGATCGTCTTGTGCTCATGGGGAGCGAAATTCAGGTTGAACAGGTAGTTGTTCTGGCGAATCTGCCGGCTGTCGAAGGGCAAGGCATCGCCGGTTCGCTCCGCCAGGCGATAGCCGCCGCTTTCGTCGGGGAGGTACAGATCCAGGTGATCCAGGGGCGGATAGGCCAGCTCCAGCAACCAGTTGCGCTGCGCCGCAGGATTGCCCGGGCGGTAATCGAGGTCGATCTTCAGCCAGAACGCCGAACGTGAATAACCGGCATTGAGGGTGTCTTTATCGTGAGGCTTGAAGTGCTCGGCCAATGGTCCCGAGCTGACATCGGCAATGGTCGCTTCACCACCGGCGTCTTCAAGGACCTGCATCACTCGGCCCAGGGGAAGGCGCTGAGTGAACTCGTCGAACTCGGCGGCACCCACCAGCATCGGCAAGCTCAACAGCAACAGCAGCAAATAGCGCATTAAAGACCCGGCGTGGCTTGTCCGGTGATGTCAGGAAGTCCCCCATTTCCCTTGAGCAGACGTATAACCGGCATGACCTGTTATTGGTTTGAATGCACTCTAGCATAGCCGCTGATGGCCAATGAACACCATTGTAAATTTTAGTCTAAAGGCTCTAGATCAAGCCTTTCAGCGCAATACCGCGAGCTAGAGCTGTTGCATCGGTCAAGACGTTCGCGCCCAGCGTGGCGACAATTTCCAGCAGACGCCAGGCGCCGCGAAAAAAAGCGTTTGGTGGTAAGCTCGCCGCCCATGAATATCTACAGCTCTCGCCCCGTTGTCCTCTGTCTCTCCGGCCACGACCCCAGTGGTGGCGCCGGCTTGCAGGCAGATATCGAAGCCCTGCTGGCTCAGGGTTGTCACGCAGCTCCGGCTGTCACCGCCCTGACCGTGCAAGACACGGTCAATGTCAGCGATTTCCGCGTTCTGGATCGCGAGTGGGTACTGGCCCAGGCCAATGCCGTGCTCAACGACTCCACGGTCGCCGCGGTCAAGCTGGGCATGCTCGGCTCCCTGGAGATGGTCGCCACCGTGGTCGAACTGCTCCAGGCGCACCCGCACCTGCCGCTGGTCTGCGATCCGGTGCTGCGCGCCGGCGGCGGTGGCCGGCTGGGCAAGGATGAAGTCGGCTACGCCATGCGCGAACGCCTCCTGCCCCTGGCCACCATTGCCACCCCCAACCTCCCTGAAGCTCGAATTCTTGCGGAACTGCCCGAAGGCAGCGCCGACCAATGCGCCGAAAAACTCCTGCCGTTCGTCAAGCACCTGCTGATCACCGGCGGCCATGGCGATGAACACGAAGTGCATAATCGCCTGTACAGCCGCGACGGCCTGCGCGAAACCTACACCTGCCAGCGTCTGCCAGGCAGCTATCACGGCTCCGGCTGCACCCTGGCCAGCGCCCTGGCCGGACGCCTGGCACAAGGCGAACACCTGGCAAGCGCCGTGAAATCGGCCCTTGATTACACCTGGCGCACCCTGCGCGACGCCGAACAACTGGGTCGCGGCCAATTCGTCCCACGTCGCTTGCCGTTGGATTTCTGCTCGTAATGTCATGAGGCCCGCTCGATGAAACTACGTGGTCTGTACGCCATCACCGACAGCCAGCTGTTGGCCGGCAAGTTTCTGAAGTACGTGGAGGCGGCGCTGGAAGGCGGCGTCACCCTGTTGCAGTACCGCGATAAAAGCGACGATCAGGCCCGCCGCCTGCGGGAAGCCGAAACCCTGCTGACCCTGTGCGAGCGCTACAAGACCCGTTTGATCATCAACGATGACGCCGAGCTGGCCGCGCGCATTGGTGCCGGCGTGCACCTGGGCCAGACCGACGGCCCACTGACGCCGGCCCGGGCCCTGCTGGGTCGCCAGGCGATCATCGGCTCTACCTGCCACGACCAATTGTCACTGGCCGAGCAGGCCGCCAAGGAAGGCGCCAGCTATGTCGCCTTCGGCCGCTTTTTCAATTCCACCACCAAACCCGGCGCGCCCACGGCCAGCCTGGAGTTGCTGGATCAGGCCCGGGCCTGCCTGCACCTGCCGATCTGCGTGATCGGCGGCATCACCCTGGATAACGCTGCGCCGCTGGTGAACCACGGCGCCGACCTGCTGGCAGTGGTCCACGGTCTGTTCGGCGCCGATAGCGCCGAAGAAGTGACCCGTCGCGCCCGCGCCTTCAACGCCCTATTCAACAGCTGACTTTTTGAGAGCCCGCTCATGTCCCGTTCCGAAACCCTGTTCGCCAATGCCCAGAAACACATCCCCGGCGGCGTCAACTCGCCCGTTCGCGCCTTCAAGAGCGTGGGCGGCACCCCGCTGTTCTTCAAGCACGCGGAAGGCGCCTACGTCACCGACGAAGACGACAAGCGCTATGTCGATTATGTCGGTTCCTGGGGCCCGATGATCCTTGGCCACAGTCATCCGGACGTACTGGATGCGGTGCGCAAGCAGCTGGAACACGGCCTGTCCTACGGCGCACCGACCGCCATGGAAACCGAAATGGCCGATCTGGTGTGCTCCATCGTGCCGTCCATGGAAATGGTGCGCATGGTCAGCTCCGGCACCGAAGCCACCATGAGCGCCATTCGCCTGGCCCGGGGCTTTACCGGCCGCGACAGCATCATCAAGTTCGAGGGCTGCTACCACGGCCACTCCGACAGCCTGCTGGTCAAGGCCGGTTCCGGCGCCCTGACCCAAGGCGTTCCCAGCTCCGCCGGAGTACCGGCGGCCTTCGCCAAACACACCCTGACGCTGCCCTTCAACGACATCGCCGCCGTGGAGCAAATGCTTGCTGAAGTCGGCCAGGAAGTGGCCTGCATCATCGTCGAGCCAGTGGCCGGCAACATGAACTGCGTACCGCCGGCACCCGGCTTCCTCGAAGGCCTGCGCCGCCTCTGCGACCAGCACGGCGTGGTGCTGATTTTCGACGAAGTGATGACCGGCTTCCGCGTCGCCCTCGGCGGTGCCCAGGCTCACTACGGCGTGACACCGGACCTGTCGACCTTCGGCAAGATCATCGGCGGCGGCATGCCGGTGGGCTGCTTCGGCGGCAAGCGCAAGATCATGGAGCACATCGCGCCCCTGGGCCCGGTCTACCAGGCCGGCACGCTGTCCGGCAACCCGCTGGCCATGGCCGCTGGCCTGACCACCCTGCGCCTGATCAGTCGCCCGGGCTTCCATGCCGAACTGAGCGACTACACCAGCCGCCTGCTCGAAGGCTTGCAACAACGCGCGGATGCCGCGGGCATTCCGTTCGTCACCACCCAAGCCGGCGGCATGTTTGGCCTGTACTTCAGCGGCGCCGATGACATCGTCACCTTCGACGACGTGATGGCCAGCGACGCCAACCTGTTCAAGCGTTTCTTCCACCTGATGCTGGAAGGCGGCGTGTACCTGGCGCCGAGTGCCTTCGAGGCAGGTTTCACCTCGATCGCCCACGGCGAAGCCGAGTTGCAACTGACCCTGGATGCCGCCGAACGCGCATTTGCCGCCTTGAAATAAGTGCAAGCGGGCTGGCGTGGTGATCAACCGCGCCAGCGGGAGGCTTTACTCGAACTTTCCCTGCCAAGGGTACAAATGCCCAGCAAGGCGACGGATATCGCGGCCACGCAGCAGAAAAACGAGTAAAGACTTTGTAAGGTTGGCCCTGCTTATTTCATAATGCGCGCTTATTGGACCCCTTGCTGGGTCCGCGCGCCCCTCAGAGGTAAGTCGATTCCCATGAACCGCACCGGCCGCGCCCTGACACTGGGCTGCCTGTTGCTCCTTCAGCCCCTGCTCGCGCACGCACAAGCAGGCGGCAACTCGTTGTTGATCCCGGCGATGGGTCGCTGCACCCTCGATCCCCAGGCACAGGAACAGGCCGAGGCGCTGGCCGCGTGCCAGAAAGCCGCCGATGAAGGCGACGCCGAGGCGCAATACGAGTTGGGTGAGTTCTACTACGAAGGCAAAGGCGCGCCGCGTGACCTCAATCAAGCCCTGAGCTATTTCGAAAAAGCCTCCTTGCAAGGCCACGCTCAGGCGCAATTCAAACTCGGCACCATGTTCTTCCACGGTGAGGGCGTGCCGGCCAACAATGTCCAGGCCTATATCGTGCTGAAGATGGCTGCGGTCAACGGTGCCGAAGACGCGCTGGACACCGCCGATGAAGTCGCCGAGCACATGCAGCGCGACGAGCTGGAAGTCGCGACCCAGGTGCTGGGACAGATTTTCCGCAAATACCTGATGGAACTGCAAAGCGCCGATGGGCGCTCGCCTTTCTCGCCATTGCCGTAAAAGCCTGCATGCCCTTCGCTGGCAAGCCAGCGCCTACCGACACGAACCCGCCCCTTGCGAAGAAGTGGCCAGCCAGGCTTATTTTTCGGGCATCGGCATCGGGAACGGCATGACGTTGCTCACACCACGGGCTTCGCTGATCTTCGGCGTACCCAGGCGCTCCACTTCGTCGATGCGCACAATCGAATGCATCGGCACAAAGCTGCGCACCACGCCTTCGAATTGAGCCTTGAGCTTCTCTTCGCTCGGATCGACGACCACTTGCGTGCGCTCGCCAAAGACGAACTCTTCCACCTCCAGGAAACCCCACAGATCGCTCTGATAGATCTGCTTGGCGTACATTTCGAACACCTGGCCCTGGTTGAGGAAAATCACCTTGTAGATTGGGGCTTCACGTTTGGTCATGGTGGGCGGGCAACACATCGGGGGATAAAAATAGGGCGCGAACTATAGCATAGCTACCCGATGCACAACGCTAGGAACCTGTGGGCATGGCCCCTATAATGCGCGGTTGTTTGAATCACGTGAGACTGAGGTCCATGGCCAAGAAGCTTTACATCGAAACCCACGGTTGCCAGATGAACGAGTACGACAGCTCGCGCATGGTGGACCTCCTGGGTGAACATCAGGCCCTGGAAGTCACCGCACGTGCCGAAGACGCGGATGTCATCCTGCTCAATACCTGCTCGATTCGTGAGCGCGCCCAGGATCGGGTGTACTCCCAGCTGGGTCGCTGGCGCGAGCTGAAACTGGCCAATCCGGAGATGGTGATTGCCGTCGGCGGCTGCGTGGCCAGTCAGGAAGGCGCGGCCATCCGCGATCGCGCGCCCTATGTGGACGTGGTATTCGGCCCGCAGACCCTGCACCGCCTGCCGGAAATGATCGATGCCGCGCGCATCAGCAAGCTGCCGCAAGTGGATGTCTCGTTCCCGGAAATCGAAAAGTTCGACCATCTGCCCGAGCCGCGCATCGACGGCCCCAGTGCCTATGTCTCGGTCATGGAAGGCTGCAGCAAGTACTGCACCTTCTGCGTCGTGCCCTACACCCGGGGCGAAGAGGTCAGCCGGCCATTTGACGACGTGATTGCCGAAATCATCCACCTGGCGGAAAACGGCGTGCGCGAAGTCACCCTCCTTGGCCAGAACGTCAATGGCTACCGGGGCCAGACCCATGACGGTCGCCTGGCCGACCTGGCCGAGCTGATCCGCGTAGTTGCCGCGGTGGATGGCATCGAGCGGATTCGCTACACCACTTCGCACCCATTGGAATTCTCCGACAGTTTGATCCAGGCCCACGCCGAAGTGCCGGAACTGGTCAAGCACCTGCACCTGCCCGTGCAATCGGGCTCGGATCGGATTCTGGCGGCGATGAAACGCAATCACACGGCTCTGGAGTACAAGTCCAAGCTGCGCAAACTGCGAGCGGCGGTACCGGGAATCTGCATCAGCTCGGACTTTATCGTCGGTTTTCCTGGCGAGACGGAAAAAGACTTCCAGCAGACCATGAAGTTGATCGAAGACGTCGGTTTCGACTTCTCCTACTCCTTCGTCTACAGCCAGCGCCCGGGCACTCCGGCCGCCGACCTGGCCGACGACACGCCGGAAGCACTGAAGAAGGAGCGCCTGAACGCGCTGCAACACCGCCTGAACCAGCAAGGGTTTGAAATCAGCCGACAAATGGTCGGGTCGACCCAGCGCATCCTGGTGACCGACTACTCCAAGAAAGATCCGGGCGAATTGCAGGGCCGCACCGAGAACAATCGGATCGTCAACTTCCGTTGCGACGATCCCACCCTGATTGGCCAATTCGCCGACGTGCATATCGACTCGGCGCAACCCCACTCACTGCGCGGCTCGCTGTTATCGTAAGAACTGACTTGTGCAGAAGCCAGCTTGTGTAGGGGCTGGCTTGTGTAGGAGCTGGCTTGCCAGCGAAAAGACCTTAAGACCGCTTCGCCGACAAGCCGGCTCCTACGAAGAAAGCATCACCGGCCCACGCTCCGCATAAGAGCTTTCGCACCCAGGCCGCTGGCGTTATCCTTGAATCCATCTTAATTGCCGTTGGGCGGCTAAAAAACGACCTTGAACGCACCCATAGAACCTCATCGTTTCATCCTCGAGCCCTTCGAGGCTCGCCGCTTCGCCAATCTGTGCGGGCAATTCGACGAGCATTTGCGCTTGATCGAGCAGCGCCTGACGATCGAGATCCGCAATCGCGGCAATCAGTTCGAACTGATCGGCGAACCCAAGCACACCACCTCCGCGGAAAATCTTCTGCGCCGCCTCTATCGGGAAACCAAGGGAACCGAGCTGTCGCCGGACCTGGTGCACCTGTTCCTTCAGGAGTCCGCTGTGGAAGAGCTGGATAACCCGTCGGTGGCTGACGCCGCCATCGCCCTGCGTACCAAGAAAGGCATGATTCGCCCACGCGGCTTGAATCAGCAACGCTACGTCAAGGAGATCCTGGGCAACGACATCAACTTCGGCATCGGTCCGGCCGGCACCGGCAAGACCTACCTGGCCGTCGCTTGCGCGGTGGACGCCCTGGAACGCGAGCAGGTGCGGCGCATCCTGCTGGTGCGTCCGGCGGTGGAAGCCGGCGAGAAGCTCGGTTTCCTGCCAGGTGATCTGGCGCAAAAAATCGACCCTTACCTGCGCCCACTGTATGACGCGCTGTATGAAATGCTCGGCTTCGAACAAGTGGCCAAGCTGATCGAACGCCAGGTCATCGAGATCGCGCCCCTGGCCTACATGCGTGGCCGAACCCTGAACAACAGCTTCATCATCCTCGACGAAAGCCAGAACACCACCGTGGAACAAATGAAGATGTTCCTCACCCGGATCGGCTTCGGCTCCACCGCGGTGATCACCGGTGATATCACTCAGGTCGACCTGCCCAAGGGCACCAAGTCCGGCCTAGCCCAGGTGATCAAGGTGCTCCAGGATGTGCCCGGTATCAGCTTCACCCACTTCATGCCCAAGGACGTAGTGCGCCACCCGCTGGTGCAACGCATCGTCGAAGCCTATGAGCGCTTCGAGTTGCGAGCCGACGACGAGGCCGCCAAGGGTTCTGCCGACAGAGGCCAGCGCCACGATGCTTGAGCTCGATCTGCAGCGCGCCAGCCAACAGCCGGCCCCTAGCGACGAACAGTTCCGCCAGTGGTGCGAGCTGGCCCTGCGCCAGCGCACAGCCGACTCGGAAATGACCATCCGCCTGGTGGACGAAGCCGAAGGCCGCGAGCTGAATCACACCTGGCGTCACAAAGATTACGCCACCAATGTGTTGTCATTCCCTGCCGACGTGCCGGATGAGTTGCTGGATATCCCCTTGCTGGGGGATCTGGTGATCTGCATTCCGGTAGTCGAACGCGAGGCTGCCGAACAAGGCAAGGAACTTCAGGCCCACTGGGCCCATCTGGTGATTCACGGCTGCTTGCATCTGTTGGGTTACGACCATATAGATGATGACGAAGCCGAGGAAATGGAAGCACTGGAACGAACGTTGCTTGCAGAACTGGGTCATCCCGACCCGTATGCAGACGACGAAAGTTGATCAACAACCCCCTGTAACAACCAAGGATTCAGAGCAATCGCTATGAGCGAAGATCGATCGAGCAACGGGCAAAAGTCATGGCTGGGCAAACTGACCCAGGCTTTTGCCCATGAGCCGAAAAACCGCCAGGAGCTGCTGGAGCTGCTGCGCGAAGCCCATCAGAACAAATTGCTGGACAGCGAAGCGCTGGCCATCGTCGAAGGCGCCATCCAGGTGGCTGACCTGCAAGTCCGGGACATCATGGTGCCGCGCTCGCAGATGATCAGCATCAGGGCGACCCAGACACCCCGGGAGTTCCTGCCCGCGGTCATCGACTCCGCGCATTCGCGCTACCCGGTGATCGGCGAAAGCCATGACGACGTGATGGGCGTCCTGCTGGCCAAGGACCTGCTGCCGCTGATCCTCAAGGAGAACGGCGACAGCTTCAACATCAAGGACCTGCTGCGCCCGGCGACCTTCGTCCCCGAGTCCAAGCGCCTGAACGTGCTGCTGCGCGAGTTTCGCGCCAATCACAACCACATGGCCATCGTCATCGACGAGTACGGCGGCGTGGCCGGCCTGGTGACCATCGAAGACGTGCTGGAGCAGATCGTCGGCGACATCGAAGACGAGCATGATGTCGAGGAAGACAGCTACATCAAGCCCCTGCCCAGCGGCGACTTCCTGATCAAGGCGCTGACGCCGATCGAGAACTTCAACGAGTTCTTCGACAGCACCTTCTCCGATGACGAATTCGATACCGTCGGCGGACTGGTAATGAGTGCCTTCGGCCACTTGCCAAAACGCAACGAAATCACTGAAATCGGCGCCTATCGCTTCCGCGTGCTCAATGCCGACAGCCGGCGGATTCATCTGCTGCGCCTGACACCCGTTTCCCGCTAGGGGCCAGGGGCATCAGCTCTCCTGCACACAGAATCGTCGCCCCGAAACCGGAACCCCGGGCTCGGGGCGACGGCTCTCGGGGACAGGCTACTGAGCCGCACGGCGCGATGCCCAGCTAAATCCAACCCACCCATCTCCTCGTGCCCTGCCCGGTGCGAAACAGGAAAGAGCTGATGAAACGCCTCTTGCAGCGCTCAACCCGACCCGGCTGGCCCGGCAACCTGCTGGCCGTGGCAGCCGGTGCCATCACCACCCTGGCGCTGGCACCCTACAACATCTGGCCCCTGGCTCTGCTGGCGGTAGGGTTGTTCTATGCCGGCTTGCGAGAACTGACACCACGCCAGGCCCTGGGCCGGGGCTGGTGCTTCGGCTTCGGCCTGTTCGGCGCCGGTACCAGCTGGATCTACGTCAGCATCCATACCTACGGCGGTGCATCGGCCTTGCTCGCCGGCCTGCTGATGCTGGCTTTCATTGCCGCCATTGCCTGGTTCTTTGCCCTGCCCGCCTGGCTCTGGGCCCGCTGGCTGCGGCGCAATGAAGCACCGCTGGCGGATGCTCTGGCTTTCGCTGCCCTGTGGCTGGGCCAAGAGGCGTTTCGCGGCTGGTTCCTCACCGGTTTCCCCTGGCTTTACTCCGGCTACAGTCAGCTCGACGGCCCCCTGGCCGGACTCGCGCCAGTGGGCGGTATCTGGCTGATCTCCTTCTCCCTGGCCCTGACCGCCGCGCTGCTCTACAACCTGCCGCGCCTGATCAAGGCCGGGCGCAAAGGGTTCATTGTTGCCGGACTGCTACTGCTGGCCGCTCCCTGGGCCATCGGCCTGGCGCTCAAAGGCCATGCCTGGACCAGCCCGTCGGGAGAGCCCATGTCGGTCGCGGCCGTCCAGGGCAACATCGAACAAAGCATGAAATGGGACCCTGCCCAGCTCAACGCCCAACTGGCCCTGTACCGCGACATGAGCTTCAGCAGCAAGCGGGTGGACCTGCTGGTCTGGCCGGAAACCGCGGTTCCGGTGCTCAAGGAGTCCGCCGAAGGCTACCTGACGATGATGGGCAACTTTGCCGCAGACCGTCATTCCGCGCTGATTACCGGGGTTCCAGTGCGCCAGCTGGTGCGCCATGAAAAGCGCTACTTCAATGGCATTACCGTGACCGGCGAAGGCGACGGCACCTACCTGAAACAAAAGCTGGTGCCCTTCGGCGAGTACGTGCCCCTGCAGGAAGTGCTGCGCGGCCTGATCGACTTCTTCAACCTGCCGATGTCGGACTTTGCCCGTGGCCCGGCGGACCAGCCGTTGCTGCAAGCCAAGGGCTATCAGATTGCGCCGTTCATCTGCTACGAAGTGGTCTATCCCGAGTTCGCCGCCGGTCTTTCGGCCCGCAGCGACCTGCTGCTGACCATCAGCAACGACACCTGGTTCGGCACCTCCATCGGCCCCCTGCAGCATCTGCAGATGGCACAGATGCGGGCCCTGGAGGCAGGACGCTGGATGATCCGCGCCACCAACAACGGCGTCACCGGGCTGATCGACCCGTTCGGCAAGATCACCGTACAGATTCCACAGTTCGAGCGCGGCATCCTGTATGGCGAAGTGGTGCCCATGCACAATCTGACGCCTTACCTGAAATGGCGCTCATGGCCGCTGGTGGTGCTCTGCACTCTGCTGTTCGGTTGGGCCCTGCTGGCCAGTCGCATTGCCAAGACTGTGTGAAGCCCTTCCCCGGCCAGCCGGCTCCTGCGGGAGCCGGCGCGCCACTCAGCGATAGAAAAGTCGGTACCCGAGCTGTCCCACCGCCTCGTTAAGCAACTGGCCGCTCTGCCAGATCGACTTGAACTCTGGCATCCAACCGCTCAGCGGACGGGCGTTGTCCACCCCTAGAAAGCCCACCGGAGCCGGCACCACGTCAAATCCCGCGTGCTCGAAACTCCAGACGGCGCGAGGCATGTGCCAGGCTTGGGTCACCACCACCACGCGCCTGATGCCCAAGGGTTGCAAGACTTCGGCGCTGAACTGTGCATTCTCCCAGGTGGTGCGACTGCGACCTTCCTGCCAGCGTACCGTCACGCCAAAGTCATTGAGCAACGACTCGGCCATCAGCGCCGCTTCGGTGGGCGGCGTGCCGTAATGCAAGCCGCCACTGGTCAGCACCGGCAGCCCGGAAGCCTTGGCCAAACGCGCGGCATAGCGCTCACGCTCCAGCCCCACGCCGGTGGGCTGATCAGAACCCCAGGCCGGATCGCCGCGCTCGCGGCCTGAACCCAGGACCACAATCGCATCCGCCTGCTGGGCCAGGCTTGCCCACTGACTCTGGGACAAGGGAGGCAACTGTTCCAACCCGCGAGCCCCCCACTCCACCATCACCGGCAAGCTCATCAGCCAGAAACCGCCCAACCCCAGGACAAAACAGCAACGCGCCAGCCGCGGACGGGAGTGACGCAGGCACCAGGCGAACAGGAGCAACAGCAAAAGAATGCCGGGCGGCAACAGCAACTGCTTGATGAAATAACGAACAGGCATCGGGCATCTCCAAAAGATGCCCGAAGCCTAAAGGGCAAAGCCCTGCCGCAACAACCAACGCCGAGTACTTTTGCTCATGAACGCCTCGGCTACGACCGCATTCGCCCCAGGCGGAGCCCGGGGCCTACTTGCACTGATGTGATCGGACTTTCACTGACTCCTTGACGGGGGCCTGATCCTTCAACCAAATGATCTTGGCTGAACGAGGCATTTCCTGCTGCTGCCGATCACCCGGCATGCTGATCTGCATTTCATGCTGGCTGCGAGCCAGATAGGCCCGGATCAGTTCGAATTCAGCACTGCTTAGCCCCCGCAACTCCAACTCGACAGGCCGCTCATCACGCAGTCGATCCGCAGTCTTCAGTGCATCCAGGGCCAGAGCCAGTCGATTCAGCAGCCTTTCATACACCTCTGGTTCTGTAACTTTTCGCTGCGACTCAAGCATCCGTTCACCTCATCGAAGAATAAGACTCACTCCCCTTTTTGAGCTTAGTCGGACGACCGCAAGCGTCGCGCCGCCGCGACCAACGGCCCGGCCGAGCAATCAAGGTTTCCCTCGGCAGAGTGCGGTCATGTATGCTACGGCGCTTCCTGTAACTCCACTTCCAGCTCCATCGGGCACTGAAAATCGCCGTATTTGGCGTCATCGCTCCCCGTGGTTGCATTGAAGAGGATTAGGCCACCCCTATTCAGTACAAAAGTAGCCATGCACGAACACTATCAGCCCCGTGAAATCGAAGCCGCCGCCCAGTCGTTCTGGGACGAGCAAAAGTCCTTTGAAGTCAGTGAACAGCCAGGCAAGGAAACCTACTATTGCCTATCCATGTTCCCTTACCCCAGCGGCAAGCTACACATGGGGCACGTGCGCAACTACACCATCGGCGACGTGATCTCCCGCTACCAGCGCATGCAAGGCAAGAACGTCCTGCAACCCATGGGTTGGGACGCCTTCGGCATGCCGGCGGAAAACGCCGCGATGAAGAACAACGTGGCTCCCGCCAAGTGGACCTACGAAAACATCGCCTACATGAAGACCCAGCTACGCAGCCTGGGTTTGGCGGTGGACTGGTCCCGCGAGGTCACCACCTGCAAGCCGGACTACTACCGCTGGGAACAGTGGCTGTTCACCCGCCTGTTCGAAAAAGGCGTGATCTATCGCAAGAACGGCACCGTGAACTGGGACCCGGTCGACCAGACCGTACTGGCCAACGAGCAAGTGATCGACGGTCGCGGCTGGCGCTCCGGCGCGCTGATCGAGAAGCGCGAAATCCCGATGTACTACTTCAAGATCACCGCCTACGCGGATGAGCTGCTGGAGAGTCTGGACGAGCTGACCGGCTGGCCCGAGCAGGTCAAGACCATGCAACGCAACTGGATCGGCAAGTCCCGCGGCATGGAAGTGCAGTTCCCCTACGATCAGGCATCGATCGGCGAAACCGGCACCCTGAAGGTGTTCACCACCCGTCCGGACACCCTGATGGGCGCGACCTATGTCGCCGTCGCCGCCGAGCACCCGCTGGCCACCCTGGCCGCGCGGAACAACCCCGAGTTGCAGGCATTCATCGCCGAATGCAAAGGCGGCAGCGTCGCCGAAGCGGACATGGCGACCCAGGAGAAAAAAGGCCTGCCCACCTCGCTGTTCGTCGAACACCCGCTGACCGGTGAGAAGCTCCCGGTGTGGGTGGCCAACTATGTGCTGATGCACTACGGCGATGGCGCGGTCATGGCTGTCCCGGCTCACGACGAGCGCGATTTCGAATTCGCCAGCAAGTACGACCTGCCGATCAAGGCCGTGGTACGCACCAGCGCCGGCGATGAAACTCCGGCGCCATGGCAGGACGCTTACGGCGAGCACGGCGAACTGATCAACTCCGGCGAATTCGACGGCCTGGATTTCCCTGGCGCCTTCGACGCTATCGAAGCGGCCCTGCTGAAGAAAAACCTCGGTCAATCACGCACCCAGTTCCGCCTGCGGGACTGGGGCATCAGCCGCCAGCGCTACTGGGGCTGCCCGATCCCGATCATCCACTGCGACAGCTGCGGCGATGTGCCGGTGCCGGAAGACCAATTGCCGGTCGTGTTGCCGGAAGATGTGGTGCCGGACGGCGCCGGTTCGCCCCTGGCACGCATGCCCGAGTTCTACGAGTGCAGTTGCCCGAAATGCGGCGCACCGGCCAAGCGTGAAACCGACACCATGGACACCTTCGTCGAATCGTCGTGGTACTACGCTCGCTACGCGTCGCCGCACTTTGAAGGCGGCCTGGTGGAAAAATCGGCAGCCGACCACTGGCTGCCGGTGGACCAATACATCGGCGGTATCGAACACGCCATCCTGCACCTGCTCTACGCGCGTTTCTTCCACAAGCTGATGCGTGACGAAGGCCTGGTGAGCTCCAACGAGCCATTCAAGAACCTGCTGACCCAAGGCATGGTGATCGCCGAGACCTACTACCGTCGTGAAGCCAACGGTGCCTACACCTGGTTCAACCCGGCGGACGTCGAACTCGAACGCGACAGCAAGGCCAAGGTCATCAGCGCCAAGCTGATCGCTGACGGCCTGCCGGTGGAAATCGGCGGCACCGAGAAGATGGCCAAGTCGAAGAACAACGGCGTCGACCCACAGTCGATGATTGACCAGTTCGGCGCAGACACCTGCCGCCTGTTCATGATGTTCGCCTCGCCACCTGACATGAGCGCCGAATGGTCGGACTCCGGCGTCGAAGGTTCGCACCGTTTCCTCAAGCGCGTCTGGCGTCTGGCTCAAGCACATGTCACACAAGGCCTGCCGGGCAAACTGGACATCGCCAGCCTGAACGACGAGCAGAAAGCCATTCGCCGCTCGATCCACCAAGCCATCAAGCAGGCCAGCCACGACGTGGGCCAGAACCACAAATTCAACACCGCAATCGCCCAGGTGATGACGCTGATGAACGTGCTGGAAAAATCCCCGCAAGCTACCGAGCAGGACCGCGCACTGGTTCAGGAAGGTTTGGAAACCGTAACCTTGCTGTTGGCGCCGATCACCCCGCACATCAGCCACGAACTTTGGAATCGCCTGGGTCACGCCGACCCGGTGATCGACGCAGGCTGGCCGGTATTGGACGAGAGCGCTCTGGTTCAAGACAGCCTGCAACTGGTCATCCAGGTCAACGGCAAATTGCGCGGCCAGATCGAGATGCCAGCCAGCGCCAGCCGTGAAGAAGTCGAAGCCGCGGCTCGCAGCAACGAGAACGTGCTGCGCTTCACCGAAGGCCTGACCATCCGCAAGGTCATCGTGGTGCCGGGCAAACTGGTCAACATCGTCGCCAGCTAATTGGATCAGGCGCCCGATCCGGGATCGGGCGCCGAACAAAACCTCCAGGGCCACGAGGTGGCCCATTTGGTTTCAAGGGGAGCAATACATGATCAAACGTAACCTGCTGGTGATGGGTCTGGCCGTACTACTGAGCGCCTGTGGCTTCCAGTTGCGCGGAACGGGAACCCATGAGCTGAGCATCAAGGAACTCGACCTGAGCGCCCGGGATGCCTACGGCACCACCGTGAAAATGCTCCAGCAACAGTTGGAAAGCAGCGGTGTGCGGGTCCATGCCGGCGCGCCTTACAAACTGGTGCTGCTGAACGAGGAAAACTCCCAGCGTACCCTCAGTTACACAGGCGGTGGCAACTCGGCCGAATACGAGATCGGCACCACGCTCAGGTACGAAATCCTGACCCACGACAACCTGCATCTGCTCGAAGACAAACTGGAAGTGCAGAAAGTCTTCGTACATGACGGCAACAACATCACCGGCTCCGATCAGGAATCGTCTGAAACACGCAAGGAAATGCGCCGCGACCTGATCCAGCGCATGCTGGTCCGCCTGCAATTGCTGACCCCGGACCAGCTTGCTCAACTGCAGGCCACCGCCGAAGCCAAAGCCAAGGCCGAAGCCCAGGCTCTGGAAGCTGCACGCAAGGCTGAGGCGGAAACTCCGCAACAGTCCCCCCTGGAGCTGCCGAACCAGTAAGCCCTGTGGGGCGCTCACGCGCCCCCATTGGCCCCGCCTATGAAACTCGCACCCGCCCAACTCGGCAAACACCTGCAAGGTCCTCTCGCGCCGGTCTACGTGATCAGCGGCGATGATCCCCTGCTCTGCCAGGAAGCCGCCGATGCCATCCGCTCTGCCGTACGCCAGCAGGGTTTCGACGAGCGCCAGGTATTCAGTGCCGATGCCAGCTTCGACTGGGGCACCCTGCTGCAAGCCGGGGCCAGCATGTCGCTGTTTGCGGAAAAACGCCTGCTGGAACTGCGCCTGCCCTCGGGCAAGCCCGGAGACAAGGGCGCCGCAGCACTGATCGAATACTGTTCGCGTCCGGCCGAGGACACAGTGCTGCTGATCAGCCTGCCCAAGCTCGATGGCAGCGCACAGAAGACCAAGTGGGGCAAGGCCTTGGTGGAAGGTGCCCAGACCCAGTTCGTACAGATCTGGCCGGTGGACGCCAACCAGCTTCCACAGTGGATTCGTCAGCGACTGTCACAGGCCGGGCTGTCCGCCAGCCAGGACGCGGTGGAGCTGATCGCCGCGCGGGTCGAGGGCAACCTGCTGGCCGCCGCCCAGGAAATCGAAAAACTCAAGCTGATGGCCGAAGGTGGACAGATCACCGTCGAAACGGTCCAGGCCGCAGTGGCCGACAGTGCGCGTTTCGATGTGTTCGGGCTAGTGGATGCCGTTCTCAACGGTGAAGCCGCCCACGCCCTGCGCATGCTGGAAGGGTTGCGCGGTGAAGGCGTCGAACCTCCCGTGATTCTCTGGGCCCTGTCCCGAGAACTGCGGCTGCTGGCCAACCTGGCCCTGCAATTCAGCCAGGGCGTGCCATTGGACAAGGTGTTCAGCCAGGCCCGGCCTCCCGTCTGGGACAAACGCAAACCCCTGATGAGCAAGGCTCTGCAACGTTACTCTGCGCAGCGTTGGGGGCAATTGCTGCTGGATGCCCAGCGCATCGACGCGCAAATCAAGGGGCAGGCCAGCGGTTCGCCCTGGAGCGGCCTGAGCCGCCTGTCGCTGCTCATGGCCGGCCAACGCCTGGCCCTGCCGGCCGAGTAAGTACGCCGCTCATCTCCCACCAGGCAGCTGCATGCCCCGGAATGCTGGACAGCCGCCCCACTCTGGCCGATGATGCGCGCCGCAACCTCTCTACAAACCGCGAGTACAGAACCATGAGCAAGCCATCCAAGCATGGCCCCAACAAGGCCAAATCCATTGTCGCCCAGCCACTGTTCCGCAGCCGTCAGGAACGCCCGGCCAAGGGCAAAGGCAGCTACCGCCGCGAAGCCTTCCAGTCTAAAAGCTGGGAGGCTTCTTACTTTCTGGCCGCCTGAAGCCCTGAACCCCGTCGGCATGATAAGGTCTGCACCTGATAGTTATTCTCTCTGGACCTGTGCATGCCCTTTTGTCTTTCCCGTCGTTGGCACATGCGCCAACTGATCGCTGCCTCCAGCCTCGTTTTGCTCGTCGCCTGCGCGGAACAACCTACCGCCGCCGATGCCCAACCGCTGCCCACCCTCCAGGCAGCCCCCCTCGCCGCACCCGCTACTGTCGCACCGCTGACCGCCGACAATCTGGACATCCAGCCCGCCCAGACCTTCGATGAATGGCTGAACGCATTCCGTACCGAAGCCCTGAACGCCGGCATTCGCGCCGACGTCTTCGACCGGGCCTTCGCCGGTATCACCCCGGACATGAGCGTCATCAAGGCTGACCGCAGCCAGCCGGAGTTCACCCGCCCGGTCTGGGAATACCTGGATGGAGCCCTGTCTCCGGTCAGGGTACGCAAGGGCCAGGCCCTGCTGCTCCAGTACAGCTGCGGATTTCGGAGCACCGTGACCGGCCGTTTCGGTTGATCGTGACCGGTCATTTCGCTAACGCGTGACCGCTCATTTCGGTAGCAACGTGACCGATTTTCCGCCTGTTCCGAAACAGGTGGTCACGGCTTACCGAAATCGCCGGTCACGACTTAGCGAAAGCCTTCCCCTTCGTTGCGCATGACCTGATGCGCCGCCATCCTCGACCGATTTCGGGAGAGGAAGATGGCGGCGCCGCGAGTAGCCATGCGAAACATCAAAGAATGTCTGCGCCTCAAGTTTGAGGCCGGCTTGTCCCACGAGAAGATTGCCCGTGCCTTGCAGCTGTCCAAGGGCGTGGTTAGCAAGTACATCGCGGCGGCGCGGGTGGCCGGGCTGGACTGGCCGGCGCTGGTGGCCATGGACGAGGCCGCGCTGGCGGCCGCCTTGTTTGCACCGACGTCGACGAACAAGCCGCGCGGTGAGCGAGTGCTGCCCGATGTGCTGAGCATCCACCGCGAGTTGCGACGCAAGGGCGTGACCTTGCAGCTGCTGTGGGAGGAATATCTCGCCGCGCATGCGGGCCAGCCGACCTACCGCTACACCCAGTTCGTCGAGCACTACCGGCGCTACGCCCAGACGCTCAAACGTTCGATGCGTCAGCTGCACCGTGCGGGCGAGAAGCTATTCATCGACTATGCCGGGCCGACGCTGCCGGTGGTCGACCCGGCCACCGGCGAAGTGCGCCGGGCGCACATCTTCGTCGCCGCCCTGGGCGCCTCGAATTACACCTATGCCTGCGCGACGCCAGGCGAAACCCAGGTGGACTGGCTGACCTCGCTGGGCCAGGCTCTGACCTACTTTGGCGGCGTGCCGGAAATGGTTGTGCCGGACAATCCGCGCGCCCTGGTCGCCCAGCCGGATCGCTACGAGCCGGGCCTGAACCGGGCCACGCTGGAGTGCGCGCGTCATTACCAGACGGTGATCCTGCCGGCACGGCCACGCAAGCCTCAGGACAAGGCCAAGGCCGAGGTGGCGGTGCAGGTGGTCGAGCGCTGGATCATGGCGCGGCTGCGCCATCGGCAGTTCTTCAGCCTGCATGCGCTTAACCAGGCCATCGCCGAGCTGCTGGAGGATCTGAATCGGCGCCCGTTCAAGCGGCTCGATGGCTGCCGGCGCGACTGGTTCGAGCGCCTGGATCGCCCGGCCTTGCGAGCGCTGCCGGTGCATCCCTACGAGGTCGCCACCTTCAAGCGCTGCAAGGTCAGCATCGACTACCACATCGAGGTCAATGGCAGCTTCTACAGCGTGCCCTCCGCCCTGGCCCGGCAGAACGTGGACGTGCGACTGACGGCACACACCCTGGAAGTGCTGCATGGCAACCGGCGGGTGGCCAGCCACCTGCTGCTGGGGCGACGCGGCGCTTACAGTACCCAGCGCGAGCACATGCCCGCGGCGCACCAGGCGCATCGCGAATGGACGCCACAACGCCTGCTCGACTGGGGCGCGCGGATCGGCCCCTACACGCGCCAACTGATCGATCACCAACTGACCCACAAGCCGCACCCGGAGATGGGCTACCGCGCCTGCCTCGGCCTGCTCTCGCTGGCCCGGCGCTATGGCAATGCACGCCTGGAAGCCGCTGCCGAACGTGCCGTACACCTGCGCGCCTTCACCGGGCGCAGCGTGCGCAACCTGCTCCAGCAAGGCCTGGATCAACAGCCGCTGCCCCAGCGTGCCGCCGAAACGACCTTACCCGGCGACCACGAGAACGTCCGTGGCGCCGACTACTACCAACCCCCGCAACAGGAGCTGTTCGATGATGCCGCAACACACCCTGAATCAACTGCACCAGCTACGCCTGGACGGCATGGCCCGCGCCCTGGAAGAGCAATGGACGCTGCCGGCCAGCCACAGCCTGAGCTTCGATGAACGCCTCGGCCTACTGCTCGACCGCGAACTGGCCTGGCGTGACAACCAGCGCCTGGTACGGCTGCGCAAGAAGGCCAAGCTCAAGTACGCCAACGCCTGCCTGGAAGATCTCGACCGCCGCACCGGACGCGCCCTGGACGAGCGTCTGATCGCCACCCTGGCCAGTGGCGACTGGATCCGCCAGCAGCACAACCTGCTGCTGACCGGCCCGACCGGTGCCGGCAAAACCTGGCTGGCCTGCGCCCTGGGCAACCAGGCCTGCCGCCAGGGCTATAGCACCCTGTACCTGCGCACCCCGCGCCTGCTGGAACAACTGCGCATCGCTCATGGCGACGGCAGCTTCGGCCGTACCCTGCAACAGCTGGCAAAGGTCGACGTCCTGGTGCTGGACGACTGGGCGCTAGCCCCGCTGGAGGAAGGAGCCCGGCATGACCTGCTGGAGGTGATCGACGACCGCGCTGGCAGCCGCTCCACCATCCTGACGAGCCAACTGCCCATCGAGCACTGGCACGGCTGGATCAACGACCCGACCCTGGCCGATGCCATCCTCGACCGCCTGGTGCACAACGCCTACCGACTGACGATGAAAGGCGAGTCGCTGCGCCGAAAAAAAGCCGAGGAACAAGCCGCATCGTGACCGATGCGATTACAATCCAGAACCCGCGCAACCGGGGTGGAAGCACCGGTCACGTATTAGCGAAACGCTCGGTCACGTTCACCGAAATCCGCATACAGCGACATCCTGCAACGCATCGAACAGCGCTATGGCGTGGATCGCCAGGCATTGGTAGCGGTCTGGGGCATGGAGAGCAATTTCGGCGACTTCCAGGGCAACAAGTCGGTGATCCGCTCCCTGGCCACCCTGGCTTATGAAGGACGCCGCCCGGCCTTCGCCAACAGCCAGTTGATTGCCGCCTTACAGATCATCCAGCACGGCGACATCCAGCCAGAGAAGATGCTTGGCTCCTGGGCCGGCGCCATGGGCCAGACCCAGTTCATTCCGACCACCTACAACACCCATGCCGTGGACTTCGACGGCGACGGTCGCCGAGATATCTGGAACAGCCCGGCCGACGCCCTGGCCTCCACAGCCCATTACCTGCAGAGCTCAGGCTGGCAAAAAGGCCAGCCCTGGGGCGTTGAGGTCCAGCTCAAGAGCGGCTTCGACTACGCCTTGGCCGACGCCTCCACCCGCAAGACCATGGGCGAGTGGCTGAGCCTGGGCATGACAACGAGCAACGGCAAGGCATTGCCATACGGTTCCGAGCAATTGTCTGCCTCATTGCTGTTGCCTGCGGGCTACCGAGGGCCGGCGTTCCTGATTCTGGATAACTTCCGGGCCGTGCTCAAATACAACAACTCATCGTCCTACGCCCTCGCAGTCAATCTGCTGTCCGAACGGTTTGGCGGCGCTGGCCAGATCGACGGCAGTTGGCCCAAGGACGATCTGCCCCTGAGCCGCTCCGAACGCATCGAATTGCAGACCCTGCTCAGCACCCACCAATATGAAGCCGGCAACCCCGACGGCATCATCGGCGCCAATACCCGCAAGGCCATTCGCAGTGCCCAACAGGCACTGGGCTGGCCCGCAGATGGCTACCCGACCCACAAATTGCTGGAAAGCCTGCGCAGCCGCTAGATAGGCATTGGCGAAGGAGCTGGCTCCTTCGCACGCGCCTTACTTGAACACCACATCCTGAGCCAGGGTCAACTCCCTGGCCCCTGCATCCAGCTTGACCAGCGCCCCGATCGGCAAGGTCAGGTTCGGATCGCAATGACCGCTGCGCCATCCCGCCAGCACCGGAATCCGCAAGGGCTCGAAGACCTGCTTGAGCAACGCGCACAACGCGGTGAAATCCACACCGGCCACATCCCCGACCAAGACCCCGCGCAGCCCCTCCAGCTTGCCGGCCAGGCGCAGGTGATTGAGCAAGCGGTCGATGCGGTACAGCGGCTCGTTGACGTCTTCGATAAACAGAATCACGCCGCCGGTGTTGATTTCGTAAGGCGTGCCCAAGGTACTGGCAATCAGTGACAGGTTGCCACCCACCAGCGGCCCTTGGGCGATTCCCGGCTCCACCGTGGTCAAGGGAAAAGCTACCGGATGGGGGAGCAGGCTGCCGCTCTTGACCTGTCCTCTGAGCATGTTGAAAAACGCCGCCTCGGTTGGCGCCTGCTTGCCGCCCAGCAGGTCGGCGTTGAGCATGGGTCCGTGAAAGCTGACAAAGCCCGCATGGCGATTGATCGCCAGGTGCAGGGCAGTGATGTCGCTGTAGCCGACAAATGGCTTGGGATTGCGTCGCAACAGCTCGAAGTCGATCTTGTCCAGCAAGCGCGGGCTGCCATAGCCCCCGCGCAAACACACAATGGCGTCGATTTCGCTATCGGCAAAAGCCCCGTGCAAGTCATCGAGACGGACCTGATCACTGCCTGCCAGGTAGCCATCCTGTTGACCTACGCCAGGGAAGATCCGCAGCGTATAGCCCCTGGAACGCATCCATTGGCAGGCTTTTTCGGTATCCAGAGCAGCAGGACCGGCGGGGGCGATAAGACCAATGACGCCTTCCGCCGTCAATGCCGGCACCGGCAGATGAGCGTGAAGGGCAGCAGTGGGTTGGATGGGCATGCAGATTCTCCCTGTGTGAATTCACCCCAGCACAGTAGCCATGAATGCCACTAAACAGAAGAGGGGAAATCACCCACGGAGAATACAAGGGAGGCGCAGCGCAGAAAGCGTGCCAAACCGCGGCAAAATTGCCCGCAAGGCCTGAACCTTGCGGGCGGGGGACATCAGGAAACCAGGCCTTCCTTGGCCAGCTTCGCTTGTTCGTCGGCGTGATACGAGGAACGTACCAGCGGGCCGGAAGCGACGTTCTTGAAGCCCATCTTGTACCCTTCCTCGGCGAACCAGGCGAAGGTGTCCGGGTGCACGAAGCGTTGCACCGGCAGGTGGTTGCGCGACGGCTGCAGGTACTGGCCGAGAGTCAGCATATCGATGTCGTGCTCGCGCATGCGCTTCATGACTTCGATGACTTCATCGTCGGTTTCGCCCAGGCCCAGCATCAGGCCGGACTTGGTCGGCACATGGGGTACCAGTTGCTTGAACTTCTGCAGCAGGGTCAGCGACCACTGGTAGTCCGAGCCTGGACGCGCCGCCTTGTAAAGGCGTGGCACGGTTTCCAGGTTGTGGTTGAACACATCCGGCGGCGTGGCGGCGGTAATTTCCAGGGCGATGTCCATGCGACCACGATAATCGGGAACCAGGGTTTCCAACTGAACGTTAGGCGACAGTTTGCGAATCTCGCGAATGCAGTCGGCAAAATGCTGGGCACCGCCATCACGCAGGTCATCACGGTCTACCGAGGTGATCACCACGTACTTCAGGCGCAGGTCGGCGATGGCCACCGCCAGGTTCATCGGCTCATCGACATCCAACGGTTTTGGACGGCCGTGGCCAACGTCACAGAAGGGGCAGCGACGGGTGCAGATGTCGCCCATGATCATGAAGGTCGCGGTACCGCCGGAGAAACATTCGCCCAGGTTCGGGCAGGACGCCTCTTCGCAGACGCTGTGCAGCTTGTGCTTGCGCAGCAACTGCTTGATCCGGTCGACTTCCGGCGAGACTGGAATACGTACGCGAATCCAGTCCGGCTTCTTCGGCAGCTCGGTGGTCGGAATGATCTTCACCGGAATGCGCGCGACCTTTTCCGCACCGCGCAATTTGACGCCGGTTTCAACTTTCGGACGGGCCGCCCGCTCGGATACATCCAGCGTCGGGATCAGGGTTTCAACAGCGTCTTGCGCAGTAGTCATATCAGTCGATTCCGCCCGTTAGGGTCGTCTGCTCAGCATAGTCGAGGTGTTTGACGAGCTGCGCACGCAGCCGGGCACTTACCTCGGCAAATTCAATCGGCCCTGCATGGTCGCTCAGTTGGGTCATCGCCAACCCGGCATAGCCACAGGGGTTAATCCGTCGAAACGGCTGCAAGTCCATGTCCACGTTCAAGGCCAGGCCGTGAAAGGAGCATCCGTGGCGGATACGCAGACCCAGCGAGGCAATCTTCGCCCCGTCGACGTAGACCCCCGGTGCATCGGGCTTGGCCGCCGCCGGCACGCCATAGCTGGCCAGCAACTCCACCAGGCATTGCTCCATGCGGCTGACCAGGTCACGCACGCCGAATCCCAGCCTGCGTACATCCAGCAGCAAGTAGGCCACCAACTGGCCTGGGCCGTGATACGTCACCTGCCCGCCGCGGTCGGCCTGCACCACCGGAATATCTCCCGGCAGCAGCAGATGCTCGGCCTTGCCCGCCTGACCCTGGGTAAACACCGGAGGATGCTGCACCAGCCAGACTTCGTCCGGTGCGCTGGTGCCGCGTTCATTGGTAAAGCGCTGCATGGCCTGCCAGACCGGTTCGTAGGCCATCAGGCCAAGCTCACGAAAGCCCAGCGTCTGCGGCATCACAGCACCATGTGGACGACACCGGTAGCACGCAGGGCACTATTGATATCACGCAGTTGGTCTTCGCCGGTGGCGGTGATGTGCAGTTGTACCGTGGTGTACTTGCCGTTGCTGCTCTGACGCTCGGCCAGGGACTTGATGTCCAGAGTGGCGTACTTGGCAAGGATCTCGATCACGGTGTCCTTGAAGCCGACAACCGTGTCACCGATCACCTTGATCGGATAGTCATCGACGGGAAATTCAATCTTGTGCGACTTAACGTCAGTGTCTGTCATGGCAGTAACGGCCTCGTAAGCCGGACGACGGACATGGCCCTCGATCCACTTCGGAGCGAGGGCCATGCAGGTCGACAATATCAGTTGAACAAGCCGTAGAAGAATAGGCGGATGCTATCCCACATGCGGCGGAAGATACCACCTTCGTCGACCGCTTCCAGAGCGATCAGGTCGGCGCTGTGCACCACCTTATCGTCCAGCTTCACTTCGACTTTACCAATCACGTCACCCTTGGCGATCGGCGCGACCAGGTGCGGGTTCATGGTCATGCTGGCCGCCAGCTTTTTCAATTGGCCTTTAGGCATGGTCATGGTCAGATCTTCGGCCAGACCGGCCTTGACCTGATGAGTGGTGCCTTTCCAGACCTGGGCCTGGGCCAGCTCGGTGCCCTTCTGGTAGAAGGTCTGGGTTTCGAAGAAGCGGAAGCCATAGGTCAGCAGCTTCTGGGTTTCGGCGGCGCGGGCCTGTTCGCTGTTGGTGCCGAACACCACGGCGATCAGGCGCATGCCATCACGCACAGCAGAAGACACCATGCAGTAGCCAGCCTCGTCAGTGTGGCCGGTTTTCAGACCGTCGACGGTCTTGTCGCGCCACAGCAAGAGGTTGCGGTTGGGCTGCTTGATGCCGTTCCAGAAGAACTCTTTCTGCGAGTAGATGGCGTAGTGGGCCGGGTCTTCGTGGATGATCGCCCGCGCCAGCACCGCCATGTCGTGAGCCGACGAATAGTGCTCAGGATTCGGCAGACCGGTAGGATTCATGAAGTGGCTGTTGCTCATGCCCAGGTCGGCCGCGGTCTTGTTCATCATGTCGGCAAAGGCGTCTTCGCTGCCGGCGATGTGCTCGGAAACCGCGACGCTGGCGTCGTTACCCGACTGGATGATGATCCCGTGCAGCAGGTCGCTGACGGTGACTTGCGAGCCCACCTTGATGAACATCCGCGAACCGCCGGTACGCCAGGCGTTCTCGCTGACGGTCACCGGATCGTTCTCGCCGATCTGACCGCGACGGATCTCCAGGGTCGCGATGTACGCGGTCATCAGCTTGGTCAGGCTGGCCGGTGGCAGGCGCTGGTCACCATTGTTCTCCACCAGCACGTTACCGCTGCTGGCGTCCATGAGCACATAGGATTTGGCGGCCAGTTGCGGTGGCGACGGCATCGCTTCGACCGCCCAGGCGGCGGGCGTGATGATCAGCGGGACAAGCAGGCACAGGCGTTTGGCAAAGGTGGTGATGTTCATCCGTCTCTCGAAGTTGCTAATGGAAACTTGCCCGGGAGGGCAAAACTATTTCAGACAGCCTTCTAACAGGGCTGTCGCGTGTGCAGTTGTTCACTCACTGACCCTTGCCGGGCTTTTGTTGTTCGTCGAGCCAACAACCAGGGCCCGCCCCCCAATACCGCAAGCGGACCTTCAATCTTCAATATTCCTACTCGGCAGTGACCACGCTGGGCTGCCCAAGGTTGGCCAAGCGCACGCTGTTCTGTGCTTGCTGGGCCTCACCCGGCGTGCCAAATGGCCCCAGGCGGACCCGATGCAGCGTCTGCTGGTTGCGCACGATCGAGCTGATGAACACCGGAGCGCTCACCATGCTGCTCAACTTCGACCTCAACAGCTCGGCAGCATCGGGGTTAGCGAACGCGCCCACCTGCAAATACTGGCCCGAAGCCGCTGCAGGAGCGTTCTTCACTTGTACCGGAACCACTGCGGCCGCGTGCTGCTGGGGCGGCGGGGTCCATTGCTCGACTGTGCCGGTGGAAGCCGTGACCACCGGCGCGCTATTTTGCGCCACTTGCGGCTCGTTGAGCATCAACGGCGCCGGACGGCCACGCTGAGCCCACCACTGCTGCGGATCGATGCCCTCGACCTTGACCCGGGCGGTGCCGGTTTCGGCATAGCCGAGTTTCTTCGCCGCCGCGTAGGACAGGTCGATGATCCGGTCGGAATAGAACGGACCGCGGTCGTTAACCCGCAGGATCACGCTGCGGTTGTTGTCCAGATTGGTGACCTTGACGTAGCTGGGCAATGGCAGGGTTTTGTGTGCGGCACTCATGCCATACAGGTCATAGACCTCGCCATTGGCAGTGTTCTGGCCATGGAACTTGGTGCCGTACCAGGAGGCCGTGCCGGAAGCCACGTAGTTCTTCGACTCCTGGATGGGGAAGTAGGTCTTGCCCAGCACCGTGTACGGATTGGCCTTGTAAGGGCCGGTATGCAAGGTCGGGGTCGCATCGGGGATCCGCGAAACGTCTACATCCCACCAAGGCGCGCCATCCTTGTGGGCACGGTTGACGTCCAGCCCAGGCATGGAGCGCACGCCATTCGAGGATTTCTGCTGCGGCGAGCGGCTCGTCGAGCAACTGACCACCAGCAAGGACAACGCGGCAAAAGCCACCAGCTTCAGGGGTTTGCGGATTGGCATTGCCAGCATTACTTGACGCCCCGTGCTTGGACCAGCTGTTCAGACAACTGATGTACGGCCATGGCATACATCACGCTGCGGTTATAGCGAGTGATCGCGTAAAAATTCTTCAGGCCCATCCAATATTCCGGGCCATTGTCACCTTCCAGGCGGAAAGCGGTGACCGGCATATCATCGCGCAGCGCATCATGACTCGACCAGCCCAGGGCTCGCAACTCCCCCACCGTCTTGGTCGGTTCGATCCCCGTGGTCAGGCCTTCGTCCACGCGATCGCCACGCACATCGGCGCGACTGACCACCGGCTCGCCGGCGACCCAGCCATGGCGCTTGAAGTAACTGGCCACGCTACCAATGGCATCGTCCGGGTTGGTCCAGATATTGATGTGCCCATCGCCGTCAAAATCCACCGCATAGGCGCGAAAACTGCTGGGCATGAACTGCGGCAGCCCCATGGCCCCGGCGTAGGACCCCTTGAGGCTCAGCGGATCGAGCTGCTCTTCGCGGGCCAGCAGCAGGAACTCGCGCAACTCCTTGCGGAAGAACTCGGCCCGCGGCGGATAATCGAAACCCAGGGTCGATAATGCGTCGATTACACGGTAATTCCCGGTATTTCGACCGAAAAAGGTTTCAACCCCAATGATCGACACTATGACCTGGGCCGGCACGCCGTATTCCTGTTCAGCGCGGGCCAGGACCGCCTCGTGCTGACGCCAGAAGTCCACTCCGCGGGCAATGCGCGCGTCGGTGATGAACATCGGCCGGTATTCCTTCCACTGCTTGACCCGCTCGGCAGGCCGCGAAATGGCGTCAAGAATCGACTGCTTGCGCTCGGCCTCGCGGAACACGCCCATCAGCTGTTCCCCGGCGAAACCATAGTCCCGAGTCATTTCGCCAACGAATTCGGCCACTTGCGGCGAACCTTCGTAATCACCGGCGAACGCGGTTTGCGCTGCACCCAGGATGCCTACCAGACCGACCCACGGCGCATACCGAGCGGCCCAGCCACGCATTGCTTGCATTGAATTCTTCACCTTAATCAAACCTGCGCGATCCACTTGCGATGGGTATGGATCGACATCAAAACCCCAAACGCTGACAGTAGTGTCACCAGCGAAGTTCCTCCGTAGCTAATGAACGGCAACGGCACGCCCACCACCGGCAACAAGCCACTGACCATACCGATGTTGACGAAAACGTAAACAAAAAACGTCATGGTCAGGCTGCCTGCGAGCAACTTGCCGAACAGTGTCTGCGCCTGGGCAGTGATCACCAGCCCGCGCCCGATCAACAGCAGGTAGATCAGCAGCAGCGCACAGATGCCCACCAGGCCGAACTCCTCCCCCATGACCGCAATGATGAAGTCGGTGTGGCTCTCCGGCAGAAAGTCCAGGTGCGACTGGGTACCCAGCAACCAGCCCTTGCCGAAAACCCCACCGGAACCGATCGCCGCCTTGGACTGGATGATGTTCCAGCCAGTGCCCAGGGGGTCGCTTTCAGGGTCGAGGAACGTCAGGATCCGCTGCTTCTGGTAGTCATGCATGATGAAGAACCACATGGCGATCGCCACTGGCACCGCGGCCGCCAGCACGCTGAGGATCCAGCGCCAGCGCAGGCCGCCCATGAACAGTACGAAAGTGCCGCCGGCCAGGATCAGCAAGGCCGTCCCCAGGTCCGGTTGGCGCACGATCAGGATGAACGGAATGCCGATCAGGATCAGGCTGATCCCCACATGCTTGAGATGCGGCGGCAGCGTGCGCTTGGACAGGTACCAGGCGATGGTCGCCGGCATGATGATCTTCATGAACTCCGACGGCTGGAAGCGGATCACCCCGGGAATGTTGATCCAGCGGGTAGCCCCCATGGCGTTGTGGCCCATGACGTCCACCACCACCAGCAACACCACGCCGAACACATAAGCCAGGGGCACCCAGCGCGCCATGAATCGCGGCTCGAACTGGGCGATGACAATCATCGACACCAGGCCGATACCAAAGGACGTGGCCTGCTTGGCCAAAAGATCCCAGCTCTTGCCGCTGGCCGAATACAGCACGAACAGGCTACCGGCGGCCAGCGTCAGCAGCAGCACCAGCAACGGGCCGTCGATATGCAGGCGCTGCAGCAGCGTCGCGCGGCGACGCATCACATCCTCACTGGAGAGGATGCGGTCAAAATTACTCTTCACGGGCCGTAGCCTCCGCGCTGATAGGGCTGGCGAACTCGGGCTTGAGCTGGCCATCCTGGCCGAGAAGCCAGGCGTCCATCACCTGACGCACCACCGGAGCGGCGACCCCAGAACCCGACTCACCGTTCTCGACCATGACCGAAACCACGATTTTCGGGTTTTCCGCCGGGGCGAAACCGACAAACAGGGCGTGGTCGCGGTGCCGTTCCTGAACCTTGGAGCGGTCATACTTCTCGCCCTGCTTGATGGCCACCACCTGGGCCGTACCACTCTTGCCGGCAATGCGATAAGGCGATCCGATTGCAGCCTTGCGCGCCGTGCCCCGGGCACCGTGCATCACCTGCTGCATGCCGTGATTGACCTTCAGCCAATCCGACTGATCGCGCAGGACGATGTCCGGCATCGGATTGTGATCCACCGGCTTCTCGCCTTCGATGCTCTTGGCCAGGTGCGGCCGGTTCCACTTGCCCTTGCTGGCAACCAGCGCAGTGGCCTGGGCCAGTTGCAACGGCGTGGACTGCATGTAGCCCTGGCCGATCCCGAGGATCAGGGTCTCCCCCGGGAACCAGGCCTGGCGCCGGGTCGCGCGCTTCCATTCACGAGTCGGCATCAACCCTGGCGACTCCTCGAACATGTCCAGGGAGACCTTCTGGCCGATCCCGAACTTGCTCAGGTAGGCCGAGAGCCGATCGATGCCCAGCTTGTGGGCCAGGTCGTAGAAATAGGTGTCATTGGACCGCATGATCGCGGTATCCAGGTCGACATAACCGTCACCGGTACGGTTCCAGTTACGGTACTTGTGGTCGTAGTTGGGCAACTGGTAGTAACCCGGGTCGTAGACGCGGGACGAGGCCGTCACCACCCCGGCATCCAGCCCGGCAATGGCTACCGCGGGCTTGATGGTCGAGCCCGGTGGATACAGGCCGCGCAGCACCCGGTTGAACAGTGGCCGGTCGATCGAGTCACGCAACTCGGCATAGGCCTTGAAGCTGATGCCGGTGACGAACAGATTGGGATCAAAGCTCGGCTGGCTGACCATCGCCAGCACTTCACCGGTGTTCGGATCCAGCGCCACCACCGCACCACGGCGCCCGCCCAAGGCCAGCTCCGCAGCTTCCTGCAGTTTGATGTCCAGGCTCAGGACAATGTCCTTGCCGGGAATCGGATCGGTGCGCTTGAGTACCCGCAGCACCCGCCCACGAGCGTTGGTTTCCACCTCTTCATAGCCTACCTGGCCGTGCAGTTCCGGCTCGTAGAAGCGCTCGATGCCGGTCTTGCCGATGTGGTGGGTGCCGCTGTAGTTCACCGGGTCCAGGGACTTCAGCTCTTTCTCGTTGATCCGCCCCATGTAGCCCACGGAATGCGCAAAGTGCGCGCCCTGAGGGTAATGCCGGACCAATTGGGCCACCACTTCCACCCCGGGCAGACGGAACTGGTTCACCGCGATTCGGGC